>DIDN01000005.1 GCA_002418185.1 Deltaproteobacteria bacterium UBA5799
AAAATATGCGTGGAACCTCAAGCGGAGATGACGGCAGGGCCGCCGGGCCATAATCTGTCTTGACAAAATCTCCAAAAATGTTTATATATTCAGGTTCTATGTTCTTTCCCCCAGGATTAACTCATCGGCCCGGGAGGTCCTGTCCCATATGAACCGGTGAGCATGGCCTTGTGCTCTGCATGAGCGCGGTCCGGACTGCCGGGAAGATGCTGGTTCTCATAGGCGCGTAGCTCAGGGGTAGAGCNNGGGCCTGTAGCTCAGTTGGTTAGAGCGCTACCTTGACACGGTAGAGGTCGGCGGTTCGAAACCGCCCGTGCCTACCATTTGCAATCCAAGGTATCATGCACCACTGCGGCAGGCGTTTTTTGCGCCGCTCGTGGCGGCTGATGCCTTTTGTTGATTTCACGGAAACGGAGCTGGGCAATAGGGTCATTGATGGTAAAAGTGATTTTCCCGACCGGGGAGGAAAAAGAGTTCGCGCCGGAGGCGAGCCTCTTCGAAGTCTTGAAGGCCCATGACAAGGGCCTTCTGAAGAAGGCCGTGGCGGCCAGGGTGGACGGCGCGGCAAGGGACTTGAGGTCCCGGCTCGGCGCCGGGAACGGGGCTGTGAAGGTCGAGCCAGTGGCGCTGGAATCGCCCGAAGGGCTTGAGATACTCCGCCACTCCGCGGCGCACGTCATGGCCGAGGCGGTGAAGTCGCTTTACAAGGACGCCAGGATAGCCATTGGCCCTGCCATAGAGGACGGCTTCTACTACGATTTCGAGGTCGACGAGCCCTTCACCCCCGAGGACATCGAGAAGATAGAAAAACGGATGGGGGAGATAATAAAGGGCGACCACCCGTTCGCGAGAGAGGCAGTCTCAAGGGAAGAGGCCCTGAAGCTCTTCTCCGGCATGGGGGAGGTTTATAAGGAAGAGATAATCAACGAGCTCCCCGATGGCGAGGTGAGCCTTTACAGGCACTCGGGCTTTGTCGACCTCTGCAGGGGGCCGCATATCCCCTCTACCGGCTGGATAAAGGCCTTCAAGCTCACCGGGGCAGCCGGGGCCTACTGGAGGGGCGATGAAAAGCGCAGGATGCTCCAGAGGGTCTACGGCACTGCCTTTGCCAATAAAGACGACCTGAAGGCCTACATCGAGAGGATCGAGGAGGCGAAGAGGAGGGACCACAGGAAGCTCGGAAAAGAGCTGGACCTCTTTTCCACGAACGAGCACATAGGCGCGGGGCTCGTCCTCTGGCACCCGAACGGCTCGGTCGTAAGGGGCGTAATAGAGGACTTCTGGAGGGAGGAGCACGCCAGGGCCGATTACTCGATAATATACACCCCGCACATAGCGCAGGCGGGCCTCTGGAAGACGAGCGGGCACTGGGAGTTCTACCGGGAGAACCTCTTCTCCCCCATGGACGTCGAGGGGCAGGACTACATAGTCAAGCCAATGAACTGCCCGTTCCACATAAGCATCTACAAGAGCCGGCTCAGGAGCTACAGGGACCTGCCCATACGCTACGCGGAGCTCGGGACTGTATATAGATACGAGCGCTCCGGAGCGCTGCACGGGCTTTTGAGGGTCCGGGGCTTCACCCAGGACGACGCGCACATATTCATGACCCCGGCGCAGCTCGAGGACGAGATAAAAGGGGTCTTGAAGTTCACCCTTTTTGTATTAAATTCTTTTGGATTCAACGAATTTGATATATACTTGAGCACCAGGCCCGAGAAATACGTCGGGAGCCTCGAAAACTGGGCCAGGGCCGAAGCGGCGCTAAAGGGGGCTCTCGAAGCCCAGGGGCTTAAGTACAGCATAGACCCTGGCGAGGGCGTCTTCTACGGCCCGAAGATAGACATAAAGATAAAGGACGTCCTCGGAAGGGCGTGGCAGTGCTCGACCATACAGGCCGACTTCAACCTGCCGGAAAGGTTCGACGTCACGTACAGGGACGAGAACGGCGGGGAGAGCAGGCCCATAATGGTCCACAGGGCGCTCATGGGCTCGCTCGAGCGGTTCTTCGGCTGCCTTGTGGAGCACTATGCGGGCGCGTTCCCGGTGTGGCTCTCCCCGGTGCAGGCCATAGTCCTTACTGTTACCGAGAGGAACGACGACTTCGCCAGCGAGGTCCACAAGAAGCTAAAGGCCGAGGGCATAAGGGCCGAGCTCGACGTAAGGAACGAGAAGCTCGGGTTCAAGATACGGGAGGCGCAGCTCCGGAAGGTCCCGTACCAGCTCGTAATCGGCGACAAGGAGTCCGAGTCAAGGCAGGTCTCCCCGAGGCTCCGCGGAGGGGCAACGCTTCCGTCCATGACCGTCGACGAGTTCCTTGCGGTCGTGAAGGCCGAGAACAGGCCCGCTTCTCAGGCGGGCTGACCTGGAGGCAGTTTTCCCGTTCCGATTCTGTATGCTTTAAGGCCGCACAGGCCCGAAATAGTTAGGGGGTGATTTTTCATAGCAAGGGATACCACGAGAATAAACAGGATGATAAGGGTGCCGCAGGTGAGGGTCATCGACGCCGAGGGCAACCAGCTCGGGGTCATGGCCACCAGGGACGCGCTCGCCGCGGCCGAGAACGTGGGGCTTGATCTCGTAGAGGTGGCCCCGACCGCGAACCCGCCGGTCTGCCGCATCATGGACTACGGCAAGTTCAAGTACCAGTCGAGCAAGAAGGCCAAGGAAGCGAAGAAGAAGCAGAGCGTAATCAGCATCAAGGAGATGAAGCTCCGTGGCAAGACCGGTGAGCACGATTTCCAGTTCAAGCTCCGGAACATAAAGAGGTTCCTGAACGAGGGCGACAAGGTAAAGGTCACCATCATCTTCAGGGGCCGCGAGATAACGCACACGGAGCTGGGCATGGGGATGCTCAAGAGGGTGGCCGAAGAGTTGAGGGACACGGCGGTCATCGAGTCGGCCCCGAGGCTCGAGGGCCGGAACATGAGCATGATCCTGGCGCCCCAGAAGGTCGAGAAGCCGCAAAAGGAAGCGGCCCAGGAAGCAGGGGCCGGAACACAGGAGGAATAGAAGGCAATGCCCAAGCTTAAGACGAACAAGGGTGCCGCCAAGAGGTTCAAGATAACCGGCACAGGCAAGGTCAAGAGGGGGAAGTCCGGCATGAGGCACATCCTCACGAGCAAGGCCAGCAAGGCCAAGAGGGTGCTCAGGAAATCCGGCCTCATCTCGGAAACGCACGAGGACTCCATAAAGAAGCTCCTGCCCTACGGTTAAGGGGGGCTTTGTCCGGCCGCTCTGGCCGGCCATTTACAGGTATAGAGGCGGGGCGCGGGCCGTCCGGCCCCCGGGGTTATGACCGGGCCCGCCGCATGAAATCACCAAGCAAGGAGCAGTTATGCCGAGGGTCAAAAGAGGCGTCAACGCCAAGAAGAAGAGAAAGAAGGTATTAAAGGCCGCAAAGGGCTACAGGGCCGGTCGCGGAAAGCTCTACCGCATAGCGACCGAGGCCGTGGACAGGGCCCTCGTGTACGCGTACGCGCACAGGAGGACCAAGAAGAGGGAGATAAGGAGCCTCTGGATAGCCAGGATAAACGCGGCAGCCAGGATGAACGACATCTCCTACAGCCGCCTCATGAACGGGCTGCTTCGGGCCAACGTCGAGATAGACAGGAAGACCCTGGCGGACATGGCAGTAAAGGACCCGGCCGCCTTTGCCAAGGTCGTCGAGGTAGCAAAGACCAATCTCGCTGCATGAGCCGGAGAGTCGAAGACCTCGAGCGGGAAGCCCTCCAGGAGCTGTCAAGGGCCTCCTCCGAAAGGGAGTCCCTCAGGGAGGCCCGGAACAGGTACCTCGGGAGGAAGGGAGAGGTAGCGGAGCTTCTGAAGGGCCTCGGCTCCCTCCCGCCTGAAGAGAGAAAGAAGGCCGGGGAGGCCGTAAATAACCTTAAGGACCGGCTCGAGGAGGCCTTCGACGGCGCGCTCTCGGCATTCGATGAAAGCGAGAAGAGGGAAAGGCTCGAGAAGGAACGGGTTGACATAACCCTGCCCGGCAGGTCCATCCGCCCCGGAAAGCTCCATCCGGTAACCCGGATAACGGACGAGATAGAAGACATCTTCACGGGCCTGGGCTTCGACATAGCTGAGGGCCCCGAAGTCGAGCTCGACTATTATAATTTCGAGGCCCTCAATTTCCCCAAGGACCACCCCGCCAGGGACATGCAGGACACCTTCTTCATCTCGGATGAAGTGGTGCTCCGCACCCACACTTCCCCCGTCCAGATACGCGTGATGGAGAAGGGGCGTCCGCCGCTCCGTGTCATAGCCCCCGGCACGGTATACCGGAGGGACTCCGACCTCACGCATTCCCCGATGTTCCACCAGATAGAGGGTTTCATGGTGGACAGGGACATATCGTTCGCAAACCTGAAGGCCGTGCTCACGCTCTTCCTTGAAAGGCTTTTCGGCGGGACAGCCGTGAGGTTCCGTCCGAGCTTCTTCCCGTTCGTGGAGCCCGGGGCAGAGGTGGACATAAGGTGCGTCATCTGCGGCGGCAATGGCTGCAGGGTCTGCAAGGGCTCGGGCTGGCTCGAGATACTTGGCGCGGGCATGATACACCCGAACGTCTTTAGAAAAGTCGGGTACGACCCAGGTGAATACAGCGGCTTCGCGTTCGGGCTCGGGGTAGAGAGGGTCGCTATGCTCAAGTTCGGCATAGGCGACCTGAGGCTCCTTTTCGAGAACGATATGAGGTTTTTGGAGCAGTTTTAGAGGCTTTTGTCATTCTGAGCGAAGCGAAGAATCTCGCTTGCCAGACGGCAGGTATTCTGTTTTTCCTTTCTTATCCGACAACTTATTCCAAAAAGGTAATAAAATGCTTTTCAGCTATAACTGGCTCAAGGAGTACCTCGAAGGCGCGCCGCCCGCCCGCGAGCTCGCGGAAAGGCTCACCATGACCGGCACCGAGATCGAGTCGGTCGTCGAGACCGGCGGCGGGTTCACGAACGTCGTGACCGCCCAGGTCGTTGAGTGCGAGAGGCACCCGAACGCCGACAAGCTCTCGCTCTGCAAGGTGAGGACCGACAGGGAGGAACTCTCTATAGTCTGCGGCGCAAGGAACATGAAACCCGGGGATAAGGTCGCCCTGGCCCTTCCGGGAGCCGAGCTTCCGGGCGGCTTCAAGATAAAGAAGTCCAAAATACGCGGTGTCGAGTCCCAGGGCATGATGTGCTCCGAGGTGGAGCTGGGGCTCAAGGACACATCCGAGGGGATAATGATACTCCCCGAGGACGCGCCGCTCGGGGTGGACTTCCGGACACTATTGGGTGCTGATTTCATGATGGAAGCAGGCATAACCCCGAACAGGGCGGACCTCCTTTCAATTAGGGGCATGGCACGTGAAGCGGCAGCCGTCACCGGGGCCGCCTTCAAGGATAAGGAATTCAGGGTCGAGGAGGCGGGGAGGCCCGTAGGCGAGTGCGCCGCCGTCTCGATAGAAAAAGACGCGCCATGCAGGAGGTACGCTGCAAGGGTGGTGGATGGCGTTACCATAGGCCCCTCTCCGGACGACGTCAAGGCAAGGCTCGAAGCCCACGGCGTAAGGTCCATAAACAACGTGGTCGACGTTACGAACCTCGTCCTTCTCGAAACAGGGCAGCCGCTTCACGCCTTCGACCTCGACAGGCTCGACGGGGCCTCCGTAAACGTCAGGCCCGCAAGGGAAGGCGAGACGATAATAACCATAGACGGCAAGGAGCGCAAGCTCGACCCCTCGATGCTCGTCATTGCCGATAAAAACGGCCCTGCGGCCCTCGCCGGCGTAATGGGCGGCAGTCCCAGCGAAGTGACCGACTCCACGAAACGGGTCCTCATAGAGAGCGCGTGGTTCGAGCCTTCGAGCGTAAGGAGGACATCGAGGAAGCTCTCCCTCTCTACCGAATCATCTTACAGGTTCGAGAGGGGCGTCGATATCGAAGGGGTCGCGAAGGCCCTGGACATGGCCGCAAGCCTCATCCTCAAGCTCGCGGGCGGAAAGGCCGCCAAAGGCCCTATCGACATCTATCCGGGAAAGGCCGCGCCTCCAGAGATAGCTTTCAGTACGGAAAGGGCATCCAGGGTGCTCGGCATCGGGGTAAAGACGGAACAGGTGCTCGATATCCTCGGAAGGCTCGGCATATCGGCCCGCGAGTCCTCGCCGGGGGTGGTAAGCGCCCTGCCTCCGACATACAGGATGGACCTCACGACTGAGATAGACCTCATGGAAGAGGTCGCCCGGATTTTCGGGTATAATAATATACCGACCACATTACCGATAGCGACTGTCGCCCCCGGCGAGACCGGGAAGCCTACGGCCTTCAAGCGGAGGATAAGAAGCCTCCTCTCAGGCGCCGGCTTTACCGAGGTCATGAACTACAGCTTCGTCTCGAAGGAGCTTTTCGCCATGGCCGGTGAGGGCGCGGGTGTCGAGCTCCTTAACCCGCTTACCGAGGAGCAGACGGTAATGAGGGCGGACCTTATCCCGTCGCTCCTTGAGAACATGGCCCGGAACCTCGCGCACAAGCGCGAGGACCTGAGGATATTCGAGCTGGCCCCGGCGTTCGTCCCCGGAGAAGGCGTCCCCGTGGAAAAATGGAAGGTAGCGGGGCTCCTCTACGGCCTTCGCTACGAGCCGGGATGGAGCTTTCCGAAGGACGCGGTCGATTTCTTCGATACCAAGGGTGTCGTCGAGCGACTGCTCGAAGGACTGGGGGCGGAAGGGGCCCGCTTCGAGGCCGCGGTGCACCCGCTCCTTCATCCCGGTAAAACCGCCGCCCTCAAGGCCGGCGGCAAGCCCGCCGGGATTTTAGGCGAGCTCCACCCCGACCTCCTGGACCGCTACGGCCTCCGTAAGCCCGCATACGTTTTCGAGCTGGATGTCGAGCCGATAGAGAAGGCGTCCGGCAAAGGGAAAAAATACAGGGAACTCCCGAGGTTCCCTGAGTCGGCCAGGGACATAGCCTTCATAGTCTCCGAAGGTGTGCCGTTCGGCGATATCATGGAGGCCATTAGGAAGACGGACCTGAAAACTATTGAAACGGTTGAATTGTTTGATGTATACTATGGCCGGAACATACCTTCCGGGACAAGGAGTCTTGCGGTCCGAGTGACCTACCGGTCAAGGGAGAGGACCCTTACCAACCAGGAAGTCGAGGAAACGCACGGCAGGGTAGTAAAGACGCTTTTCGAGAGGTTCAAGGCGGAAGTCCGGGTTTCATGATGATGCGCAGCATTCAGTCCCGCTTTTAAGAGGAGGTTTTACCATGACCAAGGCGGATATCGTAGAGATTGTCTTCGAGAAGGTAGGCTTTTCAAAGAAGGACGTGTCCACCGTAATCGAGGAGATTTTCGAGACCATCAAGACGACCCTCGAGACGGGCGAGAAGGTCAAGATCTCCGGCTTCGGCAATTTCACCATCCGCCAGAAGAGGGCCAGGAGGGGCAGAAACCCCCAGACCGGCAGCGAGATAACCATAGAAGAGCGCAGGGTCATGACCTTCAAGGCGAGCCAGCTCCTCAAGAAAGCCATAAACCAGGGCGCCCAGGTGCAGACGCCGACAGCGGCAGTATAGCCTTAAAGCCTGTTTTCAATCGGTCTTGTGAGCCGCGGCCCCGAAGGCCCTGCGGCGCGATGAGCCACGGAAGCTTTCTCGACACCCAGTTGAAGAGAACCCCTGAAGGCCCTGATGACGCAGATACCGGAAAAGCTCTATTTCAAGATCGGCGAAGTCGCAAGCATCACCAAGGTCAAGCCCTATGTCCTCAGGTACTGGGAAAGCGAGTTCAGGATAATAAACCCGAAGAAGTCCCTAACGAAGCAGAGGGTTTACAGCAGGCGCGATATAGAGCTGATTCTCGATATAAAGCGGCTTCTTTACAAGGAAGGCTTCACGCTCGAAGGGGCGAAGAAGAAGGTCAAGGAGATACAGGCCGAGCGCGCGAAGCAGCTGGACCTCGGCTTTTCTGAAAAGAAGGTGAACGGCGCATTGAAGGCCATAAAAAAGGAGCTTGCGTCCATAAGGAAGATGCTGGCCTGAGGTTTTTCCCGGGGTTTTTTCTGGAAAGGCGTTGGGCGGTGTGCTAATATCTTTTTGGTCGCATAGCGCACCCGACCATTGAATCGTACGGGGGCCGCAGGCCCCCTTAAAAATTCCCGAGAACTAAAACGGGGAAGGTCAAAAAGCAACTCCGGTCATTGCGAGCGTAGCGAAGCAATCTCGCTTTTTAGCCTTGAAACCCCTCTTTTTTAAAGAGGGGTAGGGGACATTATCTTGAATTCTTTATGAATCCCCCTGTTCCCCCTTTGAAAAAAAGGGACTATAATTAAAAAAAATTCGGGGCGTAGCGCAGCCTGGTAGCGCACTAGCATGGGGTGCTAGTGGTCGGAGGTTCGAATCCTCTCGCCCCGACCAGTTAAATCAAGGGGTTACGGAGTTTCCGTAACCCCTTTTTTCTTGGAAAATGAACTGTTATCCACTTTGGTAAGGCGGACCTGCCCCCCGAAAACTGTGCCACTTGTAATTAGAATGGAGTCGTAATAAAACATTCTAAAACAAGGAGGCTGGGTATGAAGAAGAGCCGGTACACGGAGGAGCAGATGGTAGGGATTTTGAAGGAGGGGGAGGCCCGCAAGATCCCAATGCCGCAATGAGTACCTGAGATTGCTTCGGGGCTAAAGTCACTCGCAATGGCACGACCAGCATTACACGCGCTTAAGGTGGTAGAAGGCCCATTTGGCGCATTCGTGGTCGGGCTGCCAGCGGTGCTGTATGGAGTAGACGTGCTTCAGAAGGGTGTGCTTTATGAAGAGCCAGTCGTCCTTGAGCGCATCCACCTCGCCGGGAAACAACCGGAGCTCCGCGAGGGCGGCCTCCTTCTCCGCGGCGCCGATGGTCCTTTTGAAGGAGACCTTCCTGGCTATCTTCTGGCACTTCGAGGCCCTGAGCGGCTCATCGGGGAACCCGTCCGTGAACTCGAGGCTCTCCGGGCCGAGCCCGTAGCTCTCAAGGAGCGCCTCCATGTCCTCCCTGTATTCCTCTGTCCTTATGGCTTCTTTTGCGGCGTCCGACACGGCTGTCCTTTCAGAAATTTCTTATCGTCCTGTAAACGGCCGAGAAGTCCTCTTCGCCGGCCCCCTTCGAAACTGCCGCTGCAAAGAGCTCCTTTGCAACGCTCGCCGTGAAAAGCGGCGTCTTAAGCGTGGCGGCAAGGTCCTGGAGATAGTGGAGGTCCTTGTACATGAGCGAGCACTTGAAGTGCGGCTCGAAGTCCTCGTTCAGGAGCTTTTCTTTCTTCGCTCCGAGGAGAGCGGAGTTCCCAGCCCCGTTCGAAAATATATCAAGGGCGGTCGCCCTGTCAAGTCCGGCCTTTTCGCTCAAGGAGAGCGCCTCGGCTATTGCAGCCATGAACGCGCCGAGGAGGAGGTTGTTCACGAGTTTTATCCTGGTCGCAAGCCCCGGCTCCCCTAAAAAGTACATCGCGCTTCCGAGCTTTTCGAAATAGGGTAGGGCGGTCCTGTACGAGCTCTCCTCGCCGCTTGCGAGTATCGTAAGGCTCCCGCTCATGGCCGGTATTATGCTCCCTATGAGCGGGGCTTCGAGGTAGGCCCCGCCCCGTTCGGTGAGAAGCGAATGAAAGGCAATGACGTCCCTGAAATGGTTGGTGGTCGTGTCCACGACCAGCTTGCCCGCCGCCTCTGCGGAAAGGAGGCCGTTCCTCATGGTCAGCACCTCTCTGACCGAGGCGCTGTCAAAGAGGCTCAGGAATATGACGTCGGCCCTTGAGGCGAGCGCGGCAGGCGTGTCGCACGCTATGACGTCAAGCTCGCTTGCCCTGGCAAGGGTCCTGTTCCAGGCATGTACCTCGACGCCCTGGCCCTTGAGCCTCGTGGCTATCGCCTTGCCCATGCGGCCGAGCCCGATGATCCCTGCCTTTAAAGGAGCCACTCAGAACCTCTCGCGATGGATTTTCCCGGGGTCGAACTCGTCGTCGGTATGCTCTGCGGGCTCCCTGGCGGCGTAGCCCAGGGGCATCATGCACTGGATCCTGTATTCATCGGGTATGCCGAGGAGCTTTTTGACGAAAGGCTCGGCGCTCCCCGGAGGGTCGCCCGCATCGGCCACCTGCACGAAGCAGGAGGCGAGACCCTGGTTTACGGCTTCGAGGTGTATGTGTTCAGCGGCTATGGAGGAGTCCTCCCTGAAGCGCCTTCCTTTTTTAATATTATAGCAGATGACCGCCACGAGCGGAGCGTTCTTGACGAAGCGGGCGTGAGCAGTGGAAGAGGAGAGGGCTTTTTTTGTTTCCCGGTCGCCGACTACCACGAACTCCCAGGCCCTTGTCCCCCACGAAGTCGGAGCGCACATTGCGGCCTTCAAGACCTCCTTGAGCTTTTTGGGCTCCACCTCGCGCTTGAGGAAAACCCTGACAGACCGCCGCTTTCTGATTGCGCTGAGCATTTCCCACCTCTACTCTGAAAGGAGTTTCTCTATGAGACTGGTCGTCTCTCCGCCGGTCCAGTCGGACCGGCCCTTGACGACGAGGGCGATATTGCCGTCCCTCCCGATGACATACGCCTCGGGGGCGCGCATGACCCTGTACGCCTCTACGACGTAGCCGTCCTCGTCCCTTATGTTAATGAAGCTGAACCCTTCGTTTTCGAGGAACTCCCGCACCTTGAAGAGCGGGGCGCTGTGCATGGAGTCGGCCCCGATTGCGGCCACCACGAGACCGCGCCCGCGGTATTTCCGCTGGAGGACGTCGAGCGATTCAAGCTCCTCCCTGCACTCCCCGCATTTCATCCTCCAGAAATAAAGGAGCACCACCTTTCCCCTTTCCTCCGAAAGCCTGAACGGCGTCCCGTCCATGTCTTTATACAGGAAGTCGACTGCCGGGCTGCCCGGTGCGAGCTTCGGCTCGTAAAGGCTCCCGCCGGGCTTGCCGGCCTGGTCGTTGCAGGCCGCGGCGAGCAAGGCCAGGAGGAGCGTTGAAAGTAATTTTTTCACGGCCACAACCTCCAGGGGGAGTATGATACCAGAACAGGCCGGTGGAAAGGAAGGGCTTATGCCGGTACCGGTCGCCTTGCATGAAGCGATTACCATCGAGTGCCGGCTTCATGCAACCCTTTCCCGTTGAAAAATGGTAAAATAGTGTGTTAAAAAACCTGGTTGATACCTGTTTTCACCATAGAGAGGGAAGATGGCAGAGAAGTCCGAGAGGTATGACCACAAGTCGGTAGAGTCCAGGTGGCAGGCCGAGTGGGAGAAGGCCGGGGCCTTCAGGACAACCGGCGCCGCAGGCGGCAAATACTACGTCCTCGAGATGTTCCCGTATCCTTCCGGGAAGATCCACATGGGGCACGTCAGGAACTACTCCATCGGGGACGTGGTCGCCAGGTTCCTGATGATGAACGGCAGGAGCGTACTTCATCCCATGGGCTGGGACGCCTTTGGGCTGCCTGCCGAGAACGCGGCCATCCAGCACGGCATACACCCCGCGAAGTGGACGTACGAGAACATAGACAACATGCGGGGGCAATTGAAGCGCATGGGCCTCTCCTACGACTGGGGGAGGGAGGTCGCGACATGCTCGCCCGAGTATTACAGGTGGAACCAGTGGCTCTTCTTGAAGCTCTTCGAGAAGGAGCTCGCCTACAAGAGGCGCTCGTCCGTCAACTGGTGCCCCGAGTGCTCTACCGTGCTCGCGAACGAGCAGGTCGAGGACGGCAGGTGCTGGAGGTGCGGCACTCTCGTCGAGACGAGGGAGCTGGAGCAGTGGTTCTTCCGGATAACCGCGTACGCGGAGGAGCTCCTTGACCATACATACAAGCTCCCGGGCTGGCCCGAGCGCGTGCTTGTAATGCAGAGGAACTGGATAGGCAAATCAGTCGGGGCAGAGGCCGATTTCAGGGTCGAGGGCTCGGATGAGTCGATAAGGATATTCACGACAAGGCCCGACACCCTCTTCGGGGTCACCTTCATGTCGCTTGCCGCCGGGCACCCGTTGCTCGAAAAGATAACCGCGCCCGAGAGAAAGGAAGAGGTGGAGAGTTTCTCGGCAAGGGCAAAGGCTGAGGCGAAGCGCATGGCCGTGAGCCCCGACGAGGTCGAGAAGGAGGGGGTATTTACAGGCGCGTACTGCCTGAACCCGCTTACAGGCGACAGGGTCCCTGTATACGCCGCAAACTTCGTATTGATGGAGTACGGCACGGGCGCGGTCATGGCGGTCCCTGCGCACGACCAGAGGGACTTCGAGTTCGCGAGGAAATACGGCCTGCCGGTAAAGGCGGTGATAAACCCGCCCGGTCAGGCGCTCGACCCGGAGAAGATGGATGCGGCTTACGTCGAGCCCGGGGTAATGGTGAACTCAGGCCCCGTTAACGGGATTAAGAGCGAAGAGGCAAAAGAGGCGATAACGCGCCTCCTTGAGGAGAAAAAGGCGGGGGAAAAGGCCGTAACTTACAGGCTCCGCGACTGGGGCATATCGAGGCAGAGGTACTGGGGCTGCCCCATTCCGATTATCTACTGCGAAAAGTGCGGAGCCGTCCCTGTCCCGTATGACCAGCTCCCTGTTATACTCCCCGAGGACGTCTCGCTTACCGGCAAGGGCCTCTCGCCCCTTGCCTCGTCCGAAGCGTTCGTGAACGCGGCCTGCCCGTCGTGCGGCGGGGTTGCCCGGCGCGAAACCGACACCATGGACACCTTCGTCGACTCGTCCTGGTACTTCCTCAGGTACGTCTCTCCCAAGGAGTCGGAGTTGCCGTTCAGGGAAGACGAAGCCCGGTACTGGATGCCCGTGGACCAGTACATAGGCGGCATAGAGCACGCGGTGATGCACCTCCTTTACGCGCGCTTTTTCACGAAGGCGCTCCGCGACCTGGGGCTCCACGGCTTTGACGAGCCCTTCCGAAACCTCTTAACCCAGGGCATGGTCTGCAAGGAGATAACCCGCTGCCAGGAGCACGGTTATCTCTACCCCGAGGAGGCCGCCGGAGGCGTATGCAAGTTCTGCTCTAAGCCGGTCGCGACCGGGGCCGTGGAGAAGATGTCCAAGTCCAAGAAGAACGTCATAGACCCTGACGGGATAATCGGGAGGTACGGTGCCGACACCACGAGGCTCTTTACGCTCTTTGCGGCCCCGCCCGAGAAGGACCTCGACTGGAACGAGGATGGGGTCGAGGGCTCGTACAGGTTCCTGGGCAGGGTCTGGAGGCTCGCGACCGAGAATGTCGAACTTTTGAAAGAAACGATACCCCTGGAGCCCGGCCTGAAGATCGAAGGGTCGGCAAGGGAGCTGTACGCAGCAACTCACAGGACCATAAGGAAGGTCACCCAGGACATAGAGGAGAGGTTCCATTTCAACACTGCCATAAGCTCGATAATGGAGCTCGTGAACGCTCTATACCAGTTCCAGACTGAACTTGATGGAAAAGAGCCGCATTCCATCGAGGCAAGAGTCTTCAGGGAGGCCGTCGAGGCAGTAATCCTCCTCCTTGCGCCCTTTGCCCCGCACATCTCCGAGGAACTCTGGGAAAGGCTCGGCAACCAGGAGCCGGTCTACCGGACCGGTTGGCCCAGGTGGAGCGAGGGGGCCGTTAAGGAGGACGAGGTCGAGATACCGGTGCAGGTGAACGGCAAGGTGAGGGCCAGGGTAAGGATACCCGCCGGCGCGGCTGAGGAAGAGGCAAGGTCGCTTGTGATGCAGGACGATAAGATAGCGGAGCTTACTTCAGGGAAGGCAGTGAGGAAGTTCGTGTACGTGAAGGACAAGATAGTCAACATGGTGGTAGCATGAGGACTGCCGTCGCGCTCCTCATCTCGCTCCTCGTCCTTTCGGGCTGCGGCTATCACCTGACCGGCAAGGCGGGGAACATGCCGGGCGGGGTCGAGGGCCTCTACATACCGGTATTCACCAACGTCACGCTAAAGCCGGACATCGAGTCAAGCGTGACCGCCGCTTTCGTAAACGAGTTCCTTACGACCGTAAGTATTGCCGAGGACGCGCACTTCGTAATGGAAGGGACCATAAAGTCGTACGACACAGCCCCGATATCCTTTTCAATGAGCGACGTGGCCCAGGAGTACAGGCTTACGGTCGTAATGGACCTCCGCATCATGAAGAGGGCCACGGGTGAGGTCGTCTGGCAGGCGAGCGGGGTCGCGGACTCCGAGGACTTTACCGTAAACACGGCCAGCCCGTCGGATACCAGGGAGAGGGAGGCGGCGGCCCTCCTTAAGCTTGCCAGGGACACGGCAAGGCTCGTAAAGGAACGCATGCTGGTGAGGTTCTGAGTGACTTTGAAGCCCGTATACTATCTCTACGGCACCGACGACTACCTCGCGGATGCCCGCCTCGCGGAGATAAGGAAGGAGGCGCTTTCAGGCCCCTTCGCCTCGATGAACTTCCACGCTTTCGAGGGCAAGGGCCTGGATGCCGGAGATGTCATCTCGGCCGCCTCGACCTTTCCGGCCTTTTCAGAGCGGAGGCTCGTGCTCGTAAAGGGGGCAGAGTCCATAAAGGCCGCCGAGGAAAAGAGGCTCGTCTCATACGTCAGGGACCCGTCGCCCTTTACCTGCCTCGTATTCATATCGAACGCCGCAAAACTGGAGAAGGGGTCCGAGCTCGTCAAGGCGCTCGAAGAGAAGGGGTTTCTCAAGGCGTGCAACCGGTTGAGCGACCCGGAGCTACTGAGATGGATAAGGGACGAGGCCGCGAGGCAGGGGAAAACCATAACAGCCGAGGCAACGAGGAGGCTCCTCGATACCGCCGGGAACCGGCTCCGGGACTTGAAGGGCGAGCTCGATAAAATTGTCCTCTTTATCGGTGAAAAGCCCGGGATAGACGAGAAAGACATAGAGGAGTCCGGCCTCGAGTGCAGGGAGGAGACGGTATTCGGCCTGTCCGACGCGATAGGCAGGAAGGACCTCACCGAGGCCATGAGGGCCTACCGGAGGCTCTCGGACGAGGAGCCGGTAAAGGTGCTCGGCGCAGTGGCGAGGCAGATGAGGACGCTCCTCAGGGTGAAGGCGCTCCTCAGGAAGGGCACGCAAACGTCGAGGATAGCCTCTGCTGCCGGGCTTTACCCCAGGTACGCCGAGGACTATGTAAGGAGGAGCAGGCTTTTCAACGAGGCGGAGCTCAAGGCCGCCGTTTTGAGGCTCCTTGCCGCCGATACCGACCTCAAGTCCGGCAGGGCGCCTTCGGCCACGGTGCTACCGAGGCTCATAATGGAGCTTTGCGGGGCAGGGAACCGGTAGGATATTCCTTTATCCGTTGACCGGCGTGCCCTGATATTGTATAATTCTTTCCCGAATGGGCCTTCTTCCCAGGCCCATTTTTTTATTTTCTGCCGCAGCGTCCGGTTGCGGCCACAAGCCAGGCAGGAAAAGGATGTCAAGACATTTTCAAAAGGAAATAGAGAGGCGGAGGACCTTCGGGATAATAAGCCACCCCGACGCGGGAAAGACCACCCTTACCGAGAAGCTCCTCCTCTACGGCGGCGCCATTCAGCTTGCCGGTGCGGTGAAGGCGAGGAAGGCCTCGCGCCACGCCACAAGCGACTGGATGGCCATCGAGAGGGAGAGGGGCATCTCCGTCACCACCTCTGTAATGAAGTTCAATTACAGGGACTTCGAGGTGAACCTCCTCGACACCCCCGGCCACCAGGACTTCTCCGAGGACACCTACAGGGTGCTTACGGCAGTCGACAGCGCCCTCATGGTCATAGACTCGGCAAAGGGCGTGGAGACGCAGACCGAGAAGCTCATGGGCGTCTGCCGCATGAGGAACACGCCTGTAATGACCTTCATAAACAAGCTCGACAGGGAGGGGATGAACCCCCTCGACATACTCGCGGAGATAGAGGACAAGCTCCAGATAGAGTGCGCGCCGCTATCCTGGCCCATAGGCTCGGGCAAGGCGTTCAAGGGCGTGTACAGTCTTTACAGGAAGGAGCTCCAGCTCTTTACCCCCGGCGAGGAGACGAGGTCTTCCGCCGGCGTGGTCATAACCGACATAGGCGATAAGCGCCTCGACGGGCTTTTAGGCGGGCAGGCACGGGAGCTGCGGCACGATATCGAGCTGCTCGAAGGCGCGGCAAACCCCTTTGCGGTTGACGACTATCTGAAAGGGAACCAGTCCCCGGTCTTTTTCGGGAGCGCCATAAACAACTTCGGCGTCCGGGAGCTCCTCGACGCATTCGTCGAGCTTGCGCCTCCGCCCGGGCCGCGGGCCGCGGTCGAGAGGGTCGTCCGCCCGCACGAGGAGGCCTTCACGGGGTTCGCCTTCAAGATACAGGCTAACATGGACCCGGCCCACAGGGACAGGATAGCGTTCATCAGAATTTGCTCGGGGAAATTCCAGAGGGGCATGAGGGTCATGCACCACAGGACAGGCAAGGAGCTGGTACTTTCGAACGCGACCATTTTCATGGCCCAGGACAGGGCCAACGTCGAGGAGGCCTACGCGGGCGACATAATAGGCATACACAACCACGGCACCATAATGATAGGAGACACCTTCACCGAGAAGGAGCCCCTGAAGTTCACCGGCATCCCCAGCTTCGCGCCCGAGCACTTCAGGAGGGTCGTGCTCAAGAACCCCATGAAGTCAAAGCAGCTCCAGAAGGGGCTCGAGCAGCTTACGGAGGAGGGCGCAGTGCAGGTCTTCAGGCCGGTCTCCAATAACGATTACGTGCTCGGCGCAATCGGGGCGCTCCAGTTCGACGTGACCATCGCGCGGCTCAGGGACGAGTACGGCGTGGACGCGGCTTACGAGCCGGTCGAGGCGCAGCGCGCAAGATGGATAGAGGGAGACCGGAAAAAGCTCGACGAGTTCGAGAAGAAAAACACCATGCGGCTCGCGAGGGACGCGGAAGGCAACCTCGCGTACCTCGCGCCGAGCGAGTGGCAGCTCAACTATACGATGGAGCAGTGGCCTGACATAGTCTTCCACAGGACGAGGGAGCATAATTGAGCCGGTCTCGTCCGCGCTCCACTGCGGGTTGACGCGGAATGAAAGAATTCCACAGGACGAGGGAGCATGGTTAGCCGGAGCGGGTCCGCCAGAGTTTCCCCTTTCTAAAAGGGGGGACTAAGGTGAATAAATGCCTTCCAGGATAAACTCCCCTGCCCCTTTTAGGGAAGGTCTGATTGATCAACAGCCGTTGTCATTCTGAGCGCAGCGAAGAACCTCGTATTCTGAAAATCGGCTGTTATGGGAGTTCTTCCGTCGCTTACGCTCCCTCAGAATGACAGAGAACGGAATCAATCAGATCTTTTTTGGTAAAGAGTGGGCAAAGGAGAAGAACGCTTCCATAGTGCAGGGAGCACAATCGAGTGTTTTTAAAGAAGCTTCAAGGGGGGGTAGAGATGAAAAAAGGGGCCGTTTCCAGGTTTATCGAGGAGCATTATCTGCACTTCAACGCGGCCGCGCTCCTTGACGCGGCAAAGGCCTACGAGGCCCACATGGACAAGGGCGGCAGGATGATGGTCACCCTTGCCGGGGCGATGAGCACGGCGGAGCTGGGCAAATCCCTTGCCGAGATGATCCGGCGGGACAAGGTGAGCATAATAACCTGCACGGGCGCCAACCTCGAGGAGGACGTCTTCAACCTCGTCGCGCACGACCATTACAAGCGGGTGCCGGGCTACAGGGACCTTTCCCCTTCGGACGAATGGGAGTTGCTGGAGAAGGGCTTCAACAGGGTCACGGACACCTGCATACCCGAGGACGAGGCCATAAGGAGGATCGAGTCCCACATGTACGACCGCTGGAAGGCCGCGGACGATAAGGGCGAGAGCCGCCTTCCGCACGAGTTCTTCTACGAGCTCATAAAAAGCGGCGTCTTGAGGCAGTATTACCAGATAGACGAAAAGGACAGCTGGCTTGTAGCGGCATGCGAAAAGAACCTGCCCATAATCGTACCCGGGTGGGAGGACTCGACCCTCGGGAACATCTTCGCCTCCTACTGCATAACAGGGGAGTTCAAGGCCACGACGGTCAAGTCAGGCATAGGGTACATGGTCGCGCTAGCGGACTGGTATAAGAAGAACAGCTCAGGACAGGGCGTGGGTTTTTTCCAGATAGGCGGCGGTATCGCGGGCGACTTCCCCATATGCGTGGTGCCCATGATGCGCCAGGACCTCCAGATGAAGGACACACCTTTCTGGAGCTATTTTTGCCAGATATCGGACTCGACCACAAGCTACGGCTCGTACTCCGGGGCCGTGCCCAACGAGAAGATAACCTGGGGCAAGCTTTCGGTCGACACCCCGAGGTTCATAATAGAGTCGGACGCCACAATCGTTGCCCCGCTCATATTCGCGTGGGTGCTGGGGTGGTAGTCCTTCAGGGGGCTTTACGATAGGGGGCTTGCCGGTGCCCCGGCTTTGACGGATTTCTTGACGGATTATCGGATGCGAGCAAAAAATAAACGGAATCGAGCGGAGAACGGTGAAGTGAGCAAGGAAGCGACATACGTCATAGGACACAAGAACCCGGATACTGATTCGATATGCTCGGCGATAGCTCTCGCTGAGCTCAAGACCGCGCTCGGCGAGGGGGAGTTCCTCCCCGCGAGGGCGGGCGACCTGAACCCCCAGACGGAATTCATACTCAATTATTTCAACGTCCAGCCCCCCAGGTACGTCTCGGACGTCCGCCCCAAGGCAAGGGACATCATGTCCACGGGGGTCGTGACCGTGACCGAGGACACGCCGTTCCACAGGGTGCTGGAGCTCATGAGGGAGGAAGAGGTGAGGTTCATGCCCGTCCTCGACAGCGGCGGGAGGCCCAAAGGGGTGCTGACCCTCATGGAGCTCGCGAAGAGATACCTCGAGGCCGAGCACTCGATAGAGGTGACAACTTCCCTCAGTAACATAGTCGAGACCCTCGGGGCCAGGGTCAGGAACGACTCCCTCGGGACGAGGGAGATCACCCTTACCGTCTACATCGGCGCCATGTCCGAGGAGGCCTTCCTGTACATCCTCGGGCAGGAAAACCCGTCCAGTTGCGCCGTCATAGTGGGCGACAGGGTGGAGATACAGAAGAGGGCGGTAGAGAAGGGTGTCGGGCTCCTCATAATATCCGGCGGCTTCGACGTCGATGAGAATCTCGCCAGAGAGGCTTCCAGGCGCGGCGTAAGCATAGTCGTCTCGCCGTACGACTCTGCCACGACCTCGATACTCGTAAGGGTAAGCACCCCCGTCTCGATGATATGCGAAACGAGCTTCGAGGCCGTCTCCCCGGACGACCTGGTCGGCGATTTCAGGTTCAAGGCCGCCTCGTCCGCAGGCCTCATAGTGCTCGACTCCGAAGGGGTCATGCAGGGCGTCATCACCAAGACCGACATACTGAAACCCCCGTCCACGAGCCTCGTCCTCGTCGACCATAACGAGATCTCGCAGGCGGTGGACGGCGCCGAGGCCGTGAACATAATGGAGGTCGTGGACCACCACAGGATAGGGAACTTCACGTGCGCCCATCCCATACCCTTCTTATGCGAGCCCGTCGGCTCCACCTCGACCCTCGTCTCAGAGCTGTATAAAAGGACAGGGGTCCCCATCAAAAAGGAGACCGCAGGGCTCCTCCTGGGCGGCGTGCTCTCGGATACCGTGATGCTCAAGTCCCCCACCACGACCGACCGGGACAGGGCGATAGTCGAGTGGCTCGAGGAGAAATCCGGCCTTGACCACGCCGCCTTCGGTTCAGAGGTCTTCGGCTCGAGCGCGAGCATCGCCAAGAGGGGGGCGGAGGCAGTGGTGGCGGGCGATTTCAAGGTCTTCGAGGCCAGGGGCAGGAAGTTCGGCATAGGGCAGGTCGAGCTTATCGGTTTCGACGAGTTCCACCAGGAGGCGGCGAACCTCACCGGGGAGCTCCTGAAGGCCAGGGACAAGAAGGACCTCAAGCTTGCCGGCCTCCTCGTTACGGACATCTCCCAGGGCACATCGCTCCTCCTGGCCGTGGGCGAAAACGAGGTGCTCTACAAGCTCAATTATCCGAAGCTCAAGGACGGGGTATTCGAGCTCAGGAACGTCATATCGCGGAAAAAGCAGGTTGTGCCGCACATACTGAGCGTTTTTAACGAGATATTCTGATAGAGTTGCAAGCTCTAAAATTGATCTTTTCCTCGGACTCTGCGTCAGGGCGGGAATAAAAATGCTCACATATTGTCATATATGCTCCGCTTTTTATCCCCGGCCTTCCTTGATTGCGGGGAAAATATCTCTCTAATTTTTGAGGTTGCCGGACCATTTATGCTCGACAGCGCGCAGGAGAAGGCGGTCGCGTCCACGGCAAGGCGGATACTCGTGGTCGCAGGGCCCGGAAGCGGCAAGACCCGCGTACTTGCAGCAAGGTTTTCGCGTCTCGTACAGGACGGGGCCAGTCCCGAAAGGGTGCTGGCCGTGACCTTCACGAACAGGGCCGCCCGCGAGATGAGGGCGCGGGTCCTGTCCTCGCTCCCCGGGGCAAGGCCTGAGAATATCGCTACCTTTCATTCGCTGGGCCTGAAGCTCCTCAGGCGGGAGACGCCTTCCTTGAGGCTCCTTGCAAGGGAGGAGTGCAGGGAGCTTTTGAGGGAGCTTGGCGCGGACGACCCTGACAAGGCCCTTGAGCGCGTCTCGGCCGTCAGGAACGCCGCGGCGGCCGTGGTGGGCCGCGCCGAAAGCGGGCTCGTCTCCGCGTACGAGGAGAGGCTTAAGTCGCTTGGCGCTATCGACTTTGACGATATCGTGCCCCGGGCGCTGATGCTTGTGGGGTCGGGCGCGGCTAAGCCCTTCGACCACGTCATGGTTGACGAGTACCAGGACATAAACCCCGTCCAGGCCGCGTTCGTGAAGGCCCTCGCGGACGGTGCCGAAAGCCTCCTGGCGATCGGGGACCCCGACCAGGCCATCTATTCCTTCAGGGGGTCGAGCCTCGGGTGCTTCCTCGACTTTGAAAAGGAGTTCGGCGGCGCTGAAATCGTGCATCTCGGGACCAACTACCGTTCCGGAAAGGCCATAGCGGACGCCTCCAGGGCGCTCATCTCGAAGAATACCGAAAGGCTTCAGAGCGAGGCCGCGCCCGCCCGGGGCGGCGGGGTCGTAGAGGAGGTCGAGTGCGGCGATGAGAGGGACGAGGCCCGGCATATCATAGGGGAGGTCGAAAGGCTCATGGGCGGGCTTACGAACCTTTCCGTTTCAGACGATAACGGGCTCAGGTTCTCGGATTTCGCCGTGCTGGTGAGGACGAACCGTCAGGCCGAGCTCATGGCCGACGAGTTCGGCCGCTCTTCCGTACCGTTCCATCTCGTAAGGCCGCCCGGGCCGGGCCTGGCAGCGTTCATAAGGACCATCCGCGGCATCGAAGCCCCGGAGGACACGCCCTTTAACGAGTTCGCGGCCTGCGAGGCCCGAAAGGCCGGGCTCGACGGCGGCGAGCTCGGCCTTGTAGAAGCCGCCCTCAAGGGCGCGGATTATGAAGGCAGGGAAGGACTTGCCGGTCTTGCCGACGAGCTCGCGCTCGATACGCCCTCCGACAACCTCGACATAAGCGCGGACAAGGTGAACATAATGACCCTCCATGCCGCCAAGGGTCTGGAGTGGCGGTGCGTCTTCCTCGCCGGCGTCGAGGACGGCCTTATCCCGATGAGGACGAAAGGCGGCGAAGGCGGCTCCGAGGAGGAGGAGAGGAGGCTCTTTTACGTCGGCATTACAAGGGCAATGGACCGGCTCTCCCTGCTGCGTGCGCGGAAAAGGATGCTCTGGGGCGAATCGAGGGAATCAACGAGGTCGCCATTCCTCGACGAGCTCCCTCCGAACCTGGTCGAAATAAAGAGGGGAGCCGCGAGGAAGCCGAAAAGGAGACCCGTGCAGAAAGGGCTCTTCGAATGAGGCCTGGCTAAGGCAGGGTGCATACTTTGGCCTAATCAGGTCCTGGCCAGCACCCCCTTATTTATTTCCTCGGCCTTCGACTTTCCGAAAAGGGTCTCTACCAGCCTGAACGCGAACTCCATTGCCGTGCCCGGGCCCTGGCTGGTTATGACGTTCCCGTCCTCTACGACCCGGTCGTCCGAGAGCACCTCGCCCCCGAGCCTGAGCGCCTCCTTCACGGAAGGGTGGCCCGTTATGCTTTTCCCGGCGGTCACTCCAGCGGCTGAAAGCACGGTGGGCGCGGCGCATATTGCCGCGACCTTCCGCCCCTTGCCCGAAAGCTCGGTTACGAGCCTTCCTACGCGCTCGTCCTTTTGGAGGTTCTCGGCCCCCAGTGCCCCGCCGGGAAGGACTATCATATCGAAGTCCGCGCCGATGCCGTCCATCGTGGAGTCGGCAAGCACTCTTATCCCGCTCCTCCCTTCTATCGGGCCCGGGACGGTGCCGGCTGCCACTACCTCCGCACCTGCCCTCCTGAGTATGTCGATTACGGTTATGGCCTCTATCTCCTCGAACCCCGGGGCTATGGGGACAAGCACCTTTGCCATGAGGCATTCTCCTTTCAAAACGGTTGTTTCCAGCCGTAAAAGCAGGTCTTCCGGGATTATACAGACGTCCGGCGCGATGTCAACGCCCTGCAGCTTGCGGTATAATCTAATTGGGATAAGCTTTGATTAGCAGGCTCCTCAAAAAATCCATCTGCATCGTTGTCTACGTCGCTCGTCATTGCGGCGTACAAGAAAAGTACGCCTCATTCCTCGCTCCTTGACGCCTCGCATCTGGAGCTTTTTGAGGAGCCTGAATTTGCAGCACCAGTCGGCATTCAGCCTAAAAGGAGCGCGGAATGGCAAACGCACACCGACATGCAAACCACTTGAAGGACCAGAGGAGCCCGTACCTCAAGCAGCACGAGATGAACCCGGTGGAATGGTACCCCTGGGGGAGCGAGGCGCTCGAGAGGGCGAAAAGGGAGGACAAGCCCCTTATCATAAGCATCGGCTACGCCTCTTGCCACTGGTGCCACGTCATGGAGCGCGAGTCCTTCGAGGACGAGGAGACTGCACGCATAATGAACGAGAATTTCATCAACATCAAGGTGGACAGGGAGGAGAGGCCGGACCTCGACAGCCTCTACATAAAAGCGGTGCAGGCCATGACCGGGCACGCGGGCTGGCCGCTTACGGTCTTCGCCACCCCCGACGGCGTGCCCTTCTACGGGGGCTCCTATTTCCCGCCCGAGGACTTAAGGGGCATGCCTTCGTTCAGGAAGGTCCTCCTTGCCGTGAGCCTTGCATACAGGAAAAACCGGGACAAGATAGAGACCGTTACCGCAGACGTCGAGAGGACGCTCGGGGGCAGGGCCGAGATAGCCCCCATAGAGCTCAGGGGCGAGGTCGCGGACATCGCCTATGACGCCGCGCGCCTCTACTTCGACCCCGTGTACGGCGGCTTCGGCAGGGGCACGAAGTTCCCCCATTCGATGTTCCTCAATTTCCTCCTGCGCTACCATAAGAGGACGGGGAGGGAGGAGGCCCTTTCGATGGTGAGAAAGACCCTCTCCGCGATGGCGAGGGGCGGCATTTACGACCACCTGGGCGGCGGCTTCCACAGGTACTCGGTGGCCGAGAACTGGGACATCCCCCACTTCGAGAAGATGCTCTACGACAACGCCCTGCTCTCGCTTCTTTATACTGACGCCTGCGAGCAGACCGGGCTCGGCCTGTACAGGGAGGTGGCTATCGATACGCTCTCATACCTCATACGCGAGATGAGGGGCGAGATGGGAGGCTTCTATTCGTCCGAGGACGCGGACGTCGAGGGCGTGGAAGGCGCCTTCTACGTATGGGGAGGGGATGAGATACTGGAAGCGCTCGGCGCCGAGGCCGAGAGGTTCATGGAGTTCTTCTCGGTGGACGAGGAGGGGAACTACGAGGGCAAGAACACCCTGCGGGTAAACAGGCGGGAGAGGGAGACGGACGAGCCGGTCCCCGAAGAGATAAGGAAGATGAAGGGGCGCATGCTCGAGGCGAGGACGCGGAGGAAAGCTCCCCAGGTCGACAGGAAGATAATAACGGCATGGAACGGGCTTGCGATATCCGCGCTTTCCGGGGCGTCGGGCGCGTTCAGCAGGCGCGATTTCGAGGACGAGGCGAAGCGCACGGCGCGCTTTCTGCTTTCGTCGCTCCGCGACCGGGACGGGCGGATGCTCCGTTATTTCCTTGACGGGAGCGGAGAGGTGAAGGGGATGCTCGAGGACTATGCGCTCCTTGCAGAGGGGCTCTTGTCCATCTACGACGCGACAGGCGAGGAGGAATGGCTCGCCGAGGCGGAGAGGCTTGCCGGGAGGATGATAGACATATTCTACGACGAACCGAGCGAGCTCTTCTTCGACACTGGCGCGGACCAGGAGCGGCTCTTCGTCCGCGAGCGCGACCTGTACGACAACGACCTGCCTTCGGGCAACTCGGCCGCGGCCTCGCTCCTTCTGCGGCTTTACCGCGGTACCGGCAAGAGGAGGTACATGGATCTGTCCGAGGGGATACTCAGCTCAATGGACAGGCTCACCGAGGAGCCGATATCCTACGGCAACTTCCTCACTGTGCTTGAGAGTTTTCTTGCGGGGGACGAGAGGCCGCACTGAAGGCGAGCTTGTTGTCCTCCTCGATGACGGCCTTCAGGCGCTCAAGTATCCCCGGGGTCGCGGAGATGACCCTGTTCCAGTTGGGTATCATCGGTGCCCCGAGCGGGCTTTCGCCTATAGTCTTTGCCGCCTCCATTATCGACCTCGTGAAGGCGTCTACCATCGCGGCCTCCTCGTGCCTGTCGTAGAAGAGGCCGTTGATGGCCGCGTCGCTCTCGTATTTCACTATGCTGTCCTCTGCCATCCTCAAGTACGCGGCCATGAGCGACTTGAAGAACCCGTCCGAAAAGACGACCCCCTCGGAGGCTACCGTCCTGAATATCGACTTCGCTATGTCTATGCTCATCTTCATGAGCCCGGTCGAGGGGTCCTCGGCGGAAAGTATCTGGTGCTTGTGCTCGTAGTTCTCGGCGATGTCCACCTGGCATACGCGCTTCGTGGTGTAGTTCCTGTAGACCTCGGCGAGCATCCCGACCTCCAGCCCCCAGTCCCAGGGTATCCTGTTTATCCTGGCCACGTCCACCGTCATGGAGAACTCGCCTGCGAGCGGGTACCTGAACCCGTCGAGGAAATCGATGAACGGCTGGTTCACGACCATCTTCTGGAGCGCCCTCACGAGCGGGGTGAGGAAGAGCCTCGTTACCCTGCCGTGCATCCTGTCGGTTATTCGGGCGTAGTAGCCCTTGCAGAAGGCGAAGTCGAGGGTGGGGCTTACGACCGGGTAGCAAAGCCTCCCGAGCAGGTCGAGGCTGTAGTTCTGTATGTCGCAGTCGTGGAGCGCGATTATGCTCGACTTGCCGCTTGCTATGACGTAGCCGTAGGCCGTCCAGGCGGACCTGCCCTTGCCGTCCTTGCCGGGGCTCACCCCCTTTTGCTCGAGGGTCGAGTACAGCTCCCTCATCCTCTTGCCGCTCGTGTGGATTATGGTGACCTCGTGCGGGAGGACTGACATGAACTCCTTTACGTTCCTGTACTCGTCGTCGGTAGCCGGGCCGAGCACCAGGACCACCTCCCTTATGAAGCGGGCCCCCTTGAGCTCCTCCCGTATCCCCTTCATGGCCTCGCTGATCACGTCCGAGTAGAGGGCCGGCAGGACCAGCGCTATCGGGCGGACGAGGCTGTATAGCTCGAGCTCGGCGAGCAGGCGCTCGGTCTTGGGTTTCCCGAGCCTGTGAAGGGTCGTGATGGTCCCGGCATGGTAGAAGTCGGCCATTTTACCTCCTTTCCGAAAAAAACGGCGTCCCAGGAGAGGGTAATCCACAGGGCAGCACATGTCAAGGGAGGCGGCTGCCGCCCTTGATGGAACCGTATGGGTGTGCGGAGTTCGCTTTTATTTCGAGCCCGGCCTGAATTCAGGAAAGCCGGATTCGGACAACTACCGAGGGAAAAAGGCTTAAGCCGCCTTGAAAGAACATGTGAGAAGCGAAAAAATTATATCACCATGGGAGACCCCGTGCAACACGGACCGCCTCCGCCGGGCTAGAGCTGGTCCAGGTTGTTCCCGTCGCGCCTGGAAAGGAGGAAGTCGAGCGCCTTTTTCGCGTACGACCTGCCCGCCATGCCGAAGGCCACGGCCACGGCGAGCCCTATCGAGCCGAAGAATATCACGAATGCCGCAAGGACTATCTTCGGGGCTATCGCGAGCTGCTCAAGCGCCATGGCGAACGCCAGAACGAGCAGCAGTATGCGGACGAGCTCGCTAAGGGCCTTCGAGTATTCAATCCCGGAGTTGACGCCGGCTATGAGCACGGCCCTTGCCAGGAAGTTCGCGATGAAGTACCCCAGGAGCACGATAATGACGGCGGAGAAGAAGCGAGGGAGATAGAGGAAGAAGACCGAGACGAGGGCGTCGGTTACGCGGAAGCCGAGTGTGGCGAACCCCGCCACGAAGAAGAGGACGATTATGAACCAGTATATGAACGAGCCTATGAAGCGGGAGGGAGGGTTGGTTATCCCCGCCTTCCTGAAGGCGGTGGTAAGGCCTATCTGGTCGCTCCACGTGTCGAACCGCACGGCCCGGAAGCCCTTTTGGAGCAGACGGTTCACAAGGGCCGCGGCGATGAAGCCCGACAGCACTATTATGATTATGACGAGGAGATCGGGGATGAACTGAAGGAGCTGCTCCCCGAAATTTTCAAGGTGTTCCGAAATCCGGGCTATGATAGTCCTCATTATTTACCCCCCTCTTGCCAGTTACTGACCAGGTAGCTTTTCTGCCGCTCGTACTCGGCGCAGACGTCTTCGACCACCGCTTCTGCCTCCTCGTCGTTCATCTCCGCCGTCTCCAGGAAAAAAGAGGCGGTCCGGCCGTAGTATAAAGGAATCAAGGTCTTAAGGAGCTGCTCTGGCTGAAGTTTCCTGTGGTGGTAGGCCAGTATGTAATCGTAGACCATCCTGACCCACAGCTCTTTCGGGAATCGGAAACCGGACGCCTCGGCCCTGGACATGCGCGCAAGCGCATCCACCTTCTCCTTGTCCATGAACCCGGCCCATATCTCCCCGAGGTTCTCGGCCCCGAGCCTGAAATGCCTGAGCATCCCCTCCACGCTCGCCTTTATCGGGACGACACCGACCTGATACTTGAACCCGAAGGTCGGGACCTCTATCGAATCAGTAGCGGAGCGCCATTCCCTGTTGTGCTTTTCAGTAAGAGACATGAGCGAGCCTACCACCTGCACGAACATGTCCCGGAGGTCCGCGCCCGGGTCCTTCGGGTCGTGTATCTTGGCGCCGAGGTACGCCTGGCAGACCTTGAATCGGCCTGCCAGGGCCTCGGTCGTCATCCATATGTCTATGCCGAAGCGGGCTATGTCGGTATTCCAGACGTCCTGCCCGACGTAGAACTTCGCCATTTCGCCGGAGAAGCCGAACTCGCCGCCGATGGGCTGGCGTATCTTCCTGCAGTAGAGCGACCTCGTGAGCGGGTATATTATCGAGTTGGTGATGGTCCCGTCGTACTTGTGCCTGGCGTAGAGAGGGGCGACGAAGTCGAACCCCTCCTTGTATACGGGCGACAGCAGGAGCTCTATCCACTCGGGCGTTATCGAGCGGAGGTCGGCGTCCACCACGCAGCAGGCCTTCGCCCCCAAGGCGGAGGCCATCTTGAATATGGTCCTGAAGGCGCTCCCCTTTCCTGGTATGCCGTGGTAAGGGGTCGTTATCCTGTTCACCGGGTGGAGCCTGTGCGAGAGGAATACCGCCTTGTGGTCCACGCTCGCGTTTATGACCATCTCGGGGGTCTTGTCGACCGAGCCGCCGTCCGAGTTTATTATTACCGCTTTCTCCGAGGGGAAGTATTTCGCGAGCCCCGCGTCCACGGCCCGGACCACGTGGCCGATGGTCCGCGAGTTGTTGTAGCTCGCGATGCCGACGACTATGTCGGCGCTGTCGGGGAGGCTGCTGGCCTCGATCTCCCCTTCGGGTGTCTGTGTCCGCGTTTGCATGGTCAGCAGGTATACCCTTCGGAGGAGGACCTGATAGAGTCGAGTATGCCGACGATGGCCAGGGCCCAGCCGGAAGGGCCTGCGCCCCGCGCCCTCACAAGCCCCGGTATCTCGCCCAGGTCCTCATGGCCCCCGTCCTCGTTCATGACCAGCACGGGGTAGTCGACCTTCCTCAGGAAAGGCACGTCGTTCGCCCCGTTCCCCAGCCCGATCGTCGTTACTCTGCCGTAAAGCGCCCTGTACATGGAGACGAGCCTCTCGACGGCCTTTCCCTTGTCGTTGGGCCCGGTTATATGGAAGAGCCGTCCCATGGTGAACGAATACCCGGCGGCCTCGACGAGCCCCCTGGCCTCCTCGGGGGAGGCCCCCTCCATGAGGAAGGGCTCGTCGAACTCCCTTTCCTTCGACAACGCGGCCTCCTCCGGGGGAAGACCGGTGAGCTTTTGGACCTCCTCGACGGACATGTCGCCGAACCCGGTTACCCTTTTTCCCGACCGGGCCATTATGGAAAGAAGGGCGCGGCGGAGCTCTCCGTAGTCCGCGCCCAGCCTTATCCGCACGAGCCCGTCCATTTCCTCCCCTTTGACCGTGAACGGAAAATACGAGCGCGGGATATATATCCCTCCGCCGTTCTCGGTTATGAAGGGGTCGGTGTTGGCGAGCCGTTCCCTTATCCTCTCCACTTCCTTGCGGGTCTTGCTCGTAACGAGCACAAGCGGTATGGCGTCTTCCGAAACCCTTTTGAGGGCCGCGCCGGCCTGCTCAAAGGAGTAGCTCGAATCAAGGAGCGTGCCGTCGAGGTCGGTGAAGATTACCGGTTTCATCATGGCTCCGGGCGGGTCTGTGTGGACATGGGACCCATAGATAATATCAAATCTGGCCGGTCCGTCAATGGTCCGGCAAACGGGCCTGCCCATTGACTTGGGCCGGCTTTGTATTTACAATAGGCACAAATGGGAAAGCGCCTCCTGACAGCCTGCATACTGCTCGTCGTTTTTTCGTTCCCTGTCTCCCTGAACGGCGCGGTCCTCCGGGAGACCGGCCCCATGGTGGTCGTTATCGACCCCGGCCACGGGGGCGAGGACACCGGCGCCAGGGGGCCGTCGGGGCTCGAGGAAAAGCAAGTCACCCTGAAGCTCGCCCTCGCGCTGGCCGAGTCGCTCGAGAAAAAGGGCGGCATGAGGGTGCTCCTCACCAGGACCGCCGACGTCTTCGTCCCGCTCGATGAGAGGACGTCCTTCGCGAACAGGAGCGGAGCGGACCTTTTTATAAGCATACACGCCAATGCCGCCTCGAACAAGGACGCAATCGGCATCGAGACCTTTTTCCTCAGTTTCGAGGCCACTGACGAGGACGCAAGGAGGCTTGCGGCCTTTGAGAACAGCGCCGGGCAGCTCGGAGGCGCCGTTTTCGCCGAAGCAGGCTCCGGTGACGACCTCAAGACCATACTCCTGGACCTCGCCAACTCCAAATCCCACCACGAGAGCTCGGCCTTTGCAGAGGCGGTCCACACTACCATGGTCGGCGGCACCGGCAGGGAGAGCCGCGGCGTGAAGCAGGCCCCGTTCACGGTGCTCGTCGGCGCGACCATGCCCGCGGTCCTCATAGAGGTCGGGTTCATCTCCAATCCTGCAGAGGAGAAGTGGCTCTCGAAAGCGGACGGCCGGGCGATGCTTGCCGATTCGATAGCCGAGGGGATAACCAGCTTCAAGGAAGCGCTCGCAAGGAAACGGGGGTACATTGAAGTCAGCGGCAGGGACTGAGAGGGCAAACGGGCGGAAGCACGACCAGCTCAGGAGAGTTGCGGCCGAGCGCCGGTACCTCAAGTTCGCCGAAGGCTCCGTCCTCTTCGAGATGGGCGATACCAGGGTCATCTGCGCCGCAACGGTAGAGGAGAGGGTGCCGCCCTTCCTCGCAGGGACGGGCAGGGGCTGGCTCACCGCCGAATACGCGATGCTCCCGAGGTCGTCGAAGAAAAGGATACAGAGGGAGGCGGCCTCGGGCAGGGTCGGAGGCAGGACGCACGAGATACAGAGGCTCATCGGGAGGTCGCTCCGGGCCGTTGCGGACATGCAGGCCCTCGGCGAGCGGACCGTCTATATAGACTGCGACGTCATACAGGCCGACGGCGGCACGAGGACCGCCTCGGTCACGGGCGCCTACATCGCCGTCCACGACACACTGCGTGAGCTTGTGGAGCAGGGCCTCCTCGACTCCGTCCCCCTGAAGGACTCGGTCGCAGCCGTGAGCGTCGGCATCGTCGGCGGCGTGCCGGTGCTCGACCTTGACTACGAGGAGGACTCGAAGGCCGAGGTCGACATGAACGTCATCATGACCGGGGACGGAAGGTTCATAGAGGTGCAGGGCACAGCCGAGCTTTCCCCGTTCACGTCAGGGGAGATGTCCGCCCTCATCTCGCTCGCCTCCAAGGGCATAAGGGAACTCACCGACTTCCAGAAGAAAACAATCGGGAACGGACGTTGAAGCTGGTCATCGCCACCAGGAACACGGGCAAGGCCGGCGAGATGGCCGCCCTGCTCGAAGGCACGGGAACGGAGGCGATAACCCTTAACGACTACCCCTCCCTCGTCCTTCCCCCGGAGACGGGCGCGAGTTTCAGGGACAACGCGCTCATAAAGGCCCGCTTCGTCGCTGAGGCGACAGGCCTTCCGGCGCTCGCCGACGATTCGGGACTCGAGGTAGACGCCCTCTCCGGCGCGCCAGGCGTCCTCTCCGCAAGGTACGCTGGCGTGAACGCGACCGATAAAGAAAACTACCGTAAGCTCCTCTGCGCGCTCGAAGGCGTGCCTGAAGGCAAAAGGACCGCGCGCTTCAGGTGCGCTCTCGCCTTTGTAGCGCCCGGCAAAGTCGAGGAGATCTTCGAGGGCGAGTTCGAGGGCGATATCTCGACAGAGCCCAGGGGGAGCGGCGGTTTCGGCTACGACCCGGTCTTCATCGTGCCGGGAAGGGGGCTTACGGTCGCGGAGCTTCCGCCCGGGGAAAAGGGGAAGATAAGCCACAGGGCAAAGGCGCTCATGGCATTCAAGGCGTACCTGGCCGGTCGGGACGGAGAAAGATAAAACCGGGACCAAAAATACCGGGCCACTTCCTTGACAACCCGCAGACCCTCAATTAGACTTACTCAGTAAGTAAGTTAGTAGCAGGGTTTGGAAGCGCGAGGTAATTGCAAAAGGACCTGAAGTGCGAAAAACCCCTATTACTTATGAATCCCAAGAGAAAGGAGGGTTTTTCCTTATGCCTTCAGGAAAGGTGAAGTGGTTCAACGAATCCAAGGGGTTCGGGTTTATTGAACAGGACACGGGCGAGGACGTTTTCGTCCATTACACTTCGATACAGGGTTCCGGGTTCAGGACCCTGAAAGAGGGTCAGAAGGTTGACTTCGAGATCACCAAGGGCCCCAAGGGGCTCAAGGCGGAAAACGTCAACCCCAATCCCATGCTATAATAACCCAGGGGATTACAGGAGCCCTCATCCGGCACAGGATGGGGGCTTTTTTTATGTACAACCCCGGGTTAGTGTAATAGAATCTGGATTGAACAGAAACGAGTGTTCTCCAGGCCCTCTCCGGGCCCTTCCGCCAAAACCGGGTCTTCAAATGGACGAGAGACTGACAATGGAAGTGGTCCCCGGGCTCGAAGGCATCCCGGCCGCCGAGTCGGCGATAAGCTTCATCGACGGGGAAAGAGGAATACTCGAGTACCGCGGCATACCTGTCGAGGCGCTCGCTGAAAAAAGCAATTTCATAGAAGTCGCGTACATGCTCCTCTTTGGCCGCCTGCCGAAGAGGGCGGAATACGAGAAGTTCAGGGCCGACGTCACCTTTCACACCCGCCTGAAGCTCAAGATACTGCGGATGATGGAGTACCTGCCGGAGAACGGCCACCCGATGCACTACCTCCAGGCCGTCACCTCCGCCATGGGCATGTACTATCCCGCGAGGGACACGCTCGACCCCGAAACTCGCTACTGGTCGTGCGTAAGGCTCATAGCGAAGCTCCCCACGATTGTCGCGGCAGTCCACAGATTGAAGCACGGGGACGCGCCGATACAGCCCAGGAACGACCTCTCGCTCGCCGCGGGCTTCTATTACATGCTCTTCGAGAAGGAGCCCTCGCCGCTCGCAGAGAAGATACTCGACTCCATGCTCGTGCTGCACGCGGACCACACCATGAACGCCTCGACCTTCAGCGCAAGGGTCGTCGGCTCGACGCTGGCCGACCCGTACACGGTAGTGTCCTCCGCCATAGGCACCCTCTCGGGCCCGCTCCACGGCGGGGCGAACGAGGCGGTCGTCCGGATGCTCGACGAGATAGGGCCGAGCGGCAACGCAAGGGCCTACATTGAAAAGAAGCTCAAGCGGAGGGAGAAGGTCATGGGGGTCGGGCACAGGATATACAAGACGACCGACCCGAGGGGAGAGGTCCTCAAGCGCTACATCGGCCTCCTTGCCGAGAGGGACGAGATAGACAGGAACACCATAGAGGCCTCCCGCGAGATAGAGTCGGTGGTGATGGAGAAGCTTGCGCCGAAGGGCCTTTACCCCAACATAGACTTCTACTCCGGCATACTTTTCAGGAGCATGGGGGTCCCCACCGAACTCTTTACCCCGATATTCGCAATGGGCAGGGTCGTCGGGTGGCTCGCCCACTGGATGGAGCAGCTCAACTACAACCGCATATACAGACCCGAGCAGAAGTACACGGGCCTCCGCTCCCGGCCCTACATCCCCATGGAAGAGAGAGAATAAATGGAACAGTCCAGGAGCGCCTTTCCGGGACGGCTCAAGACGGCTTTTCTCCTCGCAGCCGTCCTCGCGTTCGCGGCAGGGTGCCTGAAGCCCAGTATAATAAGGATCGCCGACCAGCAGGTCGTGAACCCTGCGGACCTCGTGAGCGAGGCCTCTGAAGCGGACCTCATATTCATCGGGGAGGCGCACAGCGTGAGGCTCCACCACAGGGCGCAGCTCGAGATAATCAAGGCGCTCAAGGACCGGGGCGAGGAGGTCTCGATCGGCATGGAGATGTTCAGGACCGAAAGCCAGGACGCGCTCGACAGTTGGGTCGGCGGCGAGATGTCCGAAGAGGACTTCAGGGCCGTGTACGCCAGGAACTGGAACATCCCGTGGCGTCTTTACAAGGACATCTTCCATTACTCAAGGGAAGAGGGCATCCCGCTCGTCGCGCTTAACATCGAGAAAAAGATCGTGAACCAGGTCCTCAAGGAGGGGTTTGAGTCGCTTACGCCCGAGGACCTGGAGAAGCTCCCCCCGGGAATCGAATGCAAGGTGGACGAGACCTACGAGGACTTCATGCGCGAGGCCCTCGATTCGCACGGCAGGCACGGCTTTGACTTCAAAAACTTCTGCGAGGCCCAGCTCGTGTGGGACAATGCGATGGCACACAACGCGATAGGGTACATGGACAGGAACCCGGGGTCCAAGATGGTGGTGCTGGCAGGCGGGGGGCACTCGTGGAAAAGGGGCATACCCGCGCAGGTTGGCAGGCTTTCCGATTACTCGAGCGTCGTCATACTGCCCGACTCCAGGACCCTCGCGGTGGACGAAGTCGGCATTGAGGACGCGGATTATATCATAACCGGACGGCTCTGAAGGTCGTCCTTGTTCTCGTCATAGAGCCTCCGGAACTCCTCCAGGCACTCCTTGAAGGCCGAGAGCACGGCCGGGTCGAAGCGCTCAGGGTGTTGAAGGATAATGCCGCACGAGGCCTCGTGGTCGAAGGCCTTTTTGTAGGGGCGCACGCTCCGGAGCGCGTCATAGATGTCGACGATGTTGACTATCCTCCCCGAAACCGGTATCTCCTCGCCCCTGAGCCCCCTCGGGTAGCCTTCCCCGTTCCACCTCTCGTGGTGCGTGAGCGCTATCTCCCTCGCCGTCGCAAGGATCTCGGAATCGGAGTCCTTGAGGAGGTCGGCGCCGATGGCCGAATGGGTCTTCATGACCGTGAACTCCTCGTCCGTAAGTGGGCCGGGCTTGAGGAGTATGGAATCGGGGATGCCGATTTTTCCCACGTCGTGCATGGGGCTTCCGAAGAAGATGGCCTCGACAGTCTCTTCCGGCAGGCGCATGGACCTGGCGAGGAGCTGCGAATAGAGGCTTATCCTCCTTATGTGCCAGCCCGTGTCCTTGTCCCTCAGTTCCGCGGCGAGCGTGAGCCTGTATACGGTCTCTATGTAGCCGGTCCGTATCTTCGCGAACGCCTTTTCGAGCTGGACCGACTTGTCCTCCACCTCGTATTCGAGCCTCCTGCCGTGCTCGACCAGGAAGTCCTCGTACCTCTTGACCTTCAGGAGGTTCCTGAGCCTGGCCTTGAACTCCGACTCGTCTACGGGCTTTGAGAGGAACTCGTCCGCCCCGCCAAGGAGCCCCTTCATCCGCGAGTCCCGGTCGGAAAGCGATGTGACTATGACGACCGGGATGTGCGTTGTGAGCGGGTCTTCCTTGAGCCTCCGCGTCACCTCGAACCCGTCCATTCCCGGCATCACGACGTCGATTATGAGGACGTCCGGCATGCAGGAGCGCGCCTTCTCAATGGCCTCGAGCCCGTTCCGGGCGGGTATGCACTCGTGTCCGAGTTCGGAGACGAGGTCGGAGTATACCTGGAGGTAGAAGCGGTCGTCGTCGGCCACGAGTATGCGGGCCCTTCCAGGTGTGATGTCCAGATCCGCTCTCATGGTGCGTATGTTACAACTTTACGCGCCCGGTTTTCAAGTGTACATTGATTCCCGCCTTGCGAGCGGGCCCGGGGCCCCGCGCCAGCCGCTCGTTTCGCGGCCTGTCCTGGAAGACGCGCGTAAAAAACTTTTTAATTCCCACAACTTGTTGAACGAGGTTCAACAAAGCCTTGACATTGCCCCCCCTCTTAATTATCATGTCCCGAAATCAGCTCGGCAACGCCGCCTTCGGGACAGCACGTTCTGACAGCATTGCCGGGCAGTTGGAGAGGATGTATATTGCCGGAATTCTCAAACAGGAACGAGAATAAGTTTCGCCTGAGGACCGCCCTCATAGCTTCGCTCGTAGGACTTTCGTTCCTCCTTTCATTTCTCTTCATAGTAAGCCCGGAGGCCTCGCTCAAGAGGCAGGCCGTCCTCAAGCAGGAAGTCGGGTCCGCCGGGTCCGGGGCTGAGGCCGAGGCCCCGAAGGGCCCGGAGCTTGAAAGGCACGATTTCAAGCTCGCCGGCAACAACACCTTCTACCAGATAATGTCCGGCCTGAACGTCCCCGGCCCCGAGATACTCGAGTTAGCCGAGATGGCCCGCCCGATATTCAGCATGAGGCAGCTCCGGAAGGACTCTGTCCTGACCGTCTTCACGCTCGAGGACGCAGTCAGGAGGATAGAGTACAAGTTCAGCGACTACGAGTATCTCCTCATCGAGAAGACGGCCGAGGGCGGCATCTCCGCGAGCAAGGCCGAGCTCCCGAACGAGATAAGGGAGGTGGTCGTAGCGGGGTCGATCGAGAACTCGCTCTACGAGGACGCGCTCAAGGCAGGCGCCGACCCGCAGGCCGTCATGGCACTGACCGACATATTCGCGTGGGACATAGATTTCACGTCGGACATACGGAAGGGCGACTCCTTCAGGATACTGAAGGAGGTACTTTACGTCGAGGGCGCGCCCGTAAGGAGCGGGAAGATAATCGGCGCCGAGATGGTGAACGGCGGCAAGAAGTACACCGCCGTCTATTACGAGGGGAACGGCGGGACAGGTTACTACGACGAGGAAGGCAGGTCCTTGAGGAGGTCTCTCCTCAAGACACCACTCAGGTACAGGAGGATATCGAGCCACTTCTCCAGAAGCCGCTATCATCCCATACTGAAGAAGTACAGGCCGCACCACGGCGTCGACTACGCTGCGCCTGTAGGCACGCCCGTGGAGGCAGCCGGGAGCGGCATAATCAAGTTCGCAGGCAGGGACAGGGGATACGGGAACTACGTCGAGATAAGGCACAGCAACGGTTACTCGACCCGTTATGCACATCTCTCCAAGATAAGGAAGGGCATAAGGACAGGCGTAAAGGTGAGCCAGGGGGACATGATAGGCTATGTCGGCTGCACGGGGCTCTGCTCCGGGCCGCACCTCCATTATGAAGTGCGCGTAAACGGCAGGCTCATAAACCCCTTGAGCATAAAGCCCCTGCCGGACAAGTCCATACCAAAGCAGGAATGGCAGGCCTTTGCAGCGGTAAGGGACGAAGTAAACGCCAAGCTCCTGTCCGACGGAACGGCCGTGGCCATGAACGCGGAAAGCCGGGAATAAATCCAGCCCGTCCGGCCCTCTTCTCATTCAGCGTGAAATCATCCGGGCTCTGCCCGCCCTTCTTTGCGTTCCGAGTTCAGTCCAGCCCTATTACCCTTGCGGTGTGCCGGGCTATCATAACCTCTTCGTTGGTCTTTGTGACCCGCACGCTGACCGGCCCTCTTGAGATGACGGGGCTATTTCTCCTGTTCTCCTCCGAATCGAGTTCTATGCCCAGAAAATCGAGCCCCTCGAGTATCCGTTCCCTTACGGCAGGGGAGTTCTCGCCTATCCCGGCTGTAAAGACGAGCGCGTCGAGCCCACCGAGCGCGGCGGCGAACGCGCCCAGGAACTTCTTGGCCTGCCTGCAGAAGACCTCGACCGCGAGGGCGGCGTCCCTTGACGCGCCCTCTTTTTCAAGGAGGTCCGACATGTCCGAGCTGATTCCCGAGATGCCGAGGAGGCCGGACTTCCTGTTCAGCATCTCATTCAGCTCGTCAGCCCCGAACCCTTTCTTCTTGAGCACGTAGACCATGACCCCGGGGTCGATGTCGCCTGTGCGCGTGCTCATGACGAGCCCTCCGAGAGGCGTGAAACCCATCGTGGTGTCGATGCACCTCCCGCCCTTTACGGCGCTCATGGAGGCGCCGTTCCCAAGGTGCGCTATCACCACACGGCCCGAGGCCCTATCCGGGTCGAGCCTCCTGAGCTCCTCCATTATGTATTCGTAGGAAAGCCCGTGGAAGCCGTACCGCTCCACGCCTTCCTCCCGGAGTTCCCGCGGGATGGAGAGCGTGCGCGAGGCCGGGGGCATCGAGGTATGGAAGGAAGTATCGAAGCAGGCAGCCTGCGGGAGGCCGGGAAGGAAGTTCCCAACGGCCTCTATGGCCTTTATCTCATGGGGGAGGTGCTCGGCGGCAAAGGGGACGAGCGCCCTCAAGGTGTCCATGAGCCCCTGGTCGATGACCCGGGGCGAGGTAATCCTGCCGCCGTGCACGACCCTGTGCCCGACCGCCTTTATGTCCTCGCCCTCTGGCCTCTTCCCGAGCCAGTCGAAGAGGGCCTTGAGGGCCGGGACGTGGTCCTGGAACCTCGTCCTTTCCTCGAAGAGCGGGGCGCCCTTGCCGTCAAAGGCGATGAAAGCCCCCGCAGGCAGGCCTATCCTGTCGAGCCTTCCCGAGAGGAGGCGGGAGTTTTCCGGCGCGTACACGGAGAACTTTATGCTCGACGAGCCGCTATTGATGGTAAGGACATTTCCCACTTGCGCGCCCCGATCGGAGGATTCGGTTTTTTGCTGTTCAGCTCCTTAATACCCAGGAGGCAAGGAGCGGCCCGGCTATCTCGGAAGCGAGCACAAGGGACCAGAGCCTCCCTTCCCATATCCTGTAATCAGCGAGCAGCCGCTCCCAGGGGAAGCCGAAGACGTAATGGCCGAAAAGGAACTCGAACACGATGCTGCACGAGAGCCAGAAAAAGCCGGTCTTGAGGGCCGTCGAGACGAGCGGCGGGCCGGCGAACCCGGCCATGTAGACGTACGAGCCTGCGAAGATGACCGCGATTATGATAGAGGTCTTGTAGAGATGGGAGGCGTAGTCCCCTATGTGGCGCACAAGGACCTTTTCAGCGAAAAAACCGTTCCCGACGGCTATCAACACCATCACGAACCAGAACGCAAAAGCTGCCTTGAAGCTCATCTTTAGATACGGACCATTGCAGCCCGCCGGGGGGCAACGGGACTTCCTTTCGTTTTTTAACGCGCTTTTCAAGCGTATTTGACTTAAAATATCAGAAGACGGGCGTTAAGTCAAAAGCCACAAACCGGTTGCCTGTCATTTCAGCATGAAGGGAAAAGGGAATATGGATTGGGCCGCCTACGATTCGCCCCTCGGGGTGATACGCGCGGCGTCGGACGCGCGGGGGCTCGCTCACCTCAGCATACGCGGGCAGAGGAGGGAGTTCATCTCTTTCCTGCGCGCAAAAGGCGCAGAGCCGGTCGAGAGGCCAGCGTCATTTGCCGACCTTTTCAGGTCGCTCGACAGATATTTCCGGGGGAAAGCCGTCGAGTTCAGGGTCCCCTTGAGCCTTTCGGGCACAAGTTTCGACAG
>DIDN01000128.1:0-1910 GCA_002418185.1 Deltaproteobacteria bacterium UBA5799
TCCTGCTTGACAATTTTAATCGTAATTTTTATAATAGCACTACCGTAACCATAAAAAGAGGCGTAATAAGCAGGGGGTCCTATGAACCCCATATTCTCCCACTCTAAAACCAGCTTCAAAACGGGTTCGACCAACATGTACCTTGGATTCCCTCTCAGACGGAGTCCAGGGTTTTTTTTGTTACCAGGCGGAAACGCATAGCTTGACTTAACCGCGGGAGCTCAAGGCGGGCTCTTAGCGGACCATCGCCAGGGGATTGCTTCAAATGCCAGTAAGCATTCCGCAGCCCCGAGGCACATAATACCTGAACCGGCTGCCCATGGTGGGCACCGGAGTCAAGAAAGGTCACGAATGCCTTGTAGTTGCCGAACTATCGGCAAGCTCAAGGCATTTTTTTTTGCTGCCTTGGGCGCCCGCTCCGAGCGGGGCCGTAGCAGGGCTGATGAAGCGGGCCCTGAGACGGCAGGGCCTCGCCGCCCTTCGACTCAAAAAAAACCCAAGGAGAACCACCATGAAAAGATTCCTGATATTCGCGGTAGCGGCGGCCTCAGCAGGATTTATCGCCGTTAGCACCGCATCCGATGCAAACGCTCTCGACATCGACGATTACCCGGCAGATGTACCTGCCTCGGGCATAGGCAAAACCAGGCACAACCTTGGCGCCTTAGGTATGCACAGGATTGCGGACGGCGATCCCGGGACCACCGAGATATGCGTCTTCTGCCATACGCCCCACCATGCCAACGTGGACGGGTTCGCAGCCGGTGAAAAGGCCCCTCTCTGGAACAGGACCAACGCCACAGGTAGCTACACCCCTTACGGCACTACTCTGAACGGCACCGAGGTCCAGCAGGTGGGAGGCGCAACGCTTGCCTGTCTCAGCTGCCATGACGGAATTACCACCTTTGACAACCTGGTGAACGCGCCCGGAAAGGGCCTCAACACGGGCAGCCAGGGCTGGCAGTTCAACGAGGACGGGGACCCAATCGACAACTACATAAACGGCGGCCGTCTGGCCATCGGAACAGACCTCAGAGACGACCACCCGGTCTCCATTACCTACATAGCCCCGCGGGCCAGCTTGAGGGACCCCGATACGCGTTTTGACGAGATCAACCTCACCTCTGACGTGTTCTCGACGACCCACGATGCTGTCAGCTCCGGCGGGAACCTGACCCAGAACCGCTGGGCGGTCAACGGTTACATCTGCGCGGACTGCACCATCTCGTCCCTGCTCAGGAACGGAAAGGTCGAGTGCTCGAGCTGCCACGACCCGCACTTCGCCAACAAGTCCTGGGACGAGGTTGAAGACACATGGGGCAGCGAGGCGGAAGCGGACGGCATGTTCCTTAGAAGGGTCGGCGGCAACACCGGCTCCGGCCTCTGCAAGACCTGCCACGCGAAGTAAGCAGTATCGTTTAACCGTGAGGTCTGGGGCGTGCCGGATCTTTTCCGGCCCGCCCCAGACCATGTACAAATACCGCGCGCCTCAGCAAAGACGAGCTTAACCCAATGGGCGGAAAAACGCATAGAATGAAATGCCGGCAACTATCCGACCTCCGCGCTGAACTAGTCCGGCTCAAGCTCGAACTCGAGGAGAAACAGCTCGTGGAGAGGGCAAAAGGGCTGATTGTAAGCACAAAGGGCGTAACGGAAAAGGAGGCGTTCGACATGCTTAAGAACATCTCCATTGAAATGAACAAGAGCCTTACCGAAGCGGTGGAGGTCATTTTACTGGGCAATAGGCTCCTGAAGCCGCACCCCGGCCGTAAGATAAGGAAAAAACCGTAAGGCCAAGGGGCGTGCACCTGATTCAGCCTGTTTTATAAGAAAATTATTCTCGAAAGAGGTATCGGCGCTCGTGACTTCAAAAGAGGGGAGAGATTGAAATGGAAAATTGCAGCCGTCAA
>DIDN01000128.1:1927-3919 GCA_002418185.1 Deltaproteobacteria bacterium UBA5799
GGGAATGCAACCTCCCGCATAGCATCTGCAACAAGATATGCGCGGCGTACATCAAACTCTCAAAGGAAGCTGCCGTCATCAGGGAGAAAATAGGCGAGAAAGACCTGATAGATAAGGCCAAATGGAGGCTTGCCGAGCAGAAAAAGATGAGCGAGAAGGAAGCACTCGGCATAATGATAAGGGAAAGCCGTAAGGAGAGGCGGAAACTGGCGGAAACCGCATCGCTAATCCTGTCGGGAAAAGGGCTTCAAGGAGAACAATACTCGAATGCGCGCGTTTTTCAGCGCGGGTTTCGAGCCCAGGCAAGCAGATAATAATAGCGGGCCTGCTAACCCCCAAGAGCGGCGGCGGCATACCTGCAACTACGGCGAGCACCCTCAAACTCTTGAGGCTGTCCCGGGACAGGACGGACGTGAAACACCATAACATATAAAAACATGCCCGGAGAGGTCTATCCGGAGTCCTGAGCGCCCTTAAATCAGCTACCATACACCTGTCGTCAGGTACTCGTGCATGGATTCCGCCGCCTTCCTGCCGTCTCCCATGGCGAGGATGACGGTAGCGCCTCCCCTCACGATGTCGCCGCCCGAGAAAACCCCCTTCTTGCTGGTCCTGCCGGTGTCGGGGTCCACGGTGATGTTCCCCCACTTGTTTACCTTTATGTCCGGCGAGGTCTGCGGTATGAGGGGGTTGGCGCCGTTCCCGATGGCTACGATGGCCACGTCCACCTCCATGGTGAACTCCGAGCCAGGCACCTCTACGGGCCTCCTCCTCCCCGAGTCGTCGGGAGGGCCCAGCTCCATCTTGAGGCATTCCATCGCCTTGAGCCTTCCGTCGTCGTCGCCTATGAACCTCTTGGGCGCGGTCAGGAGCTTGAAGACAAGGCCTTCCTCCTCGCCGTGGTGTATCTCCTCTATCCTGGCCGGCATCTCCTCACGCGAACGCCTGTAAACTATCGAGACCTCCTCGGGGCAGAGCCTGAGGGCGGTCCGGGCCGCGTCCATTGCGGTATTCCCGCCGCCGATTACGACCACCCTCTTGCCGCGTATTATCGGCGTGTCGTACTCCGGGAACATGTAGGCCTTCATGAGGTTCACCCTGGTGAGGTACTCGTTGGCGGAATAGACGCCGGCGAGGTTCTCGCCGGGTATGTTCATGAAGTTCGGGAGGCCCGCCCCGGAGCCGATGAAGACGGCGTCAAAGCCGTTGGAGAGGAGCTCGTCGATCGTGTCTATCTTTCCTATGACGGCGTTCAAAACTATCTCGACGCCCATGCGTCTCAAGTAGTCGACCTCCGACTGGACTATCTTCTTCGGGAGCCTGAACTCGGGTATCCCGTATACCAGCACCCCTCCCGCCACGTGGAGCGCCTCGAAAACAGTGACCTTGTGCCCCTTTTTCACCATGTCTCCGGCAACGGTAAGCCCGGCAGGGCCGGCGCCGACGACCGCGACCCTCTTGCCGCTCCAGGAAGGTATCTGCGGTATGGTTATCTCGCCGTGCTCCCTCTCGAAGTCCGCGGCGAACCTTTCAAGCCTGCCTATGGAGACCGGCTCGTTCTTTTTCCCTATGACGCAGACCTTCTCGCACTGGTCCTCCTGCGGGCAGACCCTGCCGCAGACAGCCGGAAGCCCGTTCGTCTCCTTTATCTTCCGGGCGGCCTCGACGAACTTGCCCTCGGCCAAGAGCCTCAGGAACCAGGGTATGTCGATATTCACGGGGCAGCCGCCCACGCACAGGGGCTTCTTGCACTGTATGCACCGCCTGGCCTCCTCCATAGCCTGCTCGGGGGTGTACCCGAAGGGGACCTCGTAGAAGTTCCCGACCCTCTCCTTCGGGTCCTGCTCGGCCATGGGCTGCTTGGGTATTTTCATCCTCTCTTTTATCTCTTTCGGGTCCATCTCCATCGGGACTCGCTCCTTATGTCATCGTAGATGAAGTCAGCCTGGAGGGTCTGTCAGAGTATTCCGGGGGAAACTTTCTGTAGAAAGG
>DIDN01000011.1 GCA_002418185.1 Deltaproteobacteria bacterium UBA5799
GAGCCAGTCCGCGATGAACTCGTCGAGCGCCATGGGCTGGCCGGTCGTGTTTATCCGCACTGCCCCCGAGTCACCGAGCACCCTTACGCTCCCGTCCTCTTCCATCCTCACCCGGTGCCCAACGAGCTCGGCAACCTCTTCGGCGTCGACCACGTTGTGCCTGGATATGGCCCTCAGGAGCGCAGCCGACTTCCTTTCGTCCCGGAGCCTCTCGACCTCGCCCTTGAGCCTCTCCAGCTCTTCGCTCCCGCCCTTTCCCTTCTGGGCCTTTGCGTAGGCCTTCCTGTACGCCTCGTCTATGAGCTCCTGCACCTTTGCCTGCTGTTCCGGGAGGAACATCACTTTTTTGGCGTCCTCGCTCCCGCTTAGGCCGTCGCCCTCAACCGTTTTAAGTTCGTCAACCATGCCTGCCCTCCTCTTTGCCCCCTTGTGAAAGCCTGCCCCCCGGGGTGCGGGGGCGGCCCGGCGGTACGCGCCCGGTCAAGGCGTTACCGGCGCGCCGCCTTTCTCGATCTCATCGTATATCTTCGATATCACCTCTTCGCCTGCCTTGGGCAGGACCGAATGCGCGATCCTCTTCTGGACTTCCCGCCTGAAGGTCTCGGACCCGACACCGGCGTCCTGGGCCATCATGGCGTTCTGGAGTTCCCTGTCCAGGTCCCTTACGGAAAAATCGTCCGGGTAGTCTATGTGCCCGTCGAATTTCCTTCCCTCCCACTTGGCCCAGAGCTCCAGTATCCTCGCCTCTGCCTGCTCGATATTGTCGGCCTTCTCGCTCAGGGTGGAGTAGAGCTGCTGGTACTCGAGCTCAAGCGCCACCCCGGAGCGCACTCTCCCGTACTCTTCGGCGGACTTGACGCCCCCCAGCTTGGCGATCCTGTATATCTCGTCTATGTCGTGCCTTACCCATTCCCTTATCTCGGTAAGCGACGAGTGCGGGGCCTCGAGCCAGTACGGCCTGGAATTCGGCTCGGCCGGGTCGAACTGGAGTATGTTCCTCGGGCCGAGCTCCCTCTCTCCTGATTCGCCGCGCGAGTACGGCACGGCAAGCATGGGGAAGGCCGTGTTCTCGATTATCTCCCTTGCGTCGCTGCAGAGGTAGTAGATGTTCCTGTTTATGTCGGCTATGTCCTGGATGTCCGAGAGCCCTATCATCCTGGTCCCGGACTGCTTGTTATAGAGGTTCACGAGCGGCACCTCCCCGAGCCCGTGCCAACCCGCGTCCAGGAGCGCCGCCTCGCCTTCCGCCGACTGCCACAGCTCCCAGCCCTCTCTGTTCCATACCCTGTAGGTATCCGGTGCCACTTTTATTTTCACGCTGTCGAGCACCGGCCTTCCCGAGTAGGGCAGCCTTATGTAGGACCAGTCCAGGAGGTTTTCCGGCGTAACGAGCGCCAAATACGGCCTTATCCCGAAGTCCTCGGCCTCTGCTCTGGTGACGGCAAGCGTCTGCGGCTTGTCGACTATTATAGAGACCCTGCCGTACACGCTCGCGAGCCTCTGCGCCTCCCTCATGAACGACCTGAAATTATTGCCCTCGAGGTCGGCGTCTGCCAGGAACATGCGGAAAAGCCCGTCCGCGGCGAGCGACCCGAAGTCCCGGAGCGCGTCCTTCCGGAAGAGGTGCGAGACGAAGATGTCGATTATCGGGCCGCAGTAGTTGTAATAGTAGCTCGTCTCCTTCCGCCGGGCGTAGTTCGCCGCGCTCTCGAAAGGGTGCTGCAGGAGGTAGTCGCCCGTCTTGTACATCCTGCCGCCGAAGTAGGAACGGATGTAGAATAGCCATTCGTCTATGCGGCCTGCGTAAAGCGGATGAGTCCTTTCAAGCTCCTCGTGGGTCATTCGCTCCCCCTCCTTGTCCCTCGTTGTGCCTGTTGTGCCTGTACGCTACTTGTAGAACCTCATCGCCTGGTCCGGCCTGTGGAGCCTCAGCGGGAACTCGTACTCTACGAAATAACCGAGCGCGTCGGATGCGTGTGTCCGTTCAGGGTCCGACTTGTCGATTTCCGCTCCTCCCGAGCGCCATTCGACCGTCTCAAAGTCCCTCTTGAGGTGCGCGCACCTCGGGTGCAGGAAGAGCCTTACATCCCCGCTTGAGCTCACAAGGAGCGAGTTCACCGCATTCAACCGGTCCCTTACCGCCGGGTTGGACCTCTTGACCCTCTGAGTCCTTAGACCCATCTCGCTGAGTATGGCGTAGTCGCTCATTCCGGCCGTGGACCTGCTCATGCCGGCGGCGTCACCGTATACGACGAGCCCCGCCTTGTGGGCGCCGTATCTTGCAAGCAGCGCCCTAGCCATCTCGGCCGTATTCGTATTTCTAAGGGCTATCTCGTCCAGCACCCAAACCGTCCTGCCGTCGGTCTGCGCCACCTCCCACACGCAGAGGTCCACGTTGAAATCGCAGCAGACCGCGAGCTTGAGCGACTTCCTTATCTCCATCCCCGGGACCTCGTGCCTCGCCTCGTCGTAAGCGTAGTAGGCCCGGCCTGAAGAGCCCTCGAAACTCGCCTCGTACTCCTGCCTGAATGTCCTTGAATCAAGCACCCTCCTCGCCGCCTCTACCTCTTCCGGGGGCAGTATTTCCGATGAGCGCCAGGTATAGAAGCCCCAGTCATGGTCTTTCCCGCTAGCGGCGTAGTCGGCGACTTCCTTGTAATGGTTTAGCCCTTCGGGAACGCCTATGAACCAGCACCATCCTTTTCTGTCCGAAAGGGCGGGCCTTATGTGCTCGGTCCAAGCCGTCTCCCTCATGTTGGCGAACTCGTCGAGCACCCCGCCGTCCCACGGCACTCCCTCGACCCTCTCGGGCTTATCGAGCCCAACGACCCACAGCTCGCTCCCGAACACGCTCCTTATGCAGAGGTCGCCCTCGTAGACCCTTTCAGTCCATTCGCCCGGCGTCAGTTCCTTCAAGTCCTTCCAGAATATCCTTTTCGCCTGCTCCCTCGTGGGGGCCGCGGCGAAATACTTCGGGTCAGGCCATGCCTTTTTCTGGTTGAGGCCCATGACGAGCTTTCGTTTCGCAAGCTCGGTCTTCCCGCTCCTCCTGCCCGCAGGGACCACGGCAAACCTCTTATTCTCGTTCCAGAGCCTCATCTGCTCCGGATGGGGCCGTAGCCTGTGCCATCTCGGAGGCAAGCGCATGGCAGTCCTCCATTTCCTTTCTCCCGCTCCTCGCGGGCCCCAGCGCATGCTCCTCCTCTTTCCGATAATCGGAAAGCACTTCAAGCGCCGTCTTCGCGACCTTGAGCTCTTCGAGTCCCAGCTTCAAGTCCGCGTTCTCAAGCCCCTTCACAAGCCTTTTCCTCACCCCGTTAAGGAGAGTCCTGTGGTCGGCTGCGGCGTCGATACCATCCGCGCCGGCGGCGCACCCGGCATTTCCCTTCTTCCGCCAGTTCTCCTTCCTTGCCCTTCTACGCACGGTCTCGGCGCTGCACCCGTGCCTTTCCGCGAGTTCAGGCGCACCCCCCCCGTTCTGGTAGCCTATCTTTACAGCCTTCCAGTCTATTTTCACCAATCAACCCCGTGGCGCTTTCTTCATATCTCATCAAGGCCTTCGTGCTCCACGCAGCTTCTTATAGGGTACAGGCTCACGAACACCCTGTTGCATTCCATGCACACCTCCGGCTCCCTCAGGAGGACCCTTGAGGACCGCCTCCTGTAATAGCAGGACGATTTCTGTTTTACGTCGGCCTCGGACCCCATGCGGCACCTCCGCGCTGCGTTTATGCCCTATGGTGTAATGCTTCTACCCGGCTTGAGCTAACTTCATGCAGGGCCGCAGGAAATGCCGTAAATTTATTCTGTCCCTGAAAGGGAAAACGAAAAAAAGCCAGGCTGAATGCCTGGCTTTTTTTCGTTTTCGCTCCTTCGGACAGCTCTATTTCGCGTCCTTCATGAGTATGTCGTTAATTGTCCAGTCCTGAAAACTCTCCTCGTATGGGTTCCACGACCTGCTCAGCAATTCTTCTATACCGCCCCTGTAGCCGTACATGCGCATGCTGTCGAGGATGTCGCCGAGCGGCTGGTATTGTTTCATTATCTTGAAATCCACAAGGCTCACCGGCGGCGACTTGGGCCTGTCAGCTGTCTCTGCCGGCTTCCTCCTTCTTCTCCTGTGTCCTTGAAGCCGCGATTTTCTCCTCTGCCCTGTAGAGTATCTCATACGCCCTCCCGAGTGAGATCCTGTGGCTCTCAGCTATGACCTTCATGTGCGTCTTCCAGTAATGGTATTCAGTGAATACCGCCCTCTCCCTCGCGCTCAGTGCCGAAAGCGGCCAGAGCAGGTCCCTTATCTTCCCCCCCGAATGCCTGAGCCCCTCGTAAAACACCTCCGGATCGCAATATTCCCTCGACAACTCGCCCCTCCCCCCCCCTCGCAAATTTAGTGCATAATACGAACATACCCGTCACAAAAAATGCTTCTCGCCGGCTTGAGGCGCCTTGCAGGGCAGGCCCTAAGCAAAGAGAAGCGGGTGCACACGGTCGAATCCTGGGGTGCGAAAATTATACTTTCCGCACCTGGTACTGTCAAGCCATTACATTACAACGGGGCTGTCAACTGTACTTATGTGCAGATACTCAGACGTTGAACCTGAAATGCATGATGTCGCCGTCCTCTACGACGTATTCCTTCCCCTCGATCCTCAGGACGCCTTTCTCCCTGCAAGCCGCCTCGGAGCCATATCTTAAGAAGTCATCGTAGGCGATGACCTCGGCCTTTATGAAACCCCGCTCGAAGTCGCTGTGTATCACCCCTGCCGCTGCGGGCGCCTTTGAGCCTTCCTCGACCGTCCAGGCCCTGACCTCTTTCTTGCCCGCGGTAAAGAAGGTTATAAGCCCCAGCAGCCTGTACGCGGCGGCCGCAAGCCTGTCGAGGCCTGACTCCGAGAGGCCCAGCCCGGAAAGGAACCCGGCCCTCTCCTCTTCCGAAAGCTCCGCTATCTCGGACTCTATCTTCCCGCAGATGATAACGAAGCCCGCGCCCTCGGCCTGTGCTGTCTCCCTTACCGCCCTCGCGGCCTCGGAGGCGCCAGAAAGGTCGTCCTCCCCGACGTTCGCCACATAGATCACGGGCTTGGCCGTCAGGAGGTTCAGGTCCTTAACGAGCCCGGCGGTCTCCCGGGTCAGCGCGCTCCTCGCGGGCCTGCCGGCATCGAAGGCTCTCTTTAGCTCCTGATAGACCGGAAGGGCCTCGGCTGCGGCCTTGTCCCCGCTTTTGGCGAGCTTGGAGGCCCTTTCGAGCCTTTTGTCGACCGAATCCATGTCTGCAAGTATCAGCTCCGTGTTTATCGTATCGATGTCGCCCTTCGGGTCCACCTTCCCGTCCACGTGGACCACCTGCTCGTCCTCGAAGCACCTCACAACGTGCGCGACCATGTCGACGCTCCGGATGTTCCCGAGGAACTGGTTTCCGAGCCCCTCGCCCTTGCTCGCGCCCTTCACTATCCCGGCTATGTCAACGAACTCGACGGCGGTCGGGAGCGTCCTTTCAGGCTTGACGAGAGCGGCTATACTGTAAATCCTCTCGTCGCGCAGCGGCACCATCCCTATGTTCGGGTTTATCGTGCAGAACGGATAGTTCGAAGCCTCGGCGCCGGCGGCGGTCATCGCGTTGAATATGGTCGACTTGCCCACGTTCGGAAGCCCTACTATCCCGCAATTGAAGCCCATTTGTTCCTGATCTCCTTTTTTTTATTGCTCGAAATAAAAACAGGGCACGAGTGCCCTGTCGCCCTTCCGGTAATACGCAAGGTTCAGAGAATAAGCGGTACTATGGTCAACGAGACTATGCTCATGAGCTTTATGAGTATGTTCATGGCAGGGCCGGAGGTGTCCTTGAACGGGTCTCCGACGGTGTCCCCGACAACTGCCGCCTTGTGCGCGTCAGAGCCCTTGCCGCCAAGCCTGCCCTTTTCGATGTATTTCTTGGCATTATCCCATGCACCGCCCGCGTTTGCCATGAAAATAGCGAGCAGTATGCCGGTAACGGTAGCGCCGGCGAGCATCCCGCCGAGCGCCTTGGCGCCGAAGAGAAAACCCACGACGACCGGCGCCGAGGCCGCAAGGATCCCTGGCAGGACCATCTCCCTCAGGGCGGCCCTCGTGCTTATGTCTACGCACCTCTCGACGTCCGGCCTGACCCCGTCCCTGCCCTCGAGGAGCCCGGGGATTTCCCTGAACTGCCTCCTTATCTCCTCCACCATCTTCATGGCGGATTTGCCGACGCTCGTCATTGTGAGCGCGCCGATCAGGAAAGGGATCGCGCCCCCGACAAGGAGCCCTATGACGACGAGCGGGTCCAAAAGAGATATCTCGAACGGCATCTCCGTAGCGGCGGCCACGGCCTGCCCGAAGGCCGTGAATAGCGCGATGGCGGTAAGGGCTGCCGAGCCTATGGCGAAGCCCTTCCCTATTGCGGCCGTGGTATTCCCGAGCGAGTCGAGGTTGTCGGTTATCGCCCTCACGTCGTCGCCGAGCGCGCTCATCTCTGTTATGCCGCCCGCGTTGTCGGCTATGGGGCCGTAAGCGTCAACGCTCATCGTTATGCCCGTAGTCGCGAGCATCCCGACCGCCGCTATGCCTATGCCGTATATGCCTGCCCCGTAGTTGGCGGCGTAAATCACAAGCCCTATGGCTACGACCGGCAGGACACAGCTCTCGAGCCCCACCGCGATGCCGGTTATGACGTTCGTGCCAGCGCCCGTGGTGGAAGACCGGGCTATCCTCCCGACCGGCCTTCCACCGGTATAGAATTCGCTTAGAAGGCCGATGAGTATCCCGCCGAGCGACCCGGCGGCGACCGCCAGCAAGCAGCCCAAGCCGCAACCCGTCACGACCGTCGCGGCGTACGCGAGGGCGAGGAAAGCGCCTGCGGATGCTATTGTCGAGTACCTGAGCGCCGGCGCCGGCCCGAGCCTGCCGAGTACGCGTATCGAAAAAAGGCCCAGAAAAGACGATACGAGCCCGGCCATGACAAGGACCAGCGGATAGGTCATGAGCGCCTCCCTGGTGCCGAGACTCGCGAGGCCGGAAAAAGGCATGGTCGCGGCCAGCGCGACCGAGGCGATTATCGCCCCCACATAGGATTCGAATATGTCCGCCCCAAGGCCCGCGACGTCTCCGACGTTGTCGCCCACGTTGTCGGCCACAACGCCAGGGTTCCTCGGGTCGTCCTCGGGTATCCCGGCCTCCACCTTGCCAACGAGGTCGGCTCCGACGTCGGCCGTCTTCGTGAAAATGCCTCCGCCCACCCTGGCGAAGAGCGCTATGGAGGAAGCGCCCATGGCAAAACCGTTTATCGCCTTGGCCTCTTCCGGCCTGCCGAACGCGATGAAGAATATGCCGACCCCCAGAAGCCCCAGGCTCGCGACCGAAAGCCCCATTACCGAGCCGCCGTAAAATGCGGCGGAAAGCGCCTGCGCCGCATCGGGTTTGTGGATATGCGCCGCCTCGGCTGTCCTTACGTTTGCCTTTGTGGCCCCCTTCATGCCTATGAAGCCGGCGAGCATGGAAAGGGCCCCTCCCGAGAGGTAGGCTATTGCTGTCGGCACCCCCAGTGAAAAGGCAAGGGCCAGCGCAACGCCCGCGAGGAAGACGACGATTATAGCATACTGGCGCTTGAGGTAGGCCATCGACCCGGCGTGTATGAGGTCGGATATCTCCTTCATCCTTGCATTGCCAGCTGGCAGCGTTTTTATGTGCCTGTATATCAGAAGGGCCGCGGCGAGGCCGGCGATGCCGAAAAGGGGCGCGTAATATGCCAGGCTGGGCATTGCTCGATACCTCTTCCGTTGGCGGGGGTTGCGGACTCTACGATGGGTTAGCGTTCAGTTGTTGTGCCTGTTCATTGCCTGCCCTATTCCGCAGGCGATTATGGTTTCTACCGCGTCCCGCGCCCTGCCGAGCATTGCGTCGACTGCCGGCAGCTCATCGGGAAGAAACGGGCTCAGGACGAAATCGACGACATCGCCGTCAACAGGCCTGCCTATTCCGAGCCGGATACGCGGTATGTCGGTGGTGCCGAGGGCCTCCATGACGGACGCCAGGCCCTTGTGGCCGCCGCTTCCCCCTGCGCCCCTTATCCGGATCTTCCCGAGCGGGAGGTCGCAGTCGTCGTACGCCACGATGATCTTCTCCGGCCCCGCAGGATGGACCATGAGGAGTTCCGAAACGGCATGACCGCTCCGGTTCATGTAGGTAAGCGGTTTAAGGAGCGCCACGTCCTCTCCGGCTATCCGGCCGGTCCCCCTGGCCCCCATGCCCTTCACTGAGAGTCCTATCCCGTACTCGGCCGAGAGCCGGTCCACGAGCATGAACCCTGCGTTGTGCCTGGTGTCCGCGTACTCGCTTCCAGGGTTTCCCAGTCCGACTATCAGCATCAATTTGGCGGCATCAATGTGTCAGCACCAATGAAGAGCCCCTTTGGCCGTTGCCAAAGGGGCTCTGATTCCCAGGCTTGAAGCCCGCAGCCTCGGCCAGAAACGAATTACGAAACCCGCATTGGAACCGGAAGCAACCTCTCAGGCTCGGGCCTGGCGACCCTGGCGCGCTACTCTTCCTTTTTAGCCCCTTCCTTCTCCTCGAAACTCTTTGCAAGCTCGGCCTCGACCTCTTCAGCCGACCTAGGCGCCGCTTCGGCAGTCGGCGCGACTAACGAGACCACCGTCAACTCGGGGTCGTCCACGGCCCTGAGCCCTTCAGTGAGGGCGATGTCGCGTACGTGGACCGAGTCGCCTACTCCTAGCCGGGTGATGTCTATGTCTATGCTGTCCGGAATATTGCCGGGGAGGCACTCTATGCTTATCTTTCTCGTTTCGTGCTGGACTATGCCGCCGAAGGCGAGCCCCGCCGCCTTGCCTGTAAGATGCACCGGCACTTCTACCAGGACCTTGTGGTCCATCTGCACCTCGAGGAGGTCGACGTGCTGCACCGTCCCCTTTAGCGGGTGGCGGAGCACGTCCTTGAACATCACGGTGCGGACCTTGTCCCCGGCCACCTCAAGGTTCACAAGGACGTTGCCGCGGGCGCCTGTCCCGAGCGTCTTGTCGAGCTCCTTTTTGTCGAGGGTCACTGGGAGCGACTTCTCGATGCCGGGGCCGTAGAGCACGCCCGGCACCTTGCCGTTTGCCCGGAGCCTACGCGCCGGACCGTTCCCTGTCTCGTTCCTCTGCTCTGCTGAAAGTTTTATCTGTTCCATGTGTTTCCTCCGGTATTATTCCTGTGAGGCAAGGCGGCTCAAACGAAAAGAGAGCTAACCGACTCGCCCAGATGTATCCTCTTTATGGCCTCTCCCAGGAGCGGACCAATGGAAAGCCTCTTTATCTTGGGCGAGTCCGCGCCTTCCGATTTGGGTATGGTGTTGGTGACGACGAGCTCCTTTATCGGCGACTCGTTTATTCTCTTTATGGCGGGGCCAGAGAGCACCGCGTGTGTGGCGCAGGCGTAGACCTGCTTCGCGCCCTTTTCGTGGAGGGCCGCGGCTGCCTGCGTTATCGTCCCCGCGGTGTCTATCATGTCGTCGAGGAGCACCGCGGTCTTGCCCTCCACCTCGCCTATTATGTTCATGACTTCCGAAACGTTCGGGCTCGGACGCCTCTTGTCAACGATGGCCAGGGTCGCGCCGAGCCTCTTTGCAAACGCCCTCGCCCTCTCGACGCCGCCCGCGTCGGGGGAGACGACCACCACGTCGTTATGGAAGTTCTCCCTTATGTAGTTGAGGAGGACCGGGGTGGCGTAGAGGTGGTCGACAGGGATATTGAAAAAACCCTGTATCTGCCCTGCGTGAAGGTCCACGCAGACCGCCCTTTTCGCCCCGGCCACGGTCAAGAGGTCGGCAACGAGCTTTGCTGAAATCGGCGTCCTCGGCGCCACCTTCCTGTCCTGCCTGGCGTACCCGTAATACGGAATTACCGCCGTTACGGAAGAGGCCGAAGCCCTCTTGAAGGCATCGAGCATTATGAGTAGCTCCATCAGGTTGTCGTTGGTGGGAGTGCACGTCGACTGCAGGACGTATACCTCGACCCCCCTCACGCTCTCCTGTATGTCGACGTAGACTTCTCCGTCGCTGAAGCTCCTTACGTCCGACTTCCCCAGTTCTATGCCCAGGTGGTCGCAGATCTCCACGGCCAGCAGCTTGTTCGAATTTCCGGCGAAAACCTTTATCCTCTCGATCATCCCTTGTCTCGACCTCTGGCTATTCTTTTTTGACTGGATGGGGCGGGAGGATTCGAACCTCCGAATGCGGGGATCAAAACCCCGTGCCTTACCGCTTGGCGACGCCCCAGCCGGAGCATGCACCCGAAGCCCATTTCAGCCGGTCAGACCCTCCGCGAAAAAAATACGCGCCGGCAGGGCCACCCTCGGCTCAAGCGTTCCGTAGGCCAGCATGGCGTCTTCACGGGAATGAAAAACGCCGAAGACGGTAGGTCCGCTCCCGGACATGAGGGCCCCGGAAGCGCCGGCCTCCACCAGGCTCTCCTTCAAGGCGGAAATCTCAGGATACCTTGCGACGGTCACCGTCTCCAGGTCGTTCGTGAGCGCGTCCTTGAGCCTTTCCCTGTCGGCGAAGACCTCGCAAGAATACAAAAGAATATTATTTTGGGCCTTTTTTGTCAAGCGCAAACTCGAATAGACCCAGGCGGTCGGCACATGGAAGCCCGGGTTTACGAGCACGTAATACAGCTCCGGTAGAAGGGCCGGCTCAAGGACCTCGCCCCTGCCCCTGGCCAGGGCGGGCCCCCTGAGGAAGAAAAAAGGCACGTCCGAGCCGAGCCTCGAGCCCATATCCATGAGTTCCTGGCCGGAAAAGCCTGTCCCCAGGAGCCCGTCAAGGGCCATGATGACGCTTGCGGCGTTCGAGCTGCCGCCGCCGAGCCCCGCGCCTACCGGTATCCTCTTCTTTATACTTATTGATACCCGTTTAGCTGACCCGGCCCTCTCAAGGAAGAGAGCGGCCGCCCGGTAAGCGAGGTTCTCGCTCCCCCCGGGGGCCTCGGGCGAGTCTGTGGCGACATCGATGCCGCCGCCCTCGGAGACCGAGACCTCGATTTCGTCGTAGAGCGAGACCGGCTGCATGAGCGAGAGTATCTCGTGATAACCGTCCGGCCGCTTGCCAAGGACCTTGAGGAAAAGGTTTACCTTGGCCGGGGAAAGCACCCTGGCATGCATGGCGGGCTAGGAGAAGAAAAGCAGCAGGTTTATGAAGAAAAGTAGTCCCAGGAGGATCGTTACCGCGTAGTGCTGGAGCTTGCCGGTCTGTATGCGGCGGAGGTCTCCGGATACGTAGATTACGAGCCCGGCGACACCGTTCACAACGCCGTCTACCCACTTGAAATCAAAGCCCCAGCACCAGCCTGCGACCTTTTTTACCCCTGCGAGCATGTGCCTGTACAGGTTGCTCACCAGTTCGTCGACCGCGGCGAAGAGGCCGTACGCGAGCTTCATGAACATTACCCCGCCCTTGCGGTAGAACCAGTCCGTGTCCAGGCTTATGACCCTCTTGCCACCGAGCTTCTTGATGTAGAGCATGTAGCCGAGCGCGGTGAAAAGGAGTATCTGCGAGGTCCACACTACGTGGTCGGCAGTATACGGGTGGTATTCTATCGCGTACGGCAGGAGGTTATAGAGGAACTGCGGGAACAGGCCGAAAAAGACGCACAGGAACGCGGCAATGCCCATGCCTGCGAGCATGTTGAGCGGCGGGTCCTTCGCCTCGAGCCCGGCGTCCTTCCCCATGAAGGCCAGGTAAGGGAGCTTGAGGCCGACCGAAAGGAACGTACCTGCCGAAGTGAGCGTCAGGAACAGCCATATGAAGGTCATGTGCGACTCCCCGGCTGCCGAAAGTATGATAGCCTTGCTTACGAAGCCGCTGAAGAGAGGCACTGACGATATGGCGAAGCCCCCCACCATGTAGAGGATGAAGGTCCACGGCATGACCTTGTACAGGCCGCCGAGGTCTGTAAGCCTGGACCTGCCGGTCATGTACAGGACCGAGCCCGCGCCCATGAAAAGCAGCCCCTTGTAGAGCATGTGCGCGAACGCATGGGCGGCCGCGCCGTTTATGGCGAGCTCGGTCCCTATGCCGACCGCCGCCACCATGTACCCTACCTGGCTTATGATGTGGTAGGCCAGAAGCTTCCGGATATCGTTTTCAAGGACCGCGTACACGACGCCGTATAAGGCCATCACAGTGCCGAGCACTATGAGTATCTCGGTCCCTGCGAAGCCCCTTGCGAGCGTGTAGACGGCGCTCTTGGTGGTGAAGGCCGACATGAAGACCGCGCCCGGAATGGTCGCCCTGGGGTAGGCGTCCGGGAGCCACGAGCCCAGAGGCGGCACCGCCGCGTTGGTCAGGAAGCCCACGAGGAGCAGGGCCGCGGCTATCCCGCCGCCGGTCACGCTGTCGAACGCAAAGCTGCCGGTTTGCGAATATACGAGCATGGCGCCGGCCAGAATGCATATGCCGCTGAATATGTGTACGAGTATGTAGCGATAGGCCGCCCTGGTCGACTCCGCGGTCTTATTGTAGAGTATGAGGCACATCGAGGCCAAGGCCATGAACTCGGCGAAGAGGAAAAGCGTCAGGTAGTCCCCCGCGAACGCCAGGCCTATAGCCCCGCCAGCGTAGACGTAGGCCGCTATGTGGTGGCCGGCATCCTTGTGGTTTGCGCCGTAGATGCCGCTTACCAGGGCCACGACGGCAAAGATGAAGGCGAAGCCGTAGCTCAGCCCGTCAACCCTGCCGAACGTGACGTCGAAGCCCAGGAAATTGAACTCCCCGTAGGTGCCGTAGTCCATCGTCGCCACGTTCAGCAGCGCGAGCGCCGGGAGGAGGATTATATACGCCTGCCTGGCCCTCCCCTGGAAAAAGGGGATGAGCGCGGAGCCGAGCATGAGTATGAAGGCCGGGTGTATCCAGTCGAATATTCCCATTTATTCCCCGCTATTTTTCATAATAGTCCTCATCCCGCTGCAGCAGAAGCTTGCCGACGGTCTTGGCGAAGATGATGATGAGGACGCACGAGATGAAGCCGAATACTGCGCTGAAGCCCGGTATCTCGTCCCAGAAGAAATGCAGGTGGTGCCTCGGTATGACGAAATCCAGCGCTACGAAGACGGCAGCTGCCGCGTAAAAGACCCACTTCAAGAGCCTCATGGTGTCACTGTTCTCGAATATTCTGTCGAGCTTCATTGCAGCACCCTCTCGGCGAGCGACAGGAATATGCTCGGGTAGACGCCTATCGCCACGGTTATGACTGCGGTCACAAGGAGCGGGACCAGCACGAAATTCGGCGCTTCCTTCACGCCCTCGAGGTGGACGTTCCCCTCAGGGCTCTCGAAATAGGCCTTGAAGATTATCGGGAGGAAGTACGCCGCGTTAAGGACCGTGCTCGCAAGGAGCACCATGAGGGGGACCGTGTCCATTGCCTCCATGGAGCCTATGCCCATGTACCACTTGCTCGTAAAGCCGGCCATCGCCGGCACGCCTATCATACTCAGCGACCCTATGGTGAAGGCCGCCATGGTAAGCGGCATCTTGTAGCCTATGCCGCTCAGGTTGCTGATCTTCTTTATATGCGAGGTCACGAATATCGCGCCAGCGCAGAAAAAGAGCGTGATCTTCGAGAAGGCGTGGTTCCCGATGTGGAGTATCCCGCCGGATATGCCGTGCGGGGTAAGGAGCGCAACACCGAGTATGACGTACGACAGCTGGCTTACCGTCGAATAGGCGAGCCGGGCCTTCAGGTCGTCCTTCGTAAGCGCGATGACCGAGGCCGCAAGTATGGTTATCGAGACGAAATAGACCGTCGGCATCCCGAGGTTGAAGGCCGACATGACATCAATGCCGAAGGTGTCCAGTATCACCCTTACGACCGAGAAGACGCCCACCTTGACGACGGCGACGGCGTGCAGCAGCCCGCTCACCGGCGTTGGAGCCACCATCGCCGAAGGCAGCCAGTTATGGAGCGGCATTATGCCGGCCTTGGCGAAACCCAGGAGGAAGCATACGTATGTTATGGTCACGAGCGTCTGCGACATCCCGGTAGTGAATATGCCCCCGGGCTGGAAGTCAAGCGTGCCGGTAATCATGTACGTCAGTATGAGCGCGCCGAGGAGGAAGGTCTTCGAGGCGCCCATGAGGTAGACGATGTATTTCTTGCCCCCTTCCCAGGCCTCGTTGTCCTCGTGGTGCGCGACCAGCGGATATGTCATTATGCTCAGTATCTCGTAGAACAGGTAGAGCGTGAAGAGGTTCGCCGAAAAGGCGACTCCGAGCGCCGAGGAGAGCGCTATCGCGAAGCAGGCGTAATAGCGCGTCTGCGCGTGCTCGTCAAGGGAGCGCATGTACCCTATGGAGTAGGTCGTCGCTATTATCCAGAGGAAGGACGCGGTAGTGGCGAAGAAGAGCCCGAGCGCGTCGACCCTGAACTTGATCTCTATGCCCGGCAGCACCGTAAGGACCGTGTACTCGATTATCTTCCCCGAGAATATGTCCGGGAACATCGAGACTACGAGGCCGAACTTCACGAGCGCCGCCAGATAGGTCCACGACTCACGCAGGTTGGGCCTGTTCCTCGACAGGATTATCAGGGCCACGACCACTGCCGAGACCAGAACAGCTATAAAGGGCCTTATGGATACAATCGTTTCCATCTCAATCCTTTCCCTGGCCTACAGCGGGAACGCCGCGTAGCGGGCGAGGTCTATGAAATACCCCGGGTATACGCCCAGGGCGACGACGGCCGCCAGGGCGATTATCAGCACGCAGAGGAGGCCCCGCGAGCTTGCGAGCGCGAATTCCTTCTCCGGCTCCCTCATGTACATGAGCATCACTATGCGTATGTAGTAGTACGCGGCGACCGCGCTCATGAGGGCGGCTATGACCGCAAGGCCTACCATGCCCTTGTTGATGAGCGCCATGAATACGTAGAACTTGGCGATGAACCCGGCGGTCGGCGGTATGCCGGCCAGCGAGAAGAGGAATATGAGCATCGCCAGGGCCGTAAGCCTGTTGGACTTGCCAAGCCCGGTATAATGCGATATCTGGTCGCCTGACTGGCTGTCCTTCCTCATCATTATGACAATGCCGAATATCCCGAGGTTCATGAAAGCGTAGACGAAGAGGTAGAACATGACGCTCGCCATCCCCTCCTCGCTCCCGGCCACGAGGCCCAGGAGCGCATACCCGGCGTGCCCGACGCTCGAGAAGGCGAGCATGCGTTTTATGCTGGTCTGCAGTATGGCGGTTATGTTGCCGACGACCATGCTTCCCACCGCGACCGCGGCTATCGCCATCTGCCAGCTGTCGTATGCCGGGTAGAGGCCTTCCAGGAAGACCCTCATTATGACCGCGAATGCCGCGGCCTTGGGCCCCGCGGCCATGAAGGCGGTTATGGGCGTGGGCGCGCCCTCGTAGGCGTCTGGCGCCCACATGTGGAACGGGAAGCCGGCGACCTTGAAGCCGAACCCGGCGACCAGCATTATCACGGCGAGCGTAAAGAGCGGCCCGTTTACGTCCCCGGTCACGAGCGCTGCAGATATGGCCGCGAGCTGGGTCGTGCCCGTAAGACCGTATATCAGCGAGATGCCGTAAAGGAGTATGGCGGACGAGAAGGCGCCGAGTATAATGTACTTCATGGCGGCCTCGTTCGATTTCCTGCTCTTTTGCAGGAAGCCGACGAGGGCGTATACCGGAAGCGACGCGAGCTCGAGCCCCAGGTATATGGTCAGGAGGTCGGTTCCGGAGGCCATTATCATCATGCCCGATAGCGAGAAGAGCAAGAGGACGTAATACTCGCCGAGGTCTATCTCCTCGGTCCTTATGTAGCGGAGCGAAACAAGGATCGCGAAGACCGCCACTATGTAGAAGATGAGCTTGAAAAAGTCCGAATAACCGTCCAGTACGAACATCCCCGAAAAGGCCGAGACGCCGGAGCCTGCCAGCTCGTACGAGAACCAGGCCGCTACCGCCACCGACAGGACCGCCAGCGCCGGCACCACGCACTTTTTCGTGCGCGGGACCGCGATGTCAACGAGGAGGAGAAGGCAGGCCATTCCGGCAATGACCATCTCAGGCAGTATGGCCAGGAAATCACCGGGCGAAAAGAACGCCGCTACTTCAGAGTTCATAATCCGAGCCCCTCAAATTTGCTGGCAGTGGCCTGGTTTATCAGGTTGCCCACCGATTCGTGCATGTAGCCGAGAAAGTCCTCGGGATGGAAGCCCACCCAGAAGACGAAGACTATAAGGGCGAGGAGCGCTATGGCCTCCCTGAAGTCCACGTCCCAGACCTTGTGCCCGTGCGAGTCGCCGTGGCCGTCGTGCCCGTGGCTGTCCGCGCCGAAGGCCATGCCTTTATACATGTAGAGCATGTACGCGGCCCCGCCCAGGATGCCCATGAGGAGCACTATCAGGTACGGCTTGTAGACCTCGTATGCCCCGAAGGCGATGAGGATCTCGCCGATGAAGCCGTTCGTCCCCGGGAAGCCGAGCGAAGCCAGCGCGAATATGAAAAGGAAGGTCGCGTAGACGGGCACGCGAGAGGCCGCCCAGCCGTAGTCCCCTATGTCCCTCGTGTGCGTCCTCTCGTAGATGATCCCTATGCAGAGGAAGAGCGCGCTCGTCGTTATGCCGTGGTTGAACATCTGGAGTATCGCGCCCTCTATGCCGTTCTTGTTGAAGAGGAATATGCCCATCGTGATGAAGCCCATGTGGCTTATGCTCGAGTACGCGACGAGCTTCTTCAGGTCCTTCTGCGCCAGCGCCAGGAAGGCCCCGTATATTATGGCTACTATCGAGATTACGATTATCGGGGTGGCGAAGAACCTGGACGCGTCCGGGAACATCGTGAGGCAGAACCTCAGGAACCCGTAGGTGCCCATCTTGAGGAGCACTCCTGCGAGGATGATGCTGCCGGCTGTGGGCGCCTCGACGTGCGCGTCCGGGAGCCACGTGTGGAACGGGAACATCGGCACCTTGACGGCAAAGGCCACGAAGAACGCCATGAAGACCCATATCTGGAAGGCGAAGGTGTACTTGTGCTCCATGAGGACCAGCATGTCGAAGGTATTACCGGCCGCGAAGTAAAGGGCTATCATGCCGACGAGCATCAGTATGCTCCCGGCGAGGGTGTAGAGGAAGAACTTTATGGCCGAGTAGACGCGGTTCGGCCCGCCCCAGACCCCTATTATGAGGTACATGGGTATGAGCATCGCCTCCCAGAAGAGGTAGAAGAGGAACATGTCGAGGGACGAGAATACGCCCAGCATGGCCGCCTGCATTATAAGGAGCGCTATCATGAACTCCTTTACCTTCTTCTCGATTGCCTTCCACGAGGCGAGCACGCATATTACGCCGAGGAACGCAGTTAGGAACACGAAGAGGACGCTGATGCCGTCCACGCCGAGGTAGTATGTTATGTTCCAGGACGGTATCCAGGCGTGCCTCTCCACGAACTGCATGCCGTGGGTGGAGACGTCGAAGCCCTTAAGTAGCGGGATGGCCAGCGCGAAATCGACGCCCAGCGTAACGAGCGCCACCCACCGGATAGCGCGCGCGTCCTTTATGAACAGGAGGACGAGCGCCCCGAGTACAGGCAGGAATATGATTGAGCTCAAGAGGTGTCCGGACATCGTTAACCTTTCAAAGCGTCGATCTCGTCGACGTTGAACGTTTTATTGCTCCTTACGAGCGCGATGAGAATGCCGAGCGCGACCGCCACCTCCGCCGCTGCCACGGTGATGGTGAAGACGGTGAATATCTGTCCGGTCATGTCCCCGAGCATGTACGAGAACGCCATGAAGTTGATGTTCACCGAGTTGAGCATGAGCTCTATGGACATGAGGACCACTATGACGTTCCGCCTCGTGAGGACCCCGGCCGCCCCTATCATGAACAGGACGGCGGAAAGCGCTATGTACCAGGTAACCGGGACCATTGTCACTGACGCTCCTTTGCTATGACTATCGCCGCCACCAGCGCGGCCAGGAGGATCACCGATACCACCTCGAACGGGAAGAGGTACTTGGTGAAGAGCACCCTTCCGATCGACTCGACGGTCGGCTCCCAGCCCTGGGCCGGCCCGAGCCCCATCGGGGTAAGGAAGACGAAGGCCACCATCTGCGCCGAAAGCACCAGTATGACCCCCACGACGAACCTCTTCTTCACGGGCGGGAAGGCCTGGAGCACCGCCTTCCTCATGTCGAGTATGAGGACGACGAAGAGGAAGAGCACCATGACCGCGCCCACGTATATGAATATCTGGACCGCCGCCAGGAAGGGCGACCGGAGGAGCACGAAGAGCGCCGCGACCTGTATGAGGCACACTATGAGCGCGAGGGCGCTGTGCACCGGGTTCCTTACGGTGACGACCGCCAGGCCCGAAGCGATCGCAACGGCCGCGAACATCAAGAAAAATAGCTTTTCCATCAGCCTTCCCTGTTGGTTTCCATCGGCGGCAGGCCGGAAAGGCCCGCCCCTACGCTACTCTACAAATTCCTCTTCTTCTGCATCCGGAGGTCCGGCACCACCTTTATCCCTTCGGGCGTCCTCTCGAACCTTGACCTTACGATAAAGCCGCCCTGGATGGTCTCGGGTATGGACTGGGGCCTCAACAACTCGTCCTTTTCCTTTACCGCGCAGGACAGGTCCAGGCAGGCGAGCTCGTAGTCGCGCCCGAGCCTCAGCGCCCTCGTCGGGCAGGCGTCCTCGCAGTAGCCGCAGAACATGCACCTCGCAAGCTCGACCTTCCAGACCTTGGCCACCCTGTCGGCTATGCCCCTGCCGGTATCGTCCTCCATGGGGATGACGGTTATGCACTTGGTCGGGCATACCTTGGCGCAGAGCTCGCATGCCACGCAGAGCTCCCTGCCGTTCTCGTCCTTGTTGAGGGTATGCAGGCCGCGGAACCTCCTGTCCGGGACCCACTTCTCCTCGTCCGGGTACTTGAGCGTAATGCTCCTCGAAACGTTGTACTTGAGCGTTATCGAGAGCCCCTTGACGAAGTCGACGAAAAGGGCTTTCTTTATGAACTCCGCTATCCTGCTCGGCCCGTTGCTCATATCTTCATAAGTCCTGTCACGAGTATTGTTACGAGGGAAAGCGGTATCAGCACCTTCCACCCTATGGCCATGAGCTGGTCATACCTGTAGCGCGGGAGCGTGAACCTCAGCCACATGAAAAAGTATATGAAAAGAACGACCTTCCCGAGGAACCAGAATATGGGCGGCACCAGGTGGAAAATCGAGATGTCCAGTGGCGGGTTCCAGCCCCCGAGGAACATGACCACCGTCAGCACCGCTATCGTCACCATGGCCACGTACTCGGCGAGCATGAAGAACGAGAACCTCATGCCGCTGTACTCGGTATGGAACCCGGCCGCCAGCGTGCCCTCGTCCTCCGGGAGGTCGAAGGGTATGCGGTTTATCTCCGCCAGGGCCGATATCATGAATATGACGAACCACACCGGCCCGACCGGCAGGTAGAATATGTTCCAGTCGAGGAAGCTCCCGGACTGGCTCCTGACCATCTCGAGCAGGTTAAGCGAGTCCGTGAGCATCACGACGCCTATGGCCGCGAAGCTCATCGAGACCTCGTAGCTTATCATCTGGGCGGACGAACGGAGTCCCCCCAGGAGCGAGTACTTGGAGTTCGAGGCCCAGCCTCCGAGTATCATGCCGTATATGCCGAGGCCGCCGATCGCGAGGATGTAGAGTATCCCGACGTTCATGTCTGATATGTAGAGCGTTATCTCGTTCCCTATGAACGGGATGGCGAACTTCTCCCCGAACGGTATGGCGACGAAGACGAGGAAGGCGGGTATCATTGACAGTAACGGCGCGAGCTTGAAAAGGAACTTGTCCGCCCTGTCCGGGACTATGTCTTCCTTTATGAGTAGCTTCACCATGTCCGCGAACGGCTGGAGCACGCCGTGCGGCCCCACCCTCCAGGGGCCGAGCCGCACCTGTATGTGTCCCGCGACCTTCCTCTCGAGCCAGGTAAGGGGCAGGGGCAGGCCGAAAAGGATCCCGCATATGACCGAGACCTTCACGACGATTACGAGGACTTCAAGCAATATGGCTGTATCAGGCATTTTTCCGTCCGGGGCCCTTCAGGGGCTTAACCCCTTTTCCTGCCCCACATGTAGTTTATCATCTCGATATACCTCGAGTTCATGCCGCGCACTATCGAGTGTATCGTGAAGACGATGTTCCTCAAGAGCTTGTATATTACCCTCGGGTTGCCGTCTACCAGGGTCTCGAAGTCGTTCTTGTCGATGTAATACGTCTCGAGGTCGGATACCGCGACTATGGTCGCGGACCTGGGCCTGCCGTCCAGGAAGCTCATCTCGCCGAATATGTCCCCGTCCTTCATGATCGTCAGGGTGAAGAGCTCGCCGTCCGGGGCCGTCTTGCAGGCCTTGACCTCGCCCTTCCTTATGATGTAGAGCGACTGGCCGTCCTCGGACTCCTTGAAGACGGTCTCCCCGGTCTTGAAGCTCTTCTTCTTGACTATCGGGGATATGGCGGCCACCTCGGGATCCGTAAGGTCGGCGAAAAACTGCACCTCTCTCAGCAACTTCGGGTCGATCATCTGCTACCTCCTTCCAAGAGGCTTTTTTTCAGCCGGGCCCTCATCAGCTGGACGACTTCTCTATCATGACCCTCTGGACACCTTCGCCCCGCTTGAAGAACAATTTGGCCGGGGCGGCCTCGAAATTCTCGGGTATGAAGGCCACCCCCCTCCTGGTGCCCTTCCTGGTGCGTAAAAGCAGAATGGCCTCGTGGTTTTTTCCCCTCACGCGCACCCGCTCGCCGCCGGAGAAGCCGAGACTCCTGGCGTCCTCCTCGCTTATCTCGACCACGGGCTCCCTGGAAAGCCCCGCAAGGGTCCCGGACATCATCGATACCGTTCCTGAATGGAAGAAATGGTTTCCGGTCACGAGCACGAATGGGTAGCCCTCGGGCCCGGCCGGGGCTGCGGCCTTGAAGTCGGCGCCAAAAACAAGCCTCTCCGGCGCGCCGCCTACCAGCGCCCCCTTGTTGTCGTGGCCGTTCCCCTTGTCCTTCTTGTTGTTGAAGGCCAGGTCCACCGCCTCGTAAATCGCGCCCTCCCGCCGTATCTCGTCGAAGACCGATGCGCTCTTTACCTTTGAGGGGAAGCCGGGGTCCACCGAGTTCCAGAGCATGGTAATGATGTCAAGGTCGGCCATTGCCTTGCCGGGCGGCCTGGTAAGCCTCTTTATGGCCTGCACCCTGCCTTCCTGGTTCGTTACGGTCCCGTCCTTTTCGCCGAGCGCGGCGCCTGGAAGGACCACATGCGCAAGCTTCGCCGTCTCCGTCAGGAACATGTCCTGAACGATAAGGAGCCTCAGTTTCGAAAGGGCTTCCCTCGCTATCCCGCGGTCCCCGCTCATGGCAAGGAGGTCGGTCCCGGCGAGATAGAGCATCTTGAGCGACCCGGCCCTTGCGGCATCGAGCATGCTGTCTGTGCCGGCCCCGGCCGCTTCGAGCCGGACATACCCGGGCCCGAGCCCCGGGTGTACTCCCATTTCCCACGCGCCCCGCTGGTTGCACCTGTCGAGGAGCGGAAGCCTCAGGACCCTCTTCCCGAGCCCTTCGAGAGCGGCCGATACTTTTGCAAGCGCGCCTATGCCGGAGGGGTACCTGAGGAAGTCGGTCCCGGCCATGATGGCGACGGACTCCGAGCCCTTGAGCCTTGCGGCTATCTTTTTGGCCTCGTCAGCCGGGATCCCGGCCTGGCCGAGCGACTTCTGGTCCGGCTCCTGCCCGCCCAAGGCCGAAAGGACCGCATCGAGGAGCGCGCCCTCGCCTGCGGGCATGTGCCTTACGACGAGATTGGCGGAACTGTCGAGCTTCATGCCCCTGGGCGAGGCTATCATGACGTTCATGTTCCGGGAGGCCGAATATCTCCTTACGAGGTAGTCGGTCACAGGGTTTTCCTCGGATACGTACGCGCCTATCACGAACACGGTATCGGCCTTCACGCAGTCGAGCACGGAAACCCCGCCGCCGTCCATCCCCATTGCCGAGATAAAGCCCTCCACGGCCTCATGGTCCCACCTGGCGCTCGAATCGACGTTCGGGCTTCCGAACGCCTCCCTCAGAAGCTTCTGGAAGAGATAGAGTTCCTCGTTAGTAAGTCTCGGGGAGGCTATGCCGCCCATCGAGTCCGGCGTGATTGAGGCCGCGGCCTCTTTTATGTGCTCGAAGGCCTCTTCCCAGCTTGCCGGGACAAGCAGGCCCGACTTCCTTACAAGAGGGGTCGTGAGCCTCTCGGGGCTTGTCATGTAGTCGAACCCGAAACGGCCCCTCGCGCAAAGGGTCTCGCCGTTTATGCCGACTCCGAGCTGGGCCCTGGACCTTACAACTACCCCGTCCCGCTCCTCGAGAACGATCCTGCACCCGGTGGCGCAGTACGGGCAGACGGAATCCGCGCCCTTCAAGTCCCAGGGCCTGGCCTTGTACCTGTAAGGGAGCCTCATGAAGCACCCGACCGGGCATACCTCAATGCAGTTGCCGCAGTGGTCGCAGTCGAGGAGGCCCCTTGCGAAGCTCGTCGCCTCCTGGTGGTCGCCCCTGCCGAGCGCGCCCAGAACGTTAGCGCCGACGACCTCGCGGCAGACGCGCACGCACTTCATGCAGTTTACGCACCTGTTCGAGTTCTTCACTATGACGGGGCTGAGTAT
>DIDN01000118.1 GCA_002418185.1 Deltaproteobacteria bacterium UBA5799
AGCTTGCCGCCCTCCCTGGCAAGCACGCTTACCCCGCCGTAGAAGCCGTCGAGCTTCCTGTACTTCCGGCCTATGAGCGCCGGGGCCGCGCCTCCGGCCCGCACCGTACGCACAAGCCAGCCGATGTTGCTTTCCGTCACCTCGTATTTCCCGTTCCTGTGCTCGATTGCGAGGCTTGCGGCCTCGTTCCCGGATATCCTCGATACATAGACCTCCGGGGCGCCGTCCCTGTCTGCATCGATTATCGCAACTGAAATATTGCTGCCCGTCTTGTCCTCCACTTCATGGAGCACGCGGAAGACGTTCTCGGCGTAAGCGCCGATTACTATCTTCGTCCCGGACACGACGACTATCTCCTTACTGCCGTTGCCGTCAAGGTCTGCCGCGTCCATGGCCACGTACATGCCTTCCATCGCCTCGCTCCTCCACGAGACGGGCCTCTCCTGCCCTGCCTTGGGCTTTATGATAAAGCCGTTGTCAGGCAGGGCTTCGGCCTGAGATGGAACGGGTACTGCCGGAACGGCAGGCGCAGCCGCCTCTGCCGCCAAAGCGGGCTTTTCCTCGATTGCCGGAGCAGCTGCCCTGGGCTTCAGGGAGGCAAGCACATCGGTCGAGAGCCTGTCGGTAAGGCTTATTATCGACTCCACCCCTGCGCCCTGGGACGCGAAAGGCGTTAACTTGCCCGTTGCCACGTCAAGGAGCTTGGCGTCCATGCTCACGGACTTTCCGAAGACGGTGACGCTGCCGAAAAGCACGAGGTCGGCCTTTAGCTTCTTACCCGCCTCAAGCGCCGCGCCCTCCTCCATGCCCTTATTCCCGGGAAGCGCGGCCCTCACAAGGTCCTGCCTTATGATTACCAGCGAGCCCCCGAGCCTTGAGGCGAGCATGTCGGCCATCGCCCCCTTCACGAAATCCATCTTCTCAGCTGAGTTCACGTTCCAGGGCAGGATGGCTATCTTTTTCCCGTCCGGGGCCGCTTCGGCCCGGAAAGTGGTTAACGTCAGGAAAATTAGCAGAAAAAGTGCCGTCAGCCTTATCGAATATTTCATTACCGGTGACCTGCCTTGCTCAAAGGTTTTATTCTCTTTCAGGGTCTGATACCCGTGGCTTGCCATGCTTCCTATTGACTCCTCCCCCTTGATGGGGAGGAGGGGGTGAAGAACTCCACCCTCCCCTTAATCCCCTCCCATCAAGGGAGGGGAGAAAAAGAGAGATCCCCTTGGTTTTGCACGGGAGCTGTCATTTACGTCAGAGTTGTATCTACGGCGCTTGATTTAAAATCATGGGCCGACAGGAGTCAAGCTGTTTTTGGGCCGAGCCTGAAATGCAGGAGCCGCTCGACTATCTTGCCCTTCCTGAAATGCCCCTCTATTATCTCGTCCACGTCCTTCAGAGTGATATTCCTGTACCAGACCCCCTCGGGATAGACGACCATTGCCGGAGAATACTGCCCTTCCTCGTCGGTTTCCTTGCAGACGCTAAGGCACCCGGACCGCGAAACCTTCACCTCGCCCTTCAAGCCACCGGATTTTACCTTGCCCTTCATGTCCTCGAAAATCTCCTCAGAACCCTTTTTCAGGCACCTCTTGCCCTGGCATACGAACGCGTGCAGCCTGTATGGTTTCATGCATCACCTCCGGGCCGTTTCAATCATCGGCCCCGGAAATCCCGGGGCCGGCAAATACAATTATAATCCGATTTCAGAGGAATCAAATCAAGGGGAAATCCATTTCCGGTTTCCACCTTATATTAAAGGCGCTATTCTGGTATAATGTGCGCGCACGAATAACCCGGAGGCGCGCGCCTTTGACGCGGTCAAGCTACGAGCTTACATACAGGGGCAAGTCGCCCGAAAAGGCCGTCCTCTCTACCCCGGCCCTGCCGCTCCACCTGGTAAAGGCCCTCAGGGGCCCCGCGGGCTGGCGGAACATCCTCATCTCGGGGGACAACCTCAATGCCCTGGCCTCGCTCCTTGAGATGAAGAAAAAGGGGCGGCTCTCCTCTGCCGACGGCTCGCCCGGCGCGAAACTCGTCTACATAGACCCGCCCTTCTCGACCAACCTCGAATTCAGGGGCAAGGAGAAGCAGAAGGCCTACAAGGACAAGGTCCTCGGCGCGGAGTACATCGAGTTCCTGAGGAGAAGGCTCATACTCATGAGAGAGCTCCTTTCCCCGGACGGCTCCATATTCGTCCACCTCGACTGGAAAAAGGCCCATTACATAAAGGCCGTCATGGACGAGGTCTTCGGCGAGGAGAACTTCCTTAACGACATCATCTGGAGCTACGGCGGCAGGGGCGCAAAGGCCGTTGCCGGGCAGTTCTCGCGGAACCACGACATAATTCTCTGGTACAGGAAGGGCGGAAGGCACACCTTCAACCAGCTCTCGTTCGAGCGCGCGTTCACAAAAAAAGAGAGCGGCTTCAAGCAGGATGAACAGGGCCGCTGGTTCAAGACCTCTCCGAGGGGCGACTATACGGACGAGAGCATACGCGCCCTTGAAAAGGAGGGCCGGGTCTACCGGACCAGGAACGGCACTGTCCGGATAAAATATTTCCTCAGGGAAGAGCGCGATTTACTCTTTGAAAGCAAGCTCGTGGGCGATGTATGGGACGACATACCCGACGCCATGCACCTCTCGGCGGCGGAAAAAACCGGCTACCCCACCCAGAAACCCGAGTCCCTGCTTGCCCGCGTAATATTGGCCGCCTCAAACCCCGGCGACCTTGTCCTCGACGCCTTTGCCGGGGCTGGCACGACCCTTGCCGTGGCCGAAAAGCTCGGGAGGAGGTGGGCGGGGGTCGACTCAGGCGCCCTTGCCGTCCACACTATAGAAAAGCGGCTCCTTTCCATAAAGGATTCAAGGCGCATCGGAAAACCGTCGAAAAGACACGGAAAAGCATGCTCCCCGTTCGAGGTCTTCTCCGTATGCCCGGAATCGGGCGATTGCGCCTGCGGCGGCGGGCGCGGCCACGATGTAAAGTGCCGCTACTCCATTGACGACTCAACAGGCGAATGCGTCGTAAGGATTGAGCGGTTCAGGAGCCTTGGTTCGCAAGGCGCGGACGATGCGGGGCTGGATGCGCTCTCTTCAGTGGCCCTGGATATGGATTTCAACGGACACGTCCTGCACATGGATTCATATCATACAAAAGAGGAACTTGAGAAAAACGGCTTTGAGTTCCGCTTTCCTCTGGAAAAGGTCAAGGGCGGGGTTATGCTCGTCTTTTCGGACATATACGGCAACGAAAAGTGGTTTTCAGGGGAGCTGGCCTGAGGGCCGCGTCCTTCCAAAGGGACGAAGCCCGGCTGAAGATTAGGATTTTTTAAAGAACCCTTTTACTTTCTTTTAATCATTCAGGGAGATAATCGGAATCGGGAAGGGGGGATTTCCCCGTAAGGGGGGACGGAATCTCCCGCAGGCGGCTGATGGGGGCCGCTTACTTCCCTTCAATACGGAATATGCGCTATTATCCCGTCTTTCTGGATCTGAAGGACAGGCCCTGCCTGGTCGTCGGGGGCGGCCCTGTTGCCGAGAGGAAGGCCCTGGGCCTTCTGGCGGCGGGCGCCAAGGTGACTGTCGTGGGCCCCAGGGTTACGAAAGCCCTGGAGGGGCTTGCAAGGGAAAAGGCGATAGCGCTCAGGAAAAGGGCATACAGGCCGGGAGACTCGAAGGGCCGCTTCCTGGTGGTAGCGGCAACGGCTTCGAGAAAAGTGAACGAGGCCGTCCAGAGGGATGCGCAGGTATCCGGCTGTCTATTGAACGTTGTCGACGACCCGGCCCGCTCGAACTTCATCGCCCCCTCCCTCGTAAGGAGGGGCGCGTTGACCATAGCCATTTCCACATCCGGCAAAAGCCCATACCTCGCACGCGTCCTGAGGGAGGAATTCGAGGGGCGCATAGGGGCCGAATACGGGGCCTTTATCGAGATACTTGGGGCGGCCAGGAAGAAGCTATTGAAAACCGGCCTCAGCCGTGATAAAAAAGAAAGGATTATTAAGGCCTTGGTTAAGTCCCCGATACCGGTGCTCCTCAAAGAGGGGCGCCTCCGGGAGGTGAACTCCGTCCTCAGGGACACCCTGGGAGAGGGGTACACACTTTCAAGGCTCGGGGTCAGGCTTAAGGGAGAAGGGCGAGGCTGAAGGAGCGCCCTATCCCGGCAAGGGTCTAACAGGGCGTGAGCGAAATCTTTTTCCATATAACGGCGGCGGTCTATCTCTTGGCTACCCTTGTCTATTCCGCATATCTCTTTTCGAGGAAGGAACGCCTCCTCACCGTGGCCCAGGCCGCAATGGTCGCGGGCTTCGCCTTCCATACGGCCACCATAATAGCCCGCTGGGCGGCCGCTGGACGCACCCCCGCGACGAGCTTCCACGAGTCCCTGACCTTCTTCTCATGGGTGACCGTCTTCGCGTTCCTCTTTCTGCTCGTCAAGTACAGGCAGCGGGTGCTCGGCGCCTTCGTAAGCCCGTTCGCGCTCCTTCTCCTAATAACCGCCTCACTCCTTCCAAAGGAGATAGTTCCGCTCTCGCCCGTGCTCGAAAGCTACTGGCTTCCGGTGCACGTAAGCCTCGCGTTCCTGGGCAATTCCTTTTTCGCCCTGGCCTTCCTGCTGGGAGTCATGTACATAATCCAGGAGCGGTACCTCAAGACCAGGAAGCTCAAGGGCCTCTTCTTCGCCCTTCCCTCGCTTGAAACGCTCGACGAGCTTAACTATAAGTGCCTCCAGTACGGCTTTCCGCTCCTTACGGCCGCCATAATAACCGGGGCCATATGGTCGGAGTACGCGACCGGCAGCTACTGGGAGTGGAAGCACCGCCAGGTCTGGTCGCTCATAACGTGGTTCCTTTACGCGGCGCTCCTGCACGGCAGGCTCACGGCCGGGTGGAGGGGGAGGAAGGCGGCCATACTCTCGTCTGCGGCCTTCGCCTGCCTCATAGGCTCCTATTTCATAATAAACATACTCTCCGGAGGGGCGCACGGCCTTTCCCGCTGAGGAGTTGGGTTTTCCTATTTCTTTGTGAATACCCTGCGCCAAGAGCGCAGGGCGTCTTTTGAATACAAACTGTTGTCATTCTGAGCGCAGCGAAGAATCCAGACTTTTCAAATCGGCAGCTTACGAGATTCTTCGGTCGCTTACGCTCCCTCAGAATGACAGAAAATACTCAGGCGCTTCGCGCCTGGCCCAGCCCTGCGCCAAGAGCGTAGGGAGTTCTTGACCATAAAAACGAAAGCGACTCTTTCAGGGGAACATGAACCTCGTAATAGTCGGACTCAACCATAAGACCTCGCCCGTGGAGATAAGGGAAAAACTCTCGTTCCCCTCCCACGCCATAGGCGAGCCGCTCTCGAAGCTTACGAACCATTACGGGCTCGCCGAGGGCGTCATACTGTCCACCTGCAACAGGGTCGAGGTGCTCGCGGTCGCAAGCGACGCTGAGAGGGGCACATGGCAGGTAAAGAGGTTCCTTTCGGACTACCACTCCATCCCGCTTGAGAGGCTCGACGACCACCTATACGTCCGCCAGGGCGAGGAGGCCGTGAAGCACCTCTTCAGGGTCGCGGCGGGCCTGGACTCGATGATAATGGGCGAGCCGCAGATACTGGGGCAGGTTAAGGACGCCTACGGGTACGCGGTCCACGGCAACGCGGCCGGGGTCATCGTGAACAAGCTCTACCACAAGGCGTTCCAGGTCGCGAAACGGGTCCGCACGGAGACGAGGATAGGCGAGGCCGCTGTCTCCATAAGCTTCGCGGCAGTGGAGCTCGCCCGTAAGATCTTCGGCAACCTCGCCGGAAAGACCTCCATGCTCATTGGCGCCGGGGAGATGGCGGAGCTCGCGGCCCGCCACCTCCAGACGAACGGGGTCCGCGAGATACTGGTGGCGAACAGGACCTACGAGAAGGCCGTTGAGCTCGTTAAATGCTTCTCCGGCACCGCCATCATGTTCAGGGAGTTCCCGCATTACCTGAAGAACGCGGACATAGTCATCGCCTCCACCGCCTCGCCCAACTTCCTCATAAAGCCCGAGCAGGTAGAGGAGGTCATGCGGGAGCGGAAGAACAGGCCCATGTTCTTCATAGACATATCGGTACCCAGGAACATCGACCCCGAAGTCAACAACATCGACAACTGCTACGTCTACGACGTGGACGACCTCCAGGGCGTTGTGGTCGCGAACCTGCAGGAGAGGCACAAGGAGGCCGAGCAGGCCGAGGCCATAATCGTCGAGGAGATAGACAGGTTCTACAGGTGGATAAAGTCGCTTGACGTGGTTCCGACCATCATAGCGTTGCGCCAGGCCTGCGACTCCGTAAGGAAGGCCGAGCTCGCAAAGGCCCTGGGCTCGCTTCCGGGCCTCGGCGAGAACGAGACAAGAGTCCTGGACGCCATGACCTCGGCCATCGTAAAGAAGATACTCCACCACCCGATAACTCACCTGAAACGCGAGGCCGACAAGATAGAGGGCGACCTCTATATCGACACCATCCGGAAGCTCTTCGACCTGGCCTCCGAAACGGACGCCGCGAAGAAGGCCGCACAGGACAGCGCCGATTGGCCCGCCGGGTTTTCATCCGGGTCGAAAAAAACATAAGGGGACCGCGTCTTGAAAAAGAAAATAGTCATAGGCACCAGGGGGAGCCAGCTCGCGCTCTGGCAGGCCAACTGGGTAAAGGGGGAAATCGAGAAGAGGCACCCCGAGCTCGCCGTCGAGCTCGAGAAGATAAAAACGACCGGGGACAAGATACTCGATGTGCCGCTCGCAAAGGTCGGCGGCAAGGGCCTCTTCGTAAAGGAAATCGAGGAGGCGCTCCTTGAGGAAAGGGTGCACCTCGCGGTGCATTCCATGAAGGACGTGCCGACCTTCTTTCCGGACGGCCTCTCCTTACGCTGCATAACCGAAAGGGAAGACCCCAGGGACGCGGTCTTCAGCAGAAATAACAGTAAGCTCCTCGACCTCCCGGAAGGCGCGAGCATCGGCACGTCAAGCCTTAGGAGGCAGTCGCAGATTCTGAGCTTGAGGCCCGATTTCAAGATACTCCAGCTAAGGGGGAACCTCGATACGCGCCTGAGGAAGCTCGACAACGGCGACTTCGACGCCATAATACTCGCAGGCGCGGGTGTTAAAAGGCTCGGCTGGGCCGAAAGGATAACCGAGCTCCTCCCCGTGGATGTGAGCCTGCCCGCCATAGGCCAGGGCGCTCTCGGCATAGAGACGCGGACAGGCGACGATTACATTAACGAAATAGTGGCCTTCTTCGACCACCCGGAGACCTCCTATTGCGTAAGGGGGGAACGGGCGCTCCTCAAGAGGCTCGAAGGCGGCTGCCAGGTGCCCATAGCAGCGCACGGCGAGCTCTCCGGCGGCGCAATCAGGATAACCGGACTTGTGGCCAGCACCGACGGCAGGAAGATAATAAAGGGCTCGGTCTCCGGCCCCAGGGAAGATTGCGAGAGGCTCGGGGTCGAACTCGCCGAGAAGCTCCTTAAGGACGGCGCTTACGATATCCTCAAGGATCTCTACGAGGTAAGCCCCCCGGGCTCGGCCTGAGCAGGGCCGCTCCCCATGTGCTTCCGGCAGGCGGCAGGTCCCTTCCGCCCGGCATCCCGGTTTGATAAGGTCCTCCCCCGTTGGGTATAATGGCGTTGTTACCGGCCTTTTTGGAAAGGAATTCCCTGAAGAGCATCTTGCAAAGGAATGTTTCGGCATGAAAGGAAAGGCGTACCTCGTAGGCGCGGGCCCCGGCGACCCGGGGCTCCTGACCCTCAAGGGCCTTGAGGCACTGAAGGAAGCTGACTGCGTAATCTACGACTTCCTCGCGAACTCGCGCCTCCTGGAGCACGCGAAACCAGGGGCCGAGACAATCTACGTCGGGAAAAAGGGGAGCGAGAAGACGCTTCCGCAGGAGGAGATTTCGAGGCTCCTGGTCGATAAGGCCAAAAAGGGGAAGACAGTCGTCCGCCTTAAGGGCGGGGACCCCTTCATATTCGGGAGGGGCGGGGAAGAGGCCGAGGAGCTTGCAGCCGCAGGCATAGAGTTCGAGGTCGTGCCCGGCGTCACCTCTGCGGTCGCCGCGCCGGCCTACGCCGGCATACCCCTTACGCACAGGGACCTCTCCTCTGCCGTCACCTTCATAACAGGCCAGGAAAACCCCCTTAAGGAAAGGCCCAACATCGCCTGGGACAGGCTCTCCACAGGCCGGGGCACGCTCGTCTTCCTCATGGGATGGAAGAACCTTTCCCTTATTACCGAGAAGCTACTCGCCAACGGCTGGGCCCCCTCGACTCCTGTTGCTCTCGTAAGGTGGGGCACCATGACCAAGCAGGTCTCAATAGTCGGCAGGCTCGACGACATAACTGGGCTCGCAAGGGGAGAGGACATGAAACCCCCTGTCGTGATCGTGGTCGGCGAAGTGGTTGCTCTCCGCGAGAAACTAAACTGGTTCGAGTCAAAGCCCCTTTTCGGAAAACGCGTGCTCGTAACCAGGGCGCTTGAGCAGGCAGGCGACTTCACGAGGATACTGGAAAAGGAGGGGGCCGAGCCCATAGCCTTCCCTACCATAAAGACGACTTCACCGCCGAGCTGGAAGGAGCTGGACAGGGGCATAAAGAGGCTCTCCACCTACGACTGGGCCATGTTCACCAGCGTAAACGGGGTAAAATACTTCTTCGAGAGGCTCTACAAGACCGGGTACGACATAAGGGAACTCAAGGACGTAAGGATATGCGCCATCGGCCCCATGACCGCCAGGGCCATTGAGAGGCTCGGCATAAAAGTGGACCTCATGCCCAAGGAATTCAAGGCAGAGGGGATCCTCGAAGCGCTGGGGAGGCGCAAGATAAAAGGCAAGCGCTTCCTCCTTGCCAGGGCATTGAAGGCCAGGGAGATATTGCCCGACGAGATAAGGCGGCTCGGCGGCAGGATAGACGTTGCGCCCGCTTACAGGACGGTGCGGCCCTCGAAAGAGGCCGGTGAGCTTGACAGGCTCCTCCGCGAGGGGTCGATAGATATAGCAACCTTCACTTCCTCGTCGACGGTTACGAACTTCGCCGCGATGTTCGGGAAGAAAAAACTTCCGGAGCTCCTTGAAAACTGCAAGGTCGCCTGCATAGGCCCCATTACAGCCGATACTGCAAGGGGGTTCGGCATTAGAGTGGACATAATGCCCAGGGACTACACCATACCCGCCCTTACGCGGGCCATGGCGGATTATTTCAGGGGGCGCCTCTAACAGATTGAGTAAAAACGCGAACTTCACTTAGGCTGCTCAAAAAGCTCCAGATGCGAGGCCCCATTAGGAACAGGGGAGCGAGGAATGAGGCGTACTTTTTGTGTACGCCGGAGTGTCCAGCGACGAAGACAACGAAGCAGATGGACGTTTTGAGCAGCCTGCTAAAAAAGAGAGAAGGAAGGTGATAACGATGAACTTCCCCATCTACCGCCCGAGGAGATTAAGGAAGACCGAGACGTTGAGGAGGATGGTACGGGAGACGACGCTCTCCCCCGCCGACTTCATCCTCCCGCTATTCGTCACCTGCGGGAAGGGCGTGAGAAAAGAGATTAAGTCCATGCCCGGCCAGTTCCAGCTCTCGGTGGACAATCTTAAGAAAGAGGCGAAGGAGATAAGGTCGCTCGGCATACCGTCGGTCATACTCTTCGGCATCCCCGAGGAGAAGGACGACGAGGGCACGAGCGCATTCGACCCTCACGGCCCGGTTCAGGAAGCCATAAAGGCTATAAAGGCCGCTGCCCCGGAGCTCGCGGTCATAACCGACGTCTGCATGTGCGAGTACACTTCTCACGGCCATTGTGGTATCATACGGGAGGGTGACGTGGACAACGACGCAACCCTCGAACTCCTCTGCAGGGAGGCCCTCTCCCACGCCGAGGCAGGGGCCGACATGGTCGCCCCCTCGGACATGATGGACGGCAGGGTCGGCGCCATAAGGGACACGCTCGACGAGGGCGGCTTCTCGAACGTCCCCATAATGGCCTATTCGGCAAAGTACGCGAGCGCCTTCTACGGCCCGTTCAGGGACGCGGCAGAGTCCACCCCGCTGTTCGGGGACAGAAGGAGCTACCAGATGGACCCCGGCAACACGGACGAGGCCCTGAGGGAGACGGCGCTCGACATAGAGGAAGGGGCGGACATAGTCATGGTAAAGCCGGCGCTTCCCTACCTCGACATAATAAGGAGAATAAAGGACGAGTTCGGGTATCCCGTTGCGGCCTATAACGTAAGCGGCGAGTATTCCATGATAAAGGCCGCTGCCGCAAAGGGCTGGCTTGACGGGGACAGGGCCATGATGGAGTCCCTTGCCTCGATAAAGCGCGCCGGGGCCGACCTCATACTCACATACTTCGCCAGGGATGCCGCAAGGCTCCTCGGCAAGTAAACCAGCGCGGAAGACAACGAAGCGACGGGCTTTTTCAGCAGCCTCTGAAGCGCGAAAAGGAGAAGACCTTATGCACGGCAGCATGCCAAAAGGCCACCCGCACGAGGTGCCCGGTATGAAGGGCGGGCACGGCCACGGACATCCGGGCGGCGGTGGCCATAATCAGAAGGACAAGAGCGGCGGGAGGAAGTGGCTCCCCAAGCTCATCGCATGGGAGCTTACGAGGTCCTGCAACCTCGACTGCATACACTGCAGGGCGGCGGCCAGGTTCGGCCCCTACCCCAACGAGCTCACTACCGAGGAGTGTTTCAAGTTCCTCGACGACGTGGCCTCGTTCTCGAACCCCATCATGATAATGACCGGCGGCGAGCCGATGCTCCGTGACGACATCTGGGACATAGCAAAGTACGGCACCAAGCTCGGCCTGAGGATGGTCATGGCGCCCTGCGGCTTCCTCGTGACCGAGGAGACCGCGAGGACGATGATCGAGTCCGGCATACAGCGCGTGAGCTTCTCCATAGACGGCGCGACCGCCGAAAGCCACGACAACTTCAGGCGCGTCCCCGGCGCCTTCGCGAGCGTCATGCAGGCCATTGAGAACGTAAAGAAGGTCGGCCTCCCGTTCCAGGTGAACACAACCATCACGAAGCACAACCTCGCGGAGCTTCCGAAGATATTGGAGCTCGTCATATCGCTCGGGGCGGTCGCGCACCACCCTTTCCTCCTCGTGCCCACGGGCAGGGGCGCTGAACTCAAGGACCAGGAGATATCCCCCGAGGAATACGAGAAGTCCCTTTCCTGGTTCTACGAGATGAGGGAGAAGGTGCCGCTCCAGTTCAAGCCCACCTGCGCCCCGCATTACTACCGCATCTTCAGGCAGAAGGAACGGGAAAAGGGGATATCCGTCACCCCCGAGACCCACGGCCTCGACGCCATGAGCAAGGGGTGCATGGGCGGGCAGTCCTTCGCCTTTGTCTCGAACACCGGCAAGGTCCAGATATGCGGTTTCCTGGACGTCGAGTGCGGGGACATAAGGAAGGAGCCCTTCCATACCATATGGGACACATCGAAAGTCTTCCAGGAGATGAGGGCCTGGGACGACTACAACGGCAGGTGCGGCTACTGCGAGTTCAGGAAGGTCTGCGGCGGGTGCAGGGCAAGGGCCTTCGCCTTCACAGGGAACTACATGGACGAAGAGCCGTTCTGCACCTACCAGCCCTCGGACGCGGCAAAGAGCGCCCACGAGGCGCGCCACGGCGAAAAGGTCTGAACGAGGAGTCCAGCAGGCCGGCGGCAAGCATACATTGCCCGCCGGCCTTTTTTCATAAGGGCGCGTACCGCCTTTTTCATTTTCCATCATTTTACGCTGGAGGCGCTGCATGAATGACAAGGGAAGGCCCGGCCACCCGGGTGGGCGCCACGGAGCCGCGCCGGGCGGTCGGC
>DIDN01000111.1 GCA_002418185.1 Deltaproteobacteria bacterium UBA5799
GGAAGAAAAAAGAGCGGTTCGCTGTCGAGAGCCAGATGATGCTCGACAAGTACGTCGGGCTTTTCCCCGGCCTTGAGAAGGACTCTGCCGGCGAAGTCGAATCCATGAGGCGGAGGATAATGAAGCAGAGGTTCATGAACGCGTGGGAAAGGGGCGACCCGGGCGGGAGAGCGATGCTTAAACCCCTTTTCGGAAAAGACCCGAAGGCCCTGGCCCTTTACATGGCCTCGTTCCTCCCTTACAGGGCCGCCGAGCCGTTCATAGGATACTACCGGGAGCGGAGGGGCCTTGTCACCCCTTGAAGGGATGCTTGACCCGGGCCGCGCCGTCCTCTTCGGATACGCAAGGACCGCCCTTGAGTACGGGTTCAGGCACCTGGGCCTCGGGGAAGGGGACGAGGTGCTCTACCCTGACCTCATATGCGACGTAATGATGGTGCCGTGCAGGAGGCTCGGGCTCAAGGTCAAATTTTACAGGGTCGGGCCGGACCTCGGGGCAGACCTCGAAAGCGTTGAAGGGCTTATAACGGCAAGGACAAAGGCAGTGCTCGCGGTCAACTACTTCGGCCTGCCCCAGGACCTGAAGGAGCTTAAGGAGATTTGCAAAAGGAGCGGCCTCTATCTCGTCGAGGACAGCTCGCACAGCTTCCTCGGCAAGGCGGACGGGACGGCGCCGGGCCTGAGGGGAGACATAGGGCTTCTGAGCTTCAGAAAACTGGTGCCGGTGCTGAACGGCGCGGCCCTCCTTGTGAACACGGGCGCGCAGGGGGCAAAGGGGCTTGAGAGCCTCAGGCGGGTAAGCGCCGGGCTTCCGGCAGAGAGGGCGCAAGGGAGGCATGCCTCCTATCTCAAGCTCGTCGAGGCGAAGTATGGCCTGCCCTTGGGGAGGCTGAGAAAAAGGGTGGCGGCCGTCCCCCCGCACGGCTCGACCGAAGGCGAGGCAATGGATTTTGGATTTGACGAATGGAGCTTATCCGTACTCTCCGGGTATCCTTTCGAGAGAGAAATGGCGAGGCGGAGGGCGAATTACAGAAAATGGGTCGAAAGGCTATCTGCTAAGGGCTTCAGAAAGGTAAGGGAGCTTCCGGAAGGAGCGGTCCCCTCAAGCTGCCCCATGTATGTTGACGAGAGGGACAGATGGTTCAGCAGCTATCTGAGCAAAGGTCACAGGGTGAGCGTCTGGCCCACGCTCCCCCTTGAAGTCTGGAAGGCCGGCGGCAGCGCCGTTTCCATCTGGAAGCGGCTTGTATTGTTCCCGGTATAGGGGGCCGGGTAGATTTCAAGGTCGTGAGCACCGGCTTTTAGAGCCGGTTTTTCGACCGCTGAGAGGTGAGCTATTCCGCTATCGTTGAAGATCACCGAATCGCCCGAGGACCTGGAGCGGTTGGCAGGGGCCTGGGAGAAGCTGGCCGATGAAGAGGGCCTGCATCTTTTTTCCAGGCCTGCATGGAACCTTGCCTGGTGGAAGGCCTTTGAAAGAGGCAAGAGACTCCGCCTATACGCCGGATACGACGGGAGCGATCTTGTCGGGGTGTGGCCCTTCTGCATAAGGAGGGGTTCCTTGAAAGACCTCTGGAGCAGCATGGCTGAGACCCTTTCAGGCCGTAGCGCCGACTACGGACTGCCTGCGGTGCGGTCCGGCCATGAGGAAGCCTTCGTGGGCGCGGTCGCGGACAATCTCCTGTTCGAGGCCAGGGGCAGCGTGATCGACTTCCCGCATTTACCCGTCGGCCATCCGGCCACGATCGCGCTGGAAAAGGCGATAAGGGCAAGCGGCGCGCGCGTACACGAGAGCGCCTCTGTATGCCCGAGACTCGAATTCAAGGAGGACTATGCCTCGACCGAAAGGCGCTGGAGAAAGTCCCTGAGGACCGACCTGAGGAGGCAGGAAAGGAGGATCGAGGAGGCCGGTCGCCTGACCCTCCATGTGGCGGAAGGGAAAGAGGTCGTCATGGCGCTCCTGCCGCTCTTTTTCAGGATGCATTCGGCCCGCTGGGGGAAAAAGGGCTTCAATATGAAGTTCCTCGACGGGAAAGAGACCGGTTTCTACTGCGCGCTCGCGGAAGGCTTATACGAAAAGGGGCTTCATTTCTCGTACCTTACATGCGGCGAGGAGGTCATAAGCATGCATTTCGGCTTCGTCTCGAACGGCTGGATCCTCTGGTATGCACCGGCCTACAACCCGGCCTTCGAGAGGCACTCCCCTGGAAAGGTGCACATATGGATGCTGGTTAAAAGGGGACTCTCAGAGGGGCTCAGGGGCATCGACTTCCTCCAGGGCGGCGAGCCCTATAAGCTCCAGTGGAGCACCGGAGAGTCCGAAACGGCTTCGTTCACCTGCTCGGCGAGGCGGTCGTTGCGCCTAAGGTGGCTTGTCTCAACGAAACCGTGGCTTCTGGAGAACTTCGGGTGGCTCCTTAGAAGGCGCAGGCCTCCGCCGGTGGCGGAGGCGCAGCCGTGGCTCGCTCGAAGATGAGCAGGATAATCTCGGGAGGGCTCTCGGTCTTGAGCATGGTTCGACGCGTGCCGAAGGGATACGCCGTGCTCCTTTACCACAGGCTCCACGAGAAGGAGCCTTGCCCTTCGGGGCTATCCGTAAGCACCGGGGAGTTCGAAAGGCAGATGGGCCTTGCCGCGGGAATAGGGAGGATAGTCCCGCTCTCGGACATGGTCTCGATGGTGCGGGGGATGAGAACCCCGGACAGGCTCTACATCGCAGTCACATTCGACGACGGCTATGAGGACGTGGTAAGGCTCGGAGTGCCGCTATTCAAGAGGCTTTCAGTGCCGGTCGCGCTTTTCGTCTCGACCGCCTTCATCGACGACCGTTCGCTGGTGCCCTGGTGGGACGAGCTGCACGAGATTGCCGGGATTGGCCGAAGCCCCGGGAAGGCGCAAGCTTTCATACACGGTATGTCTCTTAAGCTCAGGTATTCCGGGATAGCACCGCAGGCCATAATGGAAGGCCTCAGGCCCGCGGGCTACAAAAGGCCTGAGTCGAACGGGTTTGCGGACTGGGAAGGGCTCAAGGAGGCTGTGCGGAGCGGACATGTGGAGATAGGCGGGCACACGGTCACCCATCCCTCGCTCTCGACAGGGGGGCTGGGCGAGATATCTGAAGGCAGGCGCAGGCTGGAGGACGAGCTGGGAGTGAAGGTCAGGTTCTTCTCATATCCATTCGGCGAGAAGAGGGATATTTCCGAGGAGGCTTCAATGGCTGCAAGGGAGGCGGGCTTTCTGGCCGCGGTCACATCACAAAGCGGTTTCAACAGGCCGGGAGACGACCTCATGAGTTTAAGGAGGATCAAATTCTCGGGTGACAGGCCCGGCGATTTCGAGACGAACTTGAAGACCGGCGACATAAAACGGGGCATAAACCGCGCCTATTCCTTTTTATCAGGACTTGGAGGAGCCGGTCGCTTCGCGGGCGGGGCCTATGGGTCTTAGGGTGCTTTACATCGTCTCCATACTCCCGCCGTACCCGGGCGGAGCGGCGGCCTGCTACGGGAACATTCTCCGGGGCCTTGCCGAGCGGCAGGGCCGGGATATCAGGAGCATCACCGTCCTTACCGAGCGGGGCTGCGGAAAAGACTTCGGAGTACCCGTAAGGGTGCGTGACAGGCTGTACAGGCACGACTCCGCAGGTGCTTCTGAAAAGAGTTTCATCAAGCAGGCGATCAATTACCTCATCATCATGGGCCATATCCTTTTTTCGCGAAATGACATCGTACAAATACACGCCCGGTACGTCTATGCGAGGTACGTGGGGAGGCTCGTATGGCTCGCGCTCCTCCTTTCGCGGGCCAGGACGGTCATAGACATAAGGGACAGGTTCTACAGGAACTTCGGCTTCGGTCATCACTTCCTCGTCTGCTCGAAGGACCTCGTAGGCTTCTACGGCTGGATAAGAAAAAAGGAGTACATACCCGTGCCCATGGACTTCCCGGAGCTTAAAAAAGGCATAGTAGTAAAACACCGGGTCGGCTACTTCGGTGCAATAGCCGAGAACAAGGGCATAAGGGAACTGATAGAAGGTTACAAGGAATACAGGGACGCGTCCGGCGGCCCGCTCGAACTCCATATCTGGGGGCAGAACATGATGGGGGCGGACTTCGAGGCCGCCATCGCCCCGGTGCCTGGCATAAGATACCGGGGGAGCGCGGCTCCCGAGGAGGTCCTTCCCCTGATGCTCGAATGCAAGGCAATCGTCCTGCCTTCGAGGTCCGAGGGCATGCCGAGGGTGTGCCTTGAAGCCATGTATTGCGGGAGGGTAGTGGTCTGCCACAGGGCGGTGGAAACGCTGGCCGCTTCCCTCCCGGAGAGGTTCGTTCTCAAGGACCTCTCCCCGGGCGAGATAAAGAGGGTCCTTTCGGAAATAGAGTCCTTCAGCGGCAAGGCGAGCTTCGAGTACGACCTCGAGGAACATTCGAGGGGCCGGGTCGCCTCCGGACTAATCGATTTTTATAGAAGGGTGCTCGACAAAGCCGATGCAAAAAACCGACATAAGGAGGGAAGCTGACGGTACGAACTTCACCCTGACAGTCCTCTTCATCGCCTCAGCCTTTCTCGTCTCCTCGTTCAAGATAGCCAGGGTCTCGTCCTCCGCGATGGTCGCAATGGCCATGCTGGCGGCCTTTGTCCTGGGCGGCCTCCTCAAGGGCAGGTTCGTCGTGGCAGCGCACCCAGTGCAGAAGGGGATGCTCGCGCTCCTCGCGTGGGCCTTCCTTTCGCTGCTCGCGAGCAGGCTTGACCCGTCGAAGGCCATACCCCCCGAAGCCTATGCCTACGCGTGGGCGGGGGGGCTGTCGAGCCCCGACCTCCGGGGCGCGTCTTTTCTTTTGAGGCTGCTCCTTGCGGCATTTGCCACGAACTTCATAATCGAGGCCGTCAGTTCCGAAAAGAGGTTCTTCAAGGCGCTCAACTGGTTCCTCCTCTTCTATTTCATCGTCTCCGCGCTCGTGTTAGCCCAGTTCGTCCTGCTCGCGGTCTGGGGGATAGAGGTCGGCGAGATAAGGCCGGCAAGCGTAGAGAGCGCGTTCCGCACCGGCGGGCACCTCGGGGAATCGAGCGTGCTAGCCGGGGTCCTGGCGAGCGGCTATTTCCTCTCGATAGCCTTCGCGCTCAAAGGGCACCCGAGGCTCTGGTTCCCCAGGCGGCTCGTAAGGACAATGTGCGTCGTCGCGACGGTCGGGTTCGTTTCCACGCTTTCAGCGGCGTGGATTATCTCCGCGCTCTTTGCGTTCGTCATGGCCGGATACAGGCACCTCGGGAAAAGGGGGCTCATGGCCCTCGTCCCCTTCGTCGCGGCGGCAGGCGCCCTCTTCCAGGCCGAGATATACGATTCGGTAGTGATGAAGGCGATTGGAGAACTGAGCCAGCTGAACGTAAGGACCTACTCGTGGATGGCAGGGATTTCCATCTTCATTGACCACATGTACACGGGGGTCGGCATAGGGCAGAGCGTATTCTTTACGCCGGAGTACTTGAGGGACATAGCCATAAAGCCGCTCATCCTGCCCGGCGTCTTCTCAGAACTCTTCCTCTCCTCCCGCTTCCCGCCAATGAACACCTATATCCAGTGGATGGCCGAGACCGGGGCGG
>DIDN01000021.1 GCA_002418185.1 Deltaproteobacteria bacterium UBA5799
CTGGACTCGATGGCGTCCGAGGTGCCCTCCCTGCAGGAGGCAATCGATGCCGCGCCGCCGGCAGTGTTCCGCATGGCGGGGCAGAAGATAGCGAGAGCGCCGCATCGCTATAGCGGCAGGACGGCCGTTCATGCAAACCGTAGCGTTATTGAGCCCAGGCCGCCCGATGACCCGGACTCTCCCCTCTCTTTCACGATGGAGGGCTTCCAGCCTAAGGGGCTTCGCGGCGAGCCTCCTCCTTCGCTTATAACCCATTTCTGGTCGCCGGGCTGGAACTCCCCTCAGGCGGTGGTAAGGTTCCAGGACGGGACGGACAAGGGGCTTCGTGGCGGCGACCCGGGAGCAAGGCTCATAGCCCGCGGAGACCACGGGCCCGGGTATTTCAGGGAGATGCCCGGGCCGTTCACGCCGCGTAACGGCGAGTGGCTGGTCATACCCGCATGGCACATATTCGGCTCAGAGGAGATGAGCGCGCTTTCGCCGCCGATAGCAGGGCTAATCCCTGGCCCCTACCTGGGCCTCAACCCTGAGGACGGAGCGGCCCTCGACGCCCGGCCCGGCGACGGGCTCGTGCTTGAGGCGGGGGGGCTGCTCTTCAGGCTCCCCGCAAGGCATATGCACGGGCTCCCGAAGGGCATGGCGGCGCTCCCGGTCCTTTCCGGCGTAGAGAGGCTGCCGCTACCGCAATGGGGCGTCGTCTCGAAGGAGCGCGCCCCCTGAAAGGGATCATATGCATGGAATCGCATCGCCGGTCCTGACGATAGCCGTTATCCTTTTCGCGCTCCTTGCATCGAGCGCCGCGCTCATATGGGCGGAGCGGAGGCTCCTCGCGCTCTGGCAGGACAGGTACGGGCCGAACAGGGTCGGCCCGCTCGGGATATTACAGTCGGTCGCCGACATGATAAAGATACTCACGAAAGACGACTGGGTCCCGCCGTTCGCGGACAGGGCGGTTTTCGTGCTGGCCCCGGCCATAATCGTCATAACCGTCCTCACGGCGTTCGCGGTCATACCTTTCGCGCCCGGGTTTGCGGTGGCGGACCTGGACATCGGGGTCATTTTTTTTCTGGCCATGTCGTCGCTCAGCATCTACAGCGTCGTCCTTGCGGGCTGGGCCTCGAACAGCAAGTACGCGCTCCTGGGGGGGCTCCGCGGCGCGGCCCAGATGCTGAGCTACGAGATATTCATGGGGCTCTCGATAATGGGGGTGGTCCTGCTTGCCGGGTCCTTTAACCTTGGGGACATAGTCGAGGCCCAGAGGGACATGTGGTTTTTCATCCCGCAGCTCCCGGGCCTTCTCATATTCTTCCTTGCGGGGCTCGCCGAGACGCACAGGCTGCCGTTCGACCTCCCCGAGGCTGAAAACGAGCTTGTGGCGGGCTATCACACCGAGTATGCCGGGATGAAGTTCGGGATGTTCTTCGTGGGGGAATACCTGGGCATAATGCTGGTCGCCTCGATGATAACGACGCTCTTTCTCGGTGGCTGGCTCGGCCCCGTGCTCCCCGCGGCGGCGTGGTTCATCTTGAAGACCGGGCTCGTCGTGGCGGTCTTCATACTGCTCCGGGCCGCGCTCCCGAGGCCGAGGTTCGACCAGCTCATGGGCTTCGGCTGGAAGGCGATGCTGCCGCTGGCGCTAATAAACCTCCTGGCAACGGGCGCCGTCCTCCTGGCGGTTACGGACGCGCCGCTCTCTACGGGTATCCACGATGCCGGCCCTCGCTAGCATATTAAGGACCACGTGGGCGGTTTTCCTCCGCGCCTTTGAAAAGAGGGTGACGGTCAGGTACCCCGAGGAGAAGCCGTATCTCGCGCCGAGGTTCCGCGGTCGGATAATACTCTCGCGCGACCCCGACGGCGAGGAGAGGTGCGTTGCCTGCTATCTCTGCGCGGCAGCCTGCCCGGTGGACTGCATAGCCCTCGATGCGGCCGAAATGGAGGGCGGCAGGCGTTATCCGTCGTTTTTCCGCATAAATTTTTCGCGCTGCATATTCTGCGGGTACTGCGAGGAGGCGTGCCCCACATACGCCATTCAGCTTACGCCGGACTTCGAGATGAGCGAGTACGCGAGGCAGTCCCTGGTGTACGAAAAAGAGGACCTGCTCATAAGCGGGACCGGCAAATACCCGGACTACAACTTCTACAGGGCCGCGGGCCTCGCCATAAAGGGGAAGGACAAGGGGGAGGCCGAAGGGGAGGCGCCTCCTGTGGACGTAAGGGGCCTCTTGCCCTGACGCGGGGGTGCGATGGACGGACTCTTCTACATAGCCTCGGCAATAGCGCTTGTCTCTACCTTCAGGGCCGTCACCGGCTCGAACGCGGTGCATTCGCTCCTATACCTCACGGTCTCGTTCCTTGCGAGCGCCGCAGTCTTCTATTCGCTCGGGGCGCATTACATCGCGGCGCTTGAGGCCATAATATACGCCGGGGCTATCATGGTCCTTTTCCTCTTCGTGGTGATGATGGCGAGCTACGGGCCTGGCCGTGAGACCGAGGAAAAAAGGGTAACGAGGCCTGGGACATGGGCAGGGCCCGCCGCGCTTGCGGCCATACTTCTATTCGAGCTCGTCTTCGTCCTGACCGACAGGGGCCTTGTGCCTGAGGAAGGAAGGGCCCTCGGGCCGAAGGCCGTAGGTATAGCCCTCTTCGGCCCGTATCTCATAGGGGTCGAGCTTGCATCGGTACTCCTCCTTGTGGGCCTCCTCGGGGCATACCACATCGGGCGCAAATAGGGAGGCAATATGGCTACCGTACCGGCTGAATACGCGCTGGGCCTGGCGGCGGTGCTCTTTGCGCTGGGCCTTACAGGCGTGCTCGTCAGGCGGAACATGGTCTACGTCCTCATGTCCATCGAAGTGATGCTCAATGCCGCCGGCATGGCCTTCATAGCCGCCGGGTACAGGTGGGCGGAGCCGGACGGCCAGGTCATGTTCGTCTTCATACTGTCGCTCGCGGCTGCGGAGGTCTCTGTGGCCCTTGCCGTCATCTTCAGGTTCTTCCACAGGACGGGCACCCTTGACGTGGACAAGGCGAGCAGCCTGAAAGGATAGGGATGAGGCAACCTTTGAAAATTTATCTTTTCCCCGGACTCTGGGTGGTTACGTGAATAAAAATGCTCGCATATTGTCATACATGATCCGCTTTTTATTCCCGGGCCTTCCTTGATGCGGGAAAAATCCCTGATTTTTAGAGGTGCCATGAAAGAATTCCTATGGCTCATACCCGCGCTCCCCCTTGCCGGGTCCATTTTGCTTGCCGCTTTAGGCCGCTCTATTCCGGCAAGGGTTTCCGCCGCCATCGGGGGCGGCACTGTGGGCCTGTCGGCCCTTGCCGTACTCGCTGCCGGGGTCGATTTCATGAGCGCGCCTCCTCCGGAGGGATTCCACGTCCAGGGCCTCTGGACGTGGGTGGATCTCGGATGGTTCAGGGCCGGGGCCGCGCTCAGGCTCGACGCCCTTTCCCTTACGATGGCGGCGGTCGTAACTTTCACGGCATTCCTCATCCTCGTCTACTCCGCCGAGTTCATGGAAGGGGACGAGGGCTACTCGCGTTTTTTCGCGTACATGGACCTCTTTGTCGCAGCGATGCTCGTGCTCGTCCTTGCCGACGACCTCCTCTTCCTCTATCTGGGTTGGGAGGGGGTGGGGCTTTGCAGCTACCTCCTCATCGGGTTCTGGTACAGGGAGGCCAACAACGGGTACGCGGCCAGGAAGGCCTTTATCATGACCAGGGCCGGGGACACGGCCTTTGTAATAGGCATAATCCTTCTTGCGGCGAGCTTCGGGACGCTCGATATCACGGCAGTAATGGAGGGGGCCGCCTCCGAGTGGCAGGGGGGGCGGCTTGCAGCGGCAGCTGCGCTTCTGGTGCTCGCGGGCGCGCTCGGCAAATCGGCGCAGGCGCCGCTTCAGACATGGCTTCCGGACGCCATGGCGGGCCCGACCCCGGTAAGCGCCCTCATCCACGCGGCCACCATGGTCGCCGCCGGGGTGTACATCATAGCCCGCACCCACGTACTTTTCGCGCTTGCTCCGTGGGTAATGGACCTCGTGGCGGCCCTCGGCGCGGCAACGCTACTAATATCGGCGTTCAGCGCCCTTGTCCAGCATGATTTGAAAAGGTCGCTTGCCTACTCTACCATGGGGCAGGTCGGGTTCATGTTCCTTGCGCTCGGGGTCGGCTCCTGGCAGGCCGCGATATTCCATTTCATGACGCACGCGTTCTTCAAGGCCCTCCTGTTCCTCTCCGCAGGGGCGGTCATCATTTCGCTCGGAGGCGAGCACGATATGAGGAGGATGGGCGGCTTGAGGTCGAGGCTTCCGCTCGCCTTCTGGACCTTCCTTGCAGGCGCGGCCTCGCTCTCGGCGCTCCCCCTTGTAACCGCCGGTTATTACAGCAAGGACCTCATTCTCGAAGGGGCGCTGGCCGGAGGCGGGACCCTTCTCTGGGGCGCTGGCATAATCGGGGCATTCGTTACCGCGCTCTATGCATTCCGCATGGTCTTCCTCGTATTTTTCGGGGAGGCCGGGGCGGACGTCAAAAGGCGTACGGGCTTAAAGGCCGCCTTGCCGCTCGTCGCCCTTTCAGCGCTCTCGCTCCTTGCCGGGTTCTTCGGCGTGCCGTCCTTCCTGGAGGCGGTGCTGCCAGCTTCCCAGGCTGCACCGCCTGTTGGGCATCGCTGGGCCGGCATACTCTCGTCCCTGGTCCCGTTGCTCGGGGCAGCAGCGGCCTGCCTGCTCTATCTTGGGAAACGGGGGATCGTTGAAAGGCTTGCGGGAAGCGGCCCCGGCGCGGTTCTCCATCGGTTCCTCGGCTCCGGCTGGGGCTTTGACTGGCTCTACGAGAGGCTATTCGTTCGCCCGTATCAACTGGCTGCCCGCGCCGGAAGAGCGGATATAATCGACGCGCCCTATGCCGGGGCCGTCAGGTTGGCTGAGCGCCTTAACGGGCTCCTCGTAAAGACCCAGTCCGGCCAGGTGAGGCGTTATGCTGCCGGGATGGCGCTCGGGGCCCTCCTTGCGCTCGGGGCGATGGTCTTCATATGATACTCGTATGGGCGGTCGTCATACCTCTCCTTGGCGGGTTGGCGGCCTGGCTCTCGGGCAGGCTCGGGAGCGCCTTCCCGCGCTGGGTTTCCCTTTCGGCCCTTGCCCTGGACCTGGTGCTCCTGCTTACGCTATTGGACGGAGGACCGGCCGGAAGCCGGTGGCTTGCCGAAATCCGCATCGAATGGATACCGGTGATAGGAGCAGGCATACACCTCGCCGCCGACGGCTTGAGCCTCGCACTCGCCCTCCTTACGGCCTTTCTGGGCATGGCGGCTGTCGCGGCCTCCTGGAGCGGCATAAGGGAGAGGACGGGCTTTTTTCACCTCTGCCTCATGTCCGTAATCGCCGGCGTGATGGGGGCGTTCCTCTCTCTCGACCTCCTCCTCTTCTACGTCTTCTGGGAGCTGATGCTCGTCCCCATGTTCTTCATGGTGGCCGTATGGGGGCGCGAGGGGCGTTACAGGGCCGCGCTCAGGTTCTTCATATTCACGCAGGCCGGGAGCCTCCTTATGCTCGCCTCCATCCTGGGACTCTATTTCGTCCACGGAACGGAGACGGGCCGCTACTCATTCGATTACGCGGACCTGCTCGGCACCCCGATGGGCCTGGCAACCGAGTTCTGGCTGATGCTCGGCTTCCTGGCGGCGTTCGCGGTAAAGCTGCCCGCAATCCCTTTCCACACATGGCTGCCCGAGGCCCACTCCGAGGCGCCGACCGGCGGGAGCGTGGTCCTTGCCGGCCTCCTCCTCAAGACAGGGGCATACGGCATGATCCGCTTTCTTTTCCCGCTCTTCCCGGACGCGGCGGCAACGATAGCGCCTGTGGTCCATGTCCTGGCCGTCGTCGGGATAATCTACGGAGCGGTGCTGGCCCTGGGGCAGACCGACCTCAAGAGGCTTATCGCCTACACGAGCATAAGCCATATGGGTTTCGTGCTCCTCGGCATATTCGCGTGGGAGGGGCTCGCCCTTAACGGCGCGCTCGTCCTCATGGTATGCCACGGCGCGTCCACAGGCGCTCTCTTCATCATCGCGGGCGCCGTTGAAGAAAGGACGCACACGCTCGATATCGGGAGGATGGGCGGGTTCTGGTCCTCCGCCCCGAAGATGGGCGGGGCTGCGCTCTTTTTCGCCCTTGCCTCCCTCGGCCTCCCCGGACTCGGCAACTTCATCGGCGAGTTCCTGGTGCTCCTCGGCTCGTTCAGGGTAAACGCGGCTGCAGCGGTCTTTGCCGCGCTCGGCCTCATCGCGTCGGCGGTCTACTCGCTCTGGATAATACAAAAGGTCTTTCACGGCCCGGCGCCGCCCGAGGCGGGCATAGCGGATATCGGGGGAAGGGAGGCGGCGACCCTCGCCTCCATGGCCGCCGTGCTCCTTTGGCTCGGCCTCTTTCCGGGGCCTTTTTTCGAGAGGACCGGGATTGGAACCGCTGCATCGATGCCGACCGGGAGCGAAATCGAGAGGGAGGCGGTTACCGGAGTCGCCGGGCGGATTGGCCGTGAAAAAAGCGGGCGCCCTCCGGGCCTCGCCCGGCATGGTGCGGGGGAGGGTCCGGAGGAAATGCGGGGGAGGCAACAGGGTAAATGAGCATAGCGGATTTCATTGCGGTCCTTCCCATACTGGTCTTGACGATAGCGGCGGTCGCGGCAACCGTCCTTGCCGCCTTCCGCACAGGCCACGCCTTTAACGCGGCGCTTGCCGCTTGCGGCTTCGTGCTTGCCCTCGCATCCCTCGCGCCTGCCTCGAAGGCTGCGCCGAGGGCGGTTACGGCGCTCTTCTCTGTCGACGCGTACTCGCTCTTCTTTACCGGGCTACTCCTCGGAGCGGCGCTCGCCGTAACCCTTCTCTCATACGGATACAACGCGGGCCGCGAGGGCGGGCTCGCGGAGTTCTACATAGTCCTCATTATCGGAACGCTCGGCGCAATCGTGCTCGCCTCCTCGGTGCACTTCGCCTCATTTTTCCTCGGGCTTGAGATACTCGGCGTCTCACTTTACGTGCTCATCGCCTATTTCCTGGGCCCGCACGCCAACGAGGCGAGCATCAAATACCTCATTTTGGCGGGAGTCGCTTCGTCTTTCCTGGTCTTCGGCATGGCGCTCGTCTACACCGAGCTGGGCACAATGGAGTTTTCCCGGATCGCAATGCGCGCAGGCGCCGGCGCGGGCCCGCTCCTTTTCGCGGGCCTCGCCATGATAACCGTTGCCGCGGGCTTCAAGCTCGCGGCGGCGCCCTTCCACATGTGGGCGCCCGACGTGTACGAAGGGGCGCCCGCGCCCGTGGGCGCTTTCCTTGCATCGGTATCAAAGGGCGCGGTGGCGGTAATCATCCTCCGCTATTTCCTCCAGACAGGCTCCTTCGCCATCGGGCCGTTCTTCACCGTCTTCACGGCCATAGCCGTGGCGTCCATGTTCGCCGGGAACATCCTCGCCCTCTTCCAGAAGAGCGTCAAGCGGACCCTCGCGTATTCCTCCGTCGCGCACATAGGGTATATCCTTGTCGCGTTCCTTGCGGGCGGGCGGCCCGGCACGGTGGCGGCAGGCTACTATCTGGCCGCGTACTTCGTCTCGATTATCGGGGCGTTCGGGGCCGTGGCGCTCCTTTCGGGAAAGGAGAAGGAGCTTGACTCCATAACGGAATACAGGGGCCTTGCCTGGCAGCGCCCCTGGCTTGCCGGGGCCTTTACAGCCATGCTCCTTTCGCTCGCGGGCATGCCGCTCACGGCGGGTTTTCTGGGTAAGCTCTTCGTCGCGGGAGCCGGGGTGGGAGAAGACCTCTGGTTCCTCGTAATCGCGCTGGTGGTGAACAGCGCCATCTCCGTCTACTACTACCTCAGGATAATAATCGCGCTCTTCTCGCCCGCATACGGGGAAGCCGCGGCCCCCCTGCCTGGCCTGCCGCTCGCGGGGAGCGTCGCCCTCGGGACCCTGACTCTCCTACTGGTATTCCTGGGCGTCTACCCGGCGCCTCTCCTGTCGCTACTTGAGAAGGCTGCGGCGGTCTTTTGAGGTAAAGGATGGCCGTCCGCCGGGACTATGACTCTCCCCGCGCCGCTTTCCCACGCGCAAGGAGCGCCCTTGCCGTGAGGACGCCTATCGTTACGACCGTAAGCGGTATGACGAACGCGCCCATTGCGAACTTGAACGCCGGAAGGGAGGAGTGCCCCGTGGCGTTGAGGAAGATGAACGCGGTGTAGAGGACGTAGTACGCGAGAAATAGCGCGCCCTCCCACCGGGCTATCGTGTAGCCCGTGAAGAGTATGGGCAGGCAGGCGGCAGAGACCGCCAGCATCACCGGGATGTCGAAGAGGAGCGCGCCCTCCGGCACGGCTACTCCGTGCGCGGACACCAGGCTCGTTATCCCCATGACCGAGAGTATGTTGAAGATGTTGCTCCCGATGATGTTCCCCACCGCGATGTCCCGCTCGCCCTTTATGCTCGCCATCACGGAAGTCGCGACCTCCGGCAGGGAAGTGCCGGCTGATATGATGGTGAGCCCGATTATCAGCTCGCTTATGCCGAGGCCCCTCGCCATCTGGACCGCGCCGTCCACCAGCCACCTCGACCCCAGGACCAGGAGCGCCAGCCCTGAAACCGCAATGACCAGGTTTACTGCCCAGTCCCGTGCCGCCGACCGGCCCCTCTTGTAGGAGAACTCCTCCCTGAACTCGTCGGTCTGGCCGTTTTCCTTCCGGCCCAGGTATACGAGGAACCCGGTGTACAGGACGAACCCCGCCGTGAGGAGAGCCCCCTCGGCCCTGCTTATAGTGCCGTTAAGCCCGAAGACGAAAAAAAGCGCGGAGACGCCGATCATGACCGGGACGTCGAGCCTTATGAGCTGGCGCGACGCCGCGAGCGGTGTTATCACGGCGGAGAGGCCGAGTATGAAGAGGATGTTGAACAGGTTGCTCCCCACCACGTTCCCGACCGCGATGTCGGCCTGTCCCGCCAGAGAGGATTTGACGCTTACGGCGAGCTCTGGCGAGCTCGTGCCAAAGGCGACGACCGTGAGGCCGATTATCAGAGGGGATATGCCGAGGAAGGACGCGATCCTCGAGGAGCCCCTGACCAGCATCTCGGCCCCCAGTATAAGGAGAAAAAGCCCTGCGACGAAAAATAAAAATACAGAAAGACTCACCTGAAAACCTCCGAAATCGTTGAGAATATAAAGGATACAATAATTCCGTACACCTATCCATGCATAAAAAAAGACGGTCCAGCGGAGGTAAAAGTCCTTGCCGGGCCGTCCAGCCTGATTAAAAAGTGTACTGGACGCTCAAGTATCCAGCAGACGTCCGTTTCTTTAATGCTTTCCGGGGGCCTGCTGTCGTATTCTATTATGGTGCGCCTCAGGCCCCAGTAGCTGTTGAGCCTCGATGTATCGAGGCCTCGTTCCTCAACTGGAAGTCCTCGGGCTCTTCCACCTTGCTGTATGCCTTCGAAACTTGAGGTCCTTTCTTACGAGCCACGCTCCGGGACTTCCTTCGCCTGCATTCAATCCAGGCAAACAAATTACCTGAACAGGGCC
>DIDN01000094.1:0-455 GCA_002418185.1 Deltaproteobacteria bacterium UBA5799
CAAACTGAATCCCCCGCCTTTCGGTGGGGGATTCAAATATTTATCAGTTTCGCTCTCCCCTGTCAAGGAGATTCGGAGTCTCAGTGCCTTACGAGGTCTCCGGCCACGGGCGCGGGAGGCTCGGCTGGAGGCTCGGGGTCGACCGCCTTCTCGACGGCCTTGACCTTGAATATCTCCTCCCTGGTCTTCGCGTCCAGGGCCTTTATGAGCACCTCGTCCATGTGCTCGACGATACCTGTCTTGACCTTCTTGAGTATCTGGCGCGGTATCTCCTTGAGGTCCTTCTCGTTCTCGCCGGGTATGAGGACCATCGGTATTCCGGCCCTGTGCGCGGCCAGGAGCTTCTCCTTGAGGCCGCCTATGGGCAGGACCTTCCCGCGTAGCGTTATCTCGCCGGTCATCGCAACGTCCTTCCTGACCGGTATCCTCGTAAGCGCCGAGACGAGCGCGGTCGC
>DIDN01000094.1:499-11791 GCA_002418185.1 Deltaproteobacteria bacterium UBA5799
AGCGCGGTCGCCATGGTGATGCCTGCGGACGGCCCGTCCTTGGGTATGGCGCCCTCGGGGACGTGGATGTGAATATCAAGCTTCTGGTAGAAGTCCTTTTCAAGGCCGAGCTCGGTTGCGCGGCTCCTGACGTAGGTCATGGCGGCCTGCGCGGACTCCTGCATCACCTCTCCGAGCTTGCCGGTTATTATGAGCTTGCCTTTTCCCGGAACCAGGGCGACCTCTATTACAAGGAGCTCTCCTCCCACCTCGGTCCAGGCAAGGCCCGTTGCCATGCCGACCTCGTTCGTCTTGTCCACCGTGCCGTATCGGTAGGGAGGCACCCCCAGGTACCTTGAAAGCGACCTGGCAGAGACAGTAACCTTCGCGTTCAGGCCCTTCTTCAGGATCTCCTTGGCCGCCTTCCTGCATATGGCCGCTACCTGGCGCTCGAGGTTCCTTACGCCCGCTTCCTTCGTGTACCTCCTTACGAGCATGAGGATGGTGGACTTCCCCATGTCCAGGTTCGACGCGGTGAGGCCGTGCAGCTTGAGCTGCTTCGGGAGCAGGAACCTCTCCACTATGTGGAGCTTCTCAAGCTCGGTGTAGCCCGGTATCCTTATGAGCTCCATCCTGTCGAGGAGCGGATAAGGGATGCCCTGCACCGAGTTGGCGGTCGTTATGAACATTATCTTCGAAAGGTCGTAGTCGCAGTCCAGGTAATGGTCGCTGAACGTGTGGTTCTGCTCGGGGTCCAATACCTCGAGAAGCGCGCTCGCCGGGTCGCCCCTGAAGTCGTGGCTCATCTTGTCCACCTCGTCGAGGAGGAATACGGGGTTGTTGGAGCCCGCCTTCTTGAGCGACTGCACAATCTTGCCCGGCATGGAGCCTATGTAGGTCCTCCTGTGGCCCCTTATCTCGGCCTCGTCCTTCACGCCGCCGAGCGACAGCCTTACGAAGTTCCTGCCGGTGGCCCTGGCTATGGACTTGGCAAGCGATGTCTTACCGACGCCCGGAGGGCCGACGAGGCAGAGTATCGGCCCCTTCATCTCGTCCACGAGGCCCCTTACCGCGAGGTACTCGATTATCCTCTCCTTCACGGCCTTCAGCCCGTAGTGGTCCTCGTCCAGGACCTTCTCGGCCTCGGTTATGTCCTTCTTCTCGTCAGTGGCGTTCTCCCAGGGGAGCGAGAGGAGCCAGTCAATGTAGTTCCTGGAGACGGTGGCCTCCGCAGACATCGGAGACATGAGGCGGAGCTTCTTTATCTCCTGCTTGGCCTTCTTCGTCGCCTCCTTGGACATCTTCTTGGTCTTGAGCTTATCCTCGAACTCCTGTATCTCGCCCTTCAGGTCGTCCTTCTCGCCGAGCTCCTTCTGTATGGCCTTCATCTGCTCGGAGAGGTAGTACTCCTTCTGGGTCTTCTCCATCTGGCGCTTCACCCTCTGGCGGATCTTCTGCTCCACCTCGAGTATCTCGATCTCGCTCTCCATTATGGAGTAGAGCCTCTCGAGCCTCTTTGTGGGGCTCGGGAGGGCGAGGAGCGCCTGCTTGTCCTCTATCTTGATGGTCAGGTGCGAGCATATCGTGTCAGCGAGCCTGCCCGGGTCCTCTATCGAGGAAACGCTCATGAGCATCTCGGGCGGGACCCTCTTGTTGAACTTCACGTAGGCCTCGAACGACTTTATGACCGACCTTGTGAGGGCCTCGGTCTCGACGGTCTCGTCTATGACCTCGTCGACCTCATCGACCGCCACCATGAAGCAGTCGTCCTCGGAGACGTACTCCTTTATCTTCGCCCTCTTCTTGCCCTCGACCAGCACCTTTACCGTGCCGTCCGGGAGCCGGAGGAGCTGGAGTATGGTGCCGAGCGTTCCGACCTCGTATATGTCGTCCTGGCCGGGCTCCTCGGTCTTGGCCTTCTTCTGGGCGGCGAGCAGTATGGACTTCTCAGACCCCATCGCGAGCTCGAGGGCCTTTATGGACTTCTCCCTTCCCACGAATAGCGGCACTACCATGTACGGAAATATTATTATGTCCCTTAACGGTATTAGCGGGACTATCATCCTGTCTTTCTTCAAATTACTTCCTCCCTTTAAAAAGGACAGCATCTCTGGAATCTCCGGCCTGGGTCGGGTCGGGCCAGGACATCTGCTGCCCGTAACCGGGCGCCTCTTTCTTTCAGGCGGCCCGTCTGTCGGAAAAACTCAGAAGACGCCGGATTCAGGCGGGTTTTCAGGCCGTCTCAGCCCTGTTGCCGTAGACAATGATGGGCTTGGCCTTGTCGAAGATAACGTCCTCGTTGATTATGCACTCCTTGATGTTGGTCTGCGAAGGCAGCTCGTACATCGTATCGAGCATCACGTTCTCGAGGATGGCGCGCAGGCCCCTTGCCCCCGCCTTCCTCCTCATCGATTCCTTCGCGACCGCCGCGAGGGCGCTGTCAGTGAACTTGAGCTTCACGTTCTCGAACTCGAAGAGCTTCTGGTACTGCTTTATGAGCGCGTTCCTGGGCTCGGTAAGTATCCTCACCAGGTCCTTCTCGTTCAATTCGTCGAGGACCGCCGTAACCGGGAGCCTGCCCATGAACTCGGGTATGAGCCCGTATTTGAGGAAGTCCCCGGGCTCTATCTGGTGCATGAGCTTGGTGTAGCTCGTGTCCACTTCCTTCTGTTTCGTCTCGTCCGTGCTGAAACCCACGGCCCTCTTCCCCACCCTCTGGGCCACTATGGAATCCAGGCCCGAGAACGCCCCGCCGCAGATGAAGAGTATGTTGGTGGTGTCCACCTGCAGGAACTCCTGCTGCGGGTGCTTGCGTCCTCCCTTGGGAGGCACGTTCGCGACCGTCCCCTCGATTATCTTCAGGAGCGCCTGCTGCACGCCCTCGCCGGAGACGTCCCTTGTTATGGAGGGGCTGTCGCTCTTCCTCGATATCTTGTCGATCTCGTCTATGTAGACTATGCCCTTCTGGCACCTCTCGATGTCGTACTCGGAGTTCTGCAGAAGGGAGAGTATTATGTTCTCCACGTCCTCGCCGACGTAGCCCGCCTCTGTGAGCGTGGTCGCGTCGGCTATGGTGAAGGGCACGTTCAGTATCTTCGCGAGGGTCTGCGCAAGGAGCGTCTTCCCGGAGCCGGTCGGGCCGACGAGGAGTATGTTGGACTTCTGCAGCTCCACGTTCCCGAGGGACACCTTGGACTCGATCCTCTTGTAATGGTTGTGCACCGCGACGGAGAGGACCCTCTTCGCGTGCTCCTGGCCTATCACGTACTCGTCGAGGATGTTCTTAATTTCCGCGGGCTTGGGAATGGTATGTTCCCTCTTCTTGAACTCCTCCTTCTCGTACTCCTCGGCTATGATGTCATTGCAGAGCTCGATACACTCGTCGCATATGTACACCATGGGCCCGGCCACGAGCTTCCTCACCTCATCCTGCCCCTTGCTGCAGAACGAGCAGGTCAGGTAGCTTCCGCTTTTCTTGTTGATCGACATCTTCTCCTCCGACCATTCTTTGGCCGAAACCCGCGTTATTTATCCCTATTTCGGCTTGGCTTCAATTGCTACTCTCTTCTCTATGACCTTGTCAATTATACCATACTCGACCGCCTGCTGCCCAGTCATAAAAAAGTCGCGCTCGGTGTCCCTGTGTATCCTGTCGAGCGGCTGGCCGGTGTGCTTGGCCATTATGGCGGTGAGCTCTTCCCTTACCCTCAGTATCTCCTTGGCCTGTATGTCTATGTCCGTGGCCTGGCCCTGCGCGCCGCCAAGCGGCTGGTGTATGAGTATCCTGGAGTGCGGGAGCGCGTAGCGCTTTCCGGGCGCGCCGCCCGCAAGGAGGAGAGCCCCCATCGACGCAGCCTGCCCGATGCAGATGGTAGAGACGTCGGGCTTAACGTACTGCATGGTGTCGTAGATCGCGAGCCCGGCGGTTACGAGCCCCCCCGGGGAGTTCACGTAGACGTGTATGTCCTTTTCCGGGTCCTCGGACTCGAGGAAAAGGAGCTGCGCCACTATGAGGTTCGCGATGTTGTCGTCAACGCCGCTCCCCAGGAAGATTATCCTGTCCTTCAGGAGCCTCGAGTAGATATCGTACGACCGCTCTCCCCTGCCCGTCTGCTCGACTACGATAGGGACAAGCATTTACCCCTCCAGTTATTTTATTTGCCCGCCCGATTACTGGGCCGGCTTGCTCGCCTCTATGATTATATCGAATACCTTCTCGTGCCTGAGCCCGTCCCTTATCACCTGGAGGGCGCCTTCCCTTTCTATCCTGGCCATGAGGGACTCGTACGACACGCCCCTCTGGGCCGCTATGTTCCTTACCGCGTCCTCCACCTCGAGGGAGCTCGCGTCGACCTGCTCCTTCGCTGAAATGTAGTCGAGTATTATGTCCTCCCTGACCGACCTTATTGCCGCGGACGTGTACTTCTCCTTGAGCTTTTCTATGTCGAGCCCCTTGTCCTCCGGAGCTATGACCCCGGCGTTCATGTTCTCGACGACCCTGCCGAGTATTATCCGCAGGTACCTGTCCACGAGCGCCTGGGGCACCTCGAACCGGTGCTTCTCTATGAGCTTCGTGAGTATCTCGGTCTTCAGGCGCTCCTTGGCGTCGTTCTGCTTGTGCTTCTCTATCTCTTCCCTTACCTTTGCGCGTAGCGCCTCGACGTTCTCAAGGCCCAGCTGTTTGGCGAACTCGTCGTTTATCTCCGGGGTACCTTTCTCCTTTACGGCCTTGACGACGGTCTTGAAGAGCCCGGTCTTCCCGGCCAGGCTCGTTTCGCTGTAATTTTCCGGGAACTTGACGTCAAACTCCCTTTTTTCGCCCTTCCTGGCGCCCTTCAAGGACTCGTCAAAGCCGGGAAGCAGCGCCTTCTCACCTATTATACACCCGTAATCCGAGCTTTTTCCGTTCTTTATCGGCTCACCGCCGAGAAACGCCTCGAAATCGATGACCACCATGTCGCCGGCCTCCGCGCTCCTGTCGGTCTCGACCCACTCGCCGGCAGCCTTGCATAGGTTGTTCAGGCCCCTTTCAATGTCCTCGTCGGTGACCGTTACCTCTTCTTTTTTGAGCTCCATCCCCTTATAGCCGCCTATCTCGACAGTCGGCTGGACCTCGACGGTCACCGTGTAAGCGAAATCGCTGTCCTCGCTTACCTTTTCGGTCTTGAGCTCGAAATTCGGCGCCTCGACCGGCATCAGCTTCTTCTCTTCAAGGGCATGGGGGTATGTCGATTCTATGAGCTTCCTCGTCACGTCCTCCTGGACATGGCTCCCGAACCTGGCCCTGATGATGTTCAGCGGCACCGAGCCCTTCCTGAACCCGGCTACGTTCGCCGTGGACTTTATCGAGCGGTAGGCCGCGTCAATTTCCTTCTTTACCGTCTCGGCGGGCACCGAGATGGCGAGCTTCTTCTTTACCGGGGTCAAATCCTCGACTTCCACTCTGATGTTCTGCATCTTACCCTTCCCTGTTCTATATGAGATTTCTGAAACCCGAGAAACTGGTGCGAGAGGGGGGAGTTGAACCCCCATGGTTGCCCACCAGATCCTAAGTCTGGCGCGTCTGCCGATTCCGCCACTCTCGCAGCGCTCTGACTTCCGGGCCGCAGGTCAAGCCCATGTCCGTTTTTCGAGCAATGCCGCCAGCTGAGAAGCTTTTCAAATCAAGGCAGGTTTGCTTAGGCCGGAGCCCTTTTTAGGGGCTTTGAACGCAAAAAGGCGTCTTTTATAGCAAACTTAGAGTATTATAAGGTATCGCCCCCACCCTTGCAAGCCCTTTTAAGGCCCGCAGGCCCCGGTTTCCGTGAGAGTAAGGCGCTGAAATCAGGCCCTATTTGAGCTTGAACCTCTTTACCCGCTCGGTCATCTCGCGGTCGAGCCTGGCAAGCTCCTCGACGGCCCTGTCCGCTGCGACCGCCCTCTCGATGTTCTCGAAGGAGACCTTCCTTACGGCGTCAAGGGCCTCGAGGACTTTCGTGGTATTTCTGCTCTGCTCCTTTATGACGTCGTTTATATAGGCGACCATCCTGTTTACGTCGCCTATCGTGGAGGTTATCTGGCGCGTGGACTCGGCCTGCGACTTTGTGGAGGCCTTGACCCTGTAGGTTATGTCGGACATGCGCTCGGTCGCCTTGTTTATGAGCTCGCTCCCCCTGGCGTGCTCGTGGGTGGCGTTCACGATCCTCCTCGTCATCTCGGCCAGCTTCTCGGTGGTCTCGGCCACCATCCGGCTCTCCCTGGCCTGGAGCTCGGAGGCTGCGGCTATCTGGCGTACGCTCGTGGTGGAGCGCTGGGCGCTCCCCAGTATCTTCTCGAGCCCCTCCCCGGCCTTCATCGAGAGCTTTACGCCCTCCTCGACGCTCAGGTAGCCCCGCTCCATGGAGTTTACGGCCCTGTCGGACTCTATCTCAACCGCGTGGATTATCTCCGAGACCTCCTTTGCGGAGGTCGAGGCCCTCTCGGCCAGGTCCTTTATCTCGTTCGCCACGACCGAGAAGCTCTTGCCGTGGTCGCCGGTCTGGGCCGCGATTATGGCGGCGTTAAGCGCCAGAAGGTTCGTCTCCTCAGCCACCTCCTGTATCACATCGAGAATTTTGCCGATTTCTTTAATCCTTTCAGAGAGGCTGTTTATAATATGCGTGGACTCCCTCGTAATCTCCTTTGTCTTCAGGATCCCGTCGATAGTCGACTCGACCGTTTCCATGCCGGCCCTGGCGTCCTTTATGACCTCTTCCGCGAACATGGAGGCCTCGGCGGCGTTCGCCTCCACCTCCCTGATGCTCGCGCTTATGTGCGTTATCGACGACGACACCTGCGTTACCGCGGACGACAGGCTCTCTATGCTCTCGGAAACGTCCTTTATCGAGAAGGACATGTCCTTCGTGGACGCCGAGGTCTCGTCCACGCTCATCGAGAGCGCCTCCATGCTGTCGACGACCTCGTTTATGCTCGCCCCGAGATCGAGGACCGAAATGGAGCCTTTTTCGAGCGACTTGGCGAGGACCTCTGTGTAGTTGGCTATGCCGGATATAGATGCGTTTATGCCGCCCATGTTGGCGCCTATGGAATCGAGGGCCGCTCCCTGGGCGTTCGAGCCCTCCAGCACGGAACTGCTCATCTCCGCCACCCTCTTGGAGATGCCGGTCGCCTCGTCAGAGGTGCGCCTCATGTCCTCTATCATCCTGTGGAGGTTCCTTACGACCTCGTTCATCTGGCCGCCGAGGTCGCCTATCTCGTCGTCGGAGTCCACCTCGGCCCTGCCCGTGAGGTCGCCTGAGGCGAGGTGCCTTGTCGTCTCGACGAGCGACAGTATGGGCGAGGTCACGACTTTCCTTATAAAGGCGAGGCCGACAAGGCCCATGGTCAGGATAACCACGAAACCGAAGGCTATGGAGCGCCATATGTCGTTCATGGCCGCCGCAAGCTCGGTTTCTATGGGTATTACGACCTCGAGCCCGCCGGTAACGTCCCCTATCCTGTAGTCCTTCTTCGGGCTCGCGGCGTGGCTGTTGTGGCATTCAACGCAGGTCTGGGAGGTGGCCACGTCCGGCAGCATGTACCTTATCGACCTCTTCCCTTTGTACTCCTCGAACTTATAGAACTCGGCTGCCGCGCCCTTGTCGAACCTGTTAAGGGCCTCCTTCTGGAAGTCGTCCTTTGGAAGGTTGGCCGGGTTCACGGGACGGAGGCTCACGAGTTCCATGTGGAAGACCCCCTCGGAGGCGAGGCCGCTCGAAGACTCCTTGAGGAACGTCAGATGGAGCGGTATGGCCCGTTCCTCGTTAAGGTACGAGCTCGACACAGAAAGGCCTGCATCAAGGGCCTTCCTGACGACGGTAGAGGTATAGTATTGCCGCCCGGCGGCGAGCTCCCTCGTAAGATAGCTCGCGGTCATGTGGGCCATCCTCTGGGTCTGGGCGATCCTCTCCTGGTATATGTATATGCTATAGATGCCGAAGATAACGGCCCAGACAAGTGCGGCGAAGATGAGGAGCTTGACCCTGATACCGATTCTCATTAAACCCCTCTCGATAGGCCGGCGTTCACGCGCAGGCAGGCGCAGGCTGCGCATGAGCGCGGAGCTGGCGTAACTACCCGGTATTATAACCTAAAATGCCATTTTACAAAGGAATTTCTGCAAAGGCGGGACGAAAGGGGACGGGAGCGACAGGCTGGAAGGGCTTTTTTACAAAAAAGGTCCTCTCAATAGCTTTCCAGCCTGAATTACTCCGACCCCCTGGCTAATCGAGCGCGAGGTTCCGGGACTTGTCGCTGAACCAGATGACCTTCACGTCGCCCGGGGCGACTTCGACGGTCTCTTCAAGCGTATAGGCGGGCTTTTCCCTTGACCCGGAGTTGTACATTAGCGCCTTTATCTTCCGCTCGCCGGGTCTCAAGCCAAGCTCGTGGTAGATATAGGAGGCCATGTCCTTTTTTAGTCCGGTCGGCGCATAGGACTCGTCCAGCGCCTTTTCGCCGTCTATGTATACCTCGATCATTATCGGGTGCCTCTCGCGCGAGCACTTGGCGAGCCTGGCAATGTCCATCTGCACCTGTCTCGCGTCCCTCAGCTCTCCCCTGTACCTCTCGCCCTCCTGCATCACGAGACCGCGCTCGTCGCAGTCCTCGACCCTCTGCCCGGACTGCTTGAACGCGACCTTGAGGAGCGAATCCTCCGGGCCGTAATGGGCGTACGGGGTGTCCGAGGCGAAGTAGACCGGCGCGAGGAGCACAAGAAGCACAACGGCCGCCCTCACGACCGACGAGACCGACACAGGCTCCCTTTTCCTTTCGGAGACGCCCTCCCTGGCGTCCTTTTCCTTCCCCTTCTTCCATTCCCTCCACAGCACGAACGCGACCGGGATGAGGAACGCGAAGAGAGTGACCAGGATAATTACCATCTTACTATTTCCTCCTGTCGGCGAGCGAGGAGCGGAACTCGTCCAGGCCCCTCAGGAACTCGCCCGACTCGGCTGACGACAGATAAACGGTCCGTACCCTGGACCTGTCTATCGATTTCCTGACGAGCGGCGGCCTGTACCCGTGTAGCCTGCCGGTGAACCACTCGTCCCCTTTCCTGTACTGGCAGTCGCCCTTGCGGCAGCTCGACACGAAGACTCCGTCGAGGCCTATCGACTTCTCGAACGGTATCGAGAGCATGGAGGGCTGGAGCATGCCTATGCAGGGGAGCGTCACCACCCCGGCCCATGCGCGTCCCTTGAGCCTGCCGCCGTCGGCGTGCTCGATTTTTGCGCTCTTGGCGCACGCGAAGACAAGCACGCCCGGGCCTTCCCCGGATTCCTTCAGTTCCATTGAGAGGTCCCGTATCCTGGCCTTGACGTCGGCTTCCGTCATGTCCGGCAGGTCAAGGGCCTTGTAGTCGCAGGAGCCCATGCAGATGCCGCAGCTTGCGCACCGCTCGGGCACTATGACAGCCTCAAGCGGGTACGGCATCCCGTCCGTCCTCTTCCTCATGTAAACTGCCTGGTACGGGCAGTCCTCCATGCATAGCTCGCACCCCGTGCAGTTCTCCAGCGTAAGACGTACGGCAGGCCCGCTCCTTGAGCGGGTAAGCCACGGCACGGCGGCTGCGATAAGCGTAGCCGCGACGATAAAGGCCCAGAGCTGGTGGGCGCTCATGTACCCCAGCAGCGGATATATGAACATATAGAACCAGTCGAACGGGACCGCCTCGACGAGCCTGCCGAGCTCGGCAGGGGGCGCGCTCGTCGCGGGCTTTATGAAGGAGACGGCGAAGAGGACCGCCATGACCGCGTAGGCCAGGGCCCTCGGCGGGTTTATGACCGCCCTCGTAATCCTTACTATGTGGACGAGCATGAGTATGAAAAGGAAGAAGATGGACGAGAAGTGGATGAAGAGTATTATGTAGAAGAACTGGTCGGTGAGGTGCTCGGCCCTCGCGAAATTCAGGCTCAGGGGTATGCCGAAGATGGGGACGTTCTCGAGCATGTGCGCCGAGAGCGTGGCTATGAGCTGCGCCCTCTGGTCCCACACCATCCAGTAGCCGAATATGCCTGCTGTCACTATGACCCATGCTATGCCGATGCCGGACACCCACGCGACCCACCTCCAGTGCGCGTGCCTGTCGAGCATGTAGCAGCGGAGGGCGTGGAGCAGCATGACGAGCACGAGCCCGTCGGAGGCGTACCGGTGGAGGCTCCTCATGACCCCGCCCAGGTACCACTGGTTCACGGTAAGGTTCTGGACCGAGAGCCACGCGCCCTTTACGCTGATGCTGTAAAAGAGGAAGAGGTATATGCCGGAGACGAGTATGACCCAGAGGAAGAACACCCCTATGGCGCCGAGGTAGTAGAACGGGTTGTATGCAGGGGTGGTCAGGCGGTTCACCTGCGCCTCCACCCAGAGCCACATCCACTGGACGGCCCCGCCCGAGAACTCCCGCTTCGGCCCGGGCGCTCCCGCGCCTCCGGTCTTCGGCGCTGCTCCCGCCTTCCCGCCTATTTCCTTTTCAGCCATCTGCCTATCCTTCTCCCCCATACGGCGTATATTATGGCCCCTATTACCAGCGCCTGCAGGGCCATGCCGGCGAACACGGGGTAGTCGAGCACGTATTTGCCGGACTGCGGGTCGTACCTGTAACAGAAGAACTTGATCCTCTCGACGAGGGTGAGCGAGCCCGGAACGGCGGCCTTGCCGGTTACGAGCTCGTCTATCCGCATGGCCAGGTTCTGCGGCTGGGAACGGATGCCGTAGACCTGCCTGTATATGGTCCCGTCGGGCCTTACGGTGGTCACCATGTCCATGTGGTCGAAGCTCCCGTCGTCCTGCCTGAAATGGAAGAACCCTGCGTCGGCGAGGAGCCTCTCTATCGTCCCTGCGTCCCCGCCGGCGAACCTGAAGCCCTCGAAGCTCCCGGTGAAGCGCTTCCCGTACTCCTTCAGGCGCTCCGGGGTGTCGTTCGCCGCGTCAAAGCCTATGGTCAGGACCTCGAACCTCTCGCCGAGCTTCTCCCTTGCCCCGTCGACAGCCCTCTTGAGCTCCGATGTTATGGTGGGGCAGACCTCGGGGCAGCTCGTGTATATGAAGCTCAGGACAAGGGGCTTGCCAGTTTCGAAGTACTCGCCCAGCATGAAAGGCTTCCCGTCCTGGTCGAAAAGTGCGTAGTCGCCGAGCTTTCCTCCTTCCGCCCTGCGCGAATTCTCCACGGCGGCCTTGAGGACCACCGGGTCGAGCTTCTGGAGGGCAAGGGAAGGAGCTGAAAGGAGCTGCAGGAACAGGAGCAAGAAGAAAAGGTTCCGGAGCATTTACGGTGGAATCCTTTCATGGGTCGTT
>DIDN01000006.1 GCA_002418185.1 Deltaproteobacteria bacterium UBA5799
AATAGAACTTGGAAGTAAGGAGGGCCGCAAGGCCGATGGGGCCCGCGCCTATTACGGCCACCGTGTCCCCGGGCTTTATCTCGCCGTTAAGCACCCCGCATTCGAAACCCGTCGGGAATACGTCCGAGAGCATGACAAGCGCGTCCTCGTTCACGCCCTCGGGTATGCTATACAGGCTGTTGTCCGCGTGAGGTATCCTCACGAACTCGGCCTGGGTGCCGTCTATGGTGTGGCCGAGCACCCACCCTCCTTTTTCGCAATGCGAGTACATGCCCTTCTTGCAGTATTCGCAGGTGCCGTCAGAGGTGATGCAGGATATGAGCACCCTGTCGCCCTTCCTGAAATTCCTTATGCCGCTACCGGTCTCCTCGACCACGCCTATGCCTTCGTGCCCGAGAATCCTCCCCTTTTCCACTTCCGGCACGTCACCTTTCAATATATGGAGGTCGGTGCCGCAGATGGTGGTCCTCGTGACCCTGACAATTGCGTCCTTGTCGTCCTTTATCTCAGGTTTCGGCCTCTCTTCCCATGCCCTCTTTCCAGGGCCGTAATATACGAGCGCTTTCATGCGCACCTCCCTCTTTCTTTAAGCAAGGACAAAAATCGCCTCTTATTCCAGTCTATTCCCGGCATCACGGTTGTCAAGAAGGCCGTAGCCGGTGAGAACGGAAGACGCCCTGTTTGACAACAGTGGCCTTTAGGTGATAGCCTGACTGGCCGGAACTACGATGAAACCGGTCCTCCTCATATTGCCGGCGGCCTGCTGGTTTTTCATCTTCCTCGGGTTCCGCCGGAGCGGCTCTGGCAACAGGGCGTCTTTCCTCGGGGCGTCAATCGTCTGGGGCCTTCTGCTCGTAGCCTCAAGCGAGATCCTGAGCCTTTTCCGCGCCTTCAATTACCACTGGACCGCGGCATCATGGGGAATGTTCGCCGCCGTCTCCATCGTCCCGGCCTTTTTCTACCCGCGCTTCGAAAAAGAGCGCGGGGCGGAAGAGGCAGCACGCCCCGGCAAGGCCGAAATATTCGCAATCGCCTGCGTCGCGCTTATCGCTGCCGCCACGCTCGTTATCGCGCTCTTTTCTCCCCCGAACAACTGGGACTCCATGACCTATCACATGAGCCGGGTAATGCACTGGGTCCAGAACCAGTCCATCTCGCACTATCCGACTCACGTGCTCAGGCAGATACACCTCAATCCCGGGGCCGAGCTCGTCATCGCGCACATCATGGCGCTCGGCGGGGGCGACAGCCTCGCCAACCTCGTCCAGTGGGGCGCGATGCTCGGTTCGCTCATAGGCGTCTCCCTCATCGCAAAGACGCTCGGGCTGGGAACGCGGGGCCAGGCCTTCTCCGCGCTTGCGGCAGCGACGCTTCCGATGGGCATACTCCAGTCGACGAGCACGCAGAACGACTACGTGCTTGCGTTCTGGCTCGTCTCGTTCATCTACTGGGGGGCGCTCTTCGCAAAGGAGGGCGGCTACAAAAAGGCTTTCCTTGCCGGCGCGGCCCTGGGGCTTGCGGTCCTCACAAAGGGCACCGCTTACATATACGCCCTCCCCTTTATCGCGTGGTTCGTGCTCGAAGGCGCTTCAAGGCACAGGAAGGCGTTAATAGGGCCAGCGGTCCTGATAGCCGCTCTGGTGCTCATTGTAAACTCAGGGCATTATCTGCGGAACCATGCTGTATTCGGAAGCCCCCTGGGCCCTGGCTCCGAATCAGAGAGCCCTGAATTCAGCTACATGAACTCGAGGCTCTCGGCAGGGACGCTCGCCTCGAATCTGCTACGGAACGCCGCCATCCACATGGGCCTCCCTTTCCAGAGCGCAAACCGTGCAATAGAGGGCGCCGTATTCTCCGCGCACAGCGTCCTGGGACTGGACCCGCACGATAGGGCCACCACCTGGGGCGGGACGGCCTTACGCATAGGGACCGAGCTTCACGAGGACCTTGACGGAAACCCGGCGCACCTCCTTCTGATAATCGCCGCGCTCGCGTCATTGCCGTTCATGGTGAAGCGGCCGGGGAAAAAGACGGCGCTGATTTATTCGCTCTGCCTCGTCGCCGGTTTCCTCCTCTTTTCACTCCTCTTGAGATGGCAGCCCTGGCACAGCCGCCTGCACCTGCCGCTTTTCGTGGCTGCCGCCCCTCTCATAGGCGTCCTCTTTTCATTCACGAAAAGAGACGAGATGGCAATCATTGCGGCGGCCCTGCTTTTGGCCGCGTCCCTGCCCTGGCTGCTCTTCAATTACCAGCGTCCGCTCATTCCGTATGACGGGTTCTCGGTGCTTACAGCGGAAAGGACTGATATCTACTTCAGGGCAAGGCCGGAACTCAAGCGGAAATACGTTGAGGCAGCCGGGATAATCCTCAGGCAGGACTGCACTGACCTGGGGCTTATGCCAGCTTCGGGAGAGATGTGGGAATACCCGGTCTGGCCGCTCCTCAATGACCGGAGGTTCCGGCTTGAGCACGTGGAAGTGAATAACGAGTCAGCCGGGCTCGCAGACCCTGACTTCAGCCCCTGCCTGCATCTGCGCTTTTAAAGCGCCCGCGGTTCAGCAAGGTCCTTTCTCGTCCTCGAAGGCCTCCCGGAGCCTTGAGAGCGCGGCCTTGAGCGCGCCCTCCGAATAAGGCTCCGGAGCGCCGCTCCCCCAGGCAGGGCCTGGCCACGCCCTGTCGCCCGTGCATCTCCCTATGACGTGGATATGTAGCTGCGGGACGATATTCCCGAGCGCGCCGATATTTATCTTATCGGGCCTGTATAGATTCTCGACCACCCTTGACGCGGCGGCTATCTCCTCCATAAGGACAGCCCTGTCCCCGGCTGTAAGCTCGTGAAGCTCTTTTACCGACACGCGCATGGGGACGAGTATAATCCAGGGAAAGGAGGAGTCGTTCATAAGGAGGAGCGTCGAGAGCCTCAGGCGGGCTATCTCAAAGGTGTCTTTACGGAGCCTCTGGTGGAGCGTGAAGGATTTCATTCAGTATTGGATATCCAGGGCCTGTCAGCCCTTCTCTCGTCAAGTATCCTGTTCACCTCTTTGACCACCCTCTCGACAATGTCCTTTTCCGCGACCTTGCCGACCTGCCTGCCTTTGACATAGAGCATGCCGGAACGGTCGCCCCCGGCAATGCCTATGTCGGCCTCAACCGCCTCTCCCGGGCCGTTTACCACGCAGCCCATTATGGCCACCTTGACCGACTCAGTGACCTTTGAGAGCCTTTTTTCGACCTCGCCAGCGATCCCGATGCTGTCGAACTTGAGGCGCGCGCATGTGGGGCAGGATATGATGCGGACCCCGCGCTCGCGTATCTCAAGTGCCTTCAATATCTCCCACCCCGCCCTTGCCTCCTCGACCGGGTCGCCGGTAAGCGAGACCCTCAGCGTGTCTCCAAGCCCCTCGGAAAGGAGTATGCCGAGCCCTGCAGCGGATTTTATGCTCCCGGCGAATGGAGTGCCCGCCTCGGTTATGCCTATGTGGAAAGGGTAGTCCACTCTTTCGGCAAGGAGCCTGTAGCTAGCGACCGTAAGCGGAACGCTCGAGGCCTTGAGCGAGACCTTTATGGCGCTGAAGCCCATGTCCTCTAATATCCGGACATGGCGCATGGCGCTCTCGACGAGGGCTTCAGGAACCGGGTGTCCGTACCTGGCAAGGATGTCCTTTTCGAGCGAGCCCGCGTTAACGCCTATCCTTATCGGGACGCCCCGCTCCCTGGCGGCCTTTACGACCTCCCTTGTCCTTGCCTCTGAGCCGATGTTCCCGGGGTTTATCCTCAGGCAGTCGGCCCCGCTCTCAAGGGAAGCCAGGGCGAGCCGCCAGTCGAAATGGATGTCCGCCACAAGCGGTACGGAGATGGACTTCTTTATCTCCCCGACCGCCCTGGCTGCAATCATGTCGGGAATAGCCACCCGCGCTATCTCGCAGCCGGCCGCTTCGAGCTCCTTTATCTGGGCGACCGTCGAGCGCACGTCCGCGGTATCCGTGCTGGTCATGGACTGCACGGTTATCGGGGCGTCGCCCCCGACCCTTACGCTGCCGACCCTTATCTCCCTTGTCTTTCTTCTCGCCATCATCGTCTTCCGGACAGGCTCATTCTTTAGACCGGTTCCCTTTACCGAATAATACTATAACCGCCCTCTCATTTCACTCTTTTAAAAACCGCGGCCTTGACCCGCAGAATGAAAAAATATATGCTGAGTCACCTATGAAAAACATGATTGTCGAGGAGATACCGGGGCTCGGTCCTGAAGGCGCTTACCTTGCCCTGAAAGGGCTCGGGGGAGCGTTTATCATCCGGAACCCGCGGGGCCCGGGCTATTCATTCGTTTCAGCCGGGCCGAAAAGGGTCATAAGGACCGAGAAGGGCGTCACGTCCGTGGACAACAGACCCGGGGCTTACGCCGACCCGTTCGAGGCCGTATCCGCCGTCCTCGAAGAGGAAGATGGGCCTGTAAACGTAGGGCCCTTCCCGTTCAACGGTGGCATTGCCGCCTACTTCTCATACGACCTGAAAGACGTTATCGAACCTGGCAGAGGCTACGCGAAGGAGGGCGGCCCGGGCATACCTGACTGCATCGCTGGTTTCTACGGCCCTGTTTTCATATACGACCACGGAAAAGGGAAAGGGTTCCTCGTCTCGGCGTCCGGAGAGGGAAAAGGCTTTGATGAGTTCAGGCGGATGCTTCTCGCCGGGGCGAAAGCCGTGCCTGAAAGGAAGGTCGAGGAGGCGCGCGGGATGCGCCAGGAGGTCACGGTCGATGATTACGTCAAGGCGGTCCTATGTGCGAAGGAGTACATAAGGGCCGGCGACATCTACCAGATAAACCTCTCTCAGAGGCTCTTCTTCGAATGGGCCGGAGATCCCCTTGCCCTTTTCCTCCTGCTTTCAGAGAGGCATCCCGCGCCCTACGCCGCGCTCATGGACTTCAAGGACTTCCAGATCGTCTCCAACTCCCCTGAGTGCCTGCTGCGCATAGAGGACGGTGTCGCAGAGACTCGCCCCATAAAGGGGACGAGGCGGCGCGGAAAAACGGAGGCCGAAGACAACGAGCTTGTAGAAGAGCTCAAGGCCAGCGCAAAGGAGGCCTCCGAGCACGTGATGATAGTGGACCTCGAACGGAACGACCTCGGCGTCATTTCCGTCCCCGGCACGGTGGAAGTAAGCTCGTTCGCGGAAGTGGAAAGCTACCCCCACCTGCATCATATGGTCTCGACGGTCAGGGGCAGGCTCAGGGACGGCATCGGTCCTGCAACTGCGCTCAGGGCCATGTTCCCCGGCGGCTCCATAACGGGCACCCCAAAGGTAAGGGCCATGGAGATAATAGACGAGCTTGAGAGCACGAGGCGCTCGGTCTATACCGGCGGCATAGGCTGGTTCGACTCGGGCGGCGGCGCCGAGATATCGATAGCCATAAGGAGCGCGCTCTGCATGGACGGGGAGCTTCACCTTTCGGTTGGCGGCGGCATAGTAGCGGAATCCGACCCAATGGACGAATACAGCGAGACCCTTCTCAAGGCAAGGGACTTCATGGACGCGCTCGGGCTAAAGGAGGGAACGGGATGAGGCTATGGGTCTACCTTGACGGGAAGGTCCTGCCCGAGGAGAAGGCGGCCGTTTCCGTTTTCGACAGGGGACTTTCCTACGGGGACGGCCTGTACGAGACGCTCAAGGCCAGGAACGGCAGGCCACTTTTCCTCAAGGAGCACATGAAGAGGCTCCGGGCCGGGGCGCGCTTTCTGGGACTCCGGTCGCGCGGCCTCAGGTCCTTCGAAAAGGAAATAGCGGGCGGCGCCATAGAGACCCTCCTTGAGAAGAACGGGCTCGTAAAAGGCGACTCCTACGTGAGACTCATGGTCACGAGGGGGCCCGACAAGGCAAGCCACCTGCCTTCAAGGGGCCTTACCCCCACGCGCGTCATCATCGTCAAGCCGCTCGATACGGCAAAAATCGAGCGCGCGGCGAAAAAAGGCATAAGCGCAATATTCATCGACGACATGGCCCCGCCTCTCCCGGGCGTCAAGTCCCTTAACTACCTCCCGAGCGTCCTTGCGAAGATGAGGGCCGAGAGACTCGGGGCCTTCGAGGCCATATTCGTAAGGGACGGGGCCATAACCGAAGGGAGCTCGTCGAACGTCTTCCTCGTAAAGGGCGGCAGGCTCGTAACACCGCCCCTTTCCACAAGGCCCTCGACGGGCGTGCTTGCGGGGGTCATAAGGGAGAAGTTGATAAAACTTGCCCGCAGGGAATCGATACCCGTCAGGGAGGCGGTGATCAGGGCAAGGGACATCGCCTCTTTCGACGAGGCCTTCATAACCAATTCCGTAATAGACGCGGTCCCGCTTGTAAAGGCTGCCGGGAAAATAATCGGAAACGGCAGGCCCGGGCCCGTGACAGAGCGCGTCAGGGCCCTTCTAAAGGGGCTTGAATAGCCGCCCTTCCGTCCTTGATTTTCATGGTTCGATAAGCTATATTTCCGCAATGGAAACGACCGGGGACTGCAACCTCAATTCGAGGGAAGCACGGGAGCTTGAACAGAAAAGGCTCCAGCTTGCCGTCTTCACCGAGCTCGGGAAGGCGCTCACCTCCTCGCTGGACCTGAAAGAGGTCCTGAACAGCGTCATGGAGAAGATAAGCGAGCTCCTCCAGCCGAAGAACTGGTCGCTCCTCCTCCTCGACGAATCGACAAACGAACTCAAGTTCGAGATAGTTGTCGGAAAGGGCTCCGAGAGGATAAAGGACCTGCGGCTCAAGCTCGGCGAGGGCGTTGCCGGCTGGGTCGCAAGGGAGAAAAAGCCGCTCCTCGTCCCCGACGTCGGGAAGGACCCTCGCTTCTCCAAGAAGGCCGACGAGATATCCAACTTCACCACGCAGTCGATAGTCTGCGTGCCGCTTGTGACCCGCGGAAAGTGCCTCGGGGTGATAGAGCTCATAAACAAGGTGGAGGACGGGGCCGGCTTCTCCGAGGACGACCTCCTCATACTCACGACGCTCGCCGACTATTCAGCCATAGCCATCGAGAACGCCATATTCTTCAACCGCGTCCAGGAGCTCACGATTACCGACGACCTTACGAAGCTCTACAACTCGAGGTTCCTGCACTCGAGGCTCGAATACGAGGTCGAGAGGGCGCGCCGCTTCAAATACGAGCTCTCGATGATATTCTTCGACCTCGATTACTTCAAGGAAGTTAACGACACGCACGGGCACCTGAGGGGCAGCAAGCTCCTCCAGGAGGTCGCCCAGCTCATACTCGCGATGGTAAGGAACGTGGACATGGCGTGCAGGTACGGGGGCGACGAGTTCATCATCATGATGCCGGGCACGCCGAAGAGGAGCGCTGTCATCGTAGCCGAGAAACTCAGGAAGACAATAAGGGAGCACGTGTTCCTGAGCGACGAGGCCCTGAACCTCCAGCTCACCGCGAGCTTCGGGGTCGCTTCGTTCCCGGAAGACGCTGCCGGCAAGGACGACTTGATACACGAGGCCGACCACGCCATGTACAGGGTCAAGAACAGGACAAGGGACGGGGTCGGCGAAGCCGAAAAGAGGAAACATCTGAAGGAGGGGCGGTAAACATGAAAAAACTCTTGATTCCAATAGCGGCGGTACTCCTCGCCGGGTGCATGACTCTCACAAAAACGGAAGGGACGAAGATAGACAAGGCGAAGGTGCTGGAGATACAGGCCGGTTCCACTTCCAGGCAGGCCGTGATAACCGCGTTCGGCTCGCCCACGGAAGTCAGCTATGAGAACAACGAGGAACGGATGATCTACAGGTTCAAGGAGAAGAAGGTCCCTGCTTACATGGGCGGCATCGTCGAGAACGAGTCGAAGAGCAGGGAGTCGATGACCGTCCTCGAGCTCGTCTTCCGCGACAACGTGGTCTGGTCGTACCGGTACAAGAATACCGAGAACTGAGGGGGCCGCGCAAACGTTAGCGGCCTGGTTTCCACCCTGGCATGAGGTCCCTTGAGGGCCGTACTCACGTCCGGCAGCCGCAAAAAAAATCTCCCTGGAGACGACTCCAGGGAGAAAGGTTCAAAGACGACCTGATAAGACCTTCCGGGGCGGCCCGCTTATTCCGAGGCCCTCTTTAGCACCTCGTCCTTGCAGGCCTTTGAAAGCCTGAACTTCACGGCCTTTTTCGCCGGTATCTGGATCTCTTCGCCCGTCCTGGGGTTCCTGCCGGTCCTGGCAGGCCTGTCGACCAGCACCAGTTTCCCGAGGCCAGGCAGCGTGAACTGGTTCTTGGCTTCGCTGTATGCCAGTTCCGCCATCTTTGCCATCACATCCTTGACCGATTTCTTGGGAACGCCCGTCTCCCTTGCGAGATGGTCCTCAATCTGCGACTTGGTCATGGACTTCGACATACACACCTCCGGTTCCTTCGGATTTTTTGCCGGTCTGGCCGGCTGGCGGTAAGGCAGGGCTGCGGTCCCTCGCGTGCCGCGCCGGGTGCGGCTGCATTCCCGATAATTCGTTAACACAATTATAAATGAAATCGGCGTGAAATCAATCCTGAAAAAAAGGGACGGGGCCTGGCCCCGTCCCCTGCGCTCACTCTTCTTTTTTCTCGGTCTTCCTGGCGGGCGACTTCCTGGCCCTGGGCTTGGCCTCGGCGCCTTCCTTTGCCTTGGCCGGGGCCGCCTTCTTTGCGGCGGCCTTTTTCTCGCCTGATGCGGCCTTAGGCTTGGCAGGCGCCTTTGCCTTCCTTACCGTCGTCTTCTTAGTTGCCTTTGCCGTCTGCTGCGCCTCGGCTGCGGCGGCGGCCCCCTCCACGAGCTCGATAAATGACATCGGCGCGTTGTCGCCAGGGCGGTTGCCGAGCTTCAGTATCCTGGTGTATCCCCCGTTCCTTTCCTTGTACTGCGGGGCAACATCGGAGAAGAGCTTGTTGACAGCGACCTTGCTCCGCATGAACGCCATGGCCCTCCTCCTGGAGGCGAGGCTCCCGTTCTTCCCGAGCGTAATCATCCTCTCGGCATAGCGCCTCAAGACCTTGGCCTTGGGGGTCGTGGTCTTTATCCGTCCGTGCATGACGAGGTCGTTCGTCATGTTTGAGAGCATGCTCTTCAGGTGGCTGAAGCTCCTGTCGAACCTCTTTTCGTCCCTGTTATGTCTCATAAGGCATTCCCCTTAGGCGGTTTCCTTGTGTTCCGAATGCATGGAGTCGAGCTCTTTCCTCGACGGGAAGCTCTCGATCTTCATGCCGAAGTCGAGTTCCATTCCGCGGAGTATTTCCTTTATCTCGTTCAGGGACTTCCGCCCGAAGTTCTTGGTGCGGAGCATCTCCTGCTCGGTCTTCTGGACCATCTCGCCTATGTATTTGATGTCGGCGTTCTTCAAGCAGTTCGCGGACCTGACGGAGAGCTCGAGCTCGTCCACGGTCTTGAAAAGGTTCTCGTTGAACTGGGGCTTTCCCTCCCCCCTCTCCGAAGGGGCCTCTTCCGTCTCCTCGAAGGTGATGAATACGCTCAGCTGGTCCTTGAGCACCTTCGCGGCCACCGCGACCGCGCTCTGCGGGTCCATCGCGCCGGTAGTCCAGACCTCGAGGACGAGCTTGTCGTAGTCGGTCCTCTGCCCCACCCTGGCGTGGGTCACGTTGAAGTTCACGCGGCTCACGGGCTGGAATACCGAGTCGACGGGGATGGTCCCTATCGGCATCTCGGGGAGCTTGTTCCTCTCGGAGGGGACGTATCCCTTGCCGGTGTTGACGGCCAGCTCGCAGTCGAACCTGGCGTCCCTGGAGACCGTGGCTATGTGCTGCGAGGGATTTAGGACCTCCACGGTCGGGTCGGTCATTATGTCGCCGGCCGTTACGACCCCGTCGCCGTTGGCCTTTATCCTGAGTGTCTTGGGGCCCTCGCCGTGGAACTTGAGCTTCACCTGCTTGAGGTTCAGTATTATATCGGAAACGTCCTCCTTGACCCCGGGGATCGAGGAGAACTCGTGGAGTACGCCGTCTATCCTGACGGAGGTTATGGCAGCGCCCTGGAGCGAGGAAAGGAGTATCCTCCTCAACGCGTTGCCTATCGTCACGCCGAAGCCCCTCTCCAGCGGCTCGGCGACGAATTTGCCGTAGGTCGGGGTAAGCGTGTCTTTCTCTACCTCCAACTTCTTCGGTTTGATAAGTTCACGCCAGTTTTTCTGCATGGTTTACCCATCCTTTTTTAAATTGTAGTGACCTGAAAAAATGGGTTTCCGCCGGCCCGAGCTTCAGCCGGCGGCAGGTCTCAAGGACAAATTATTTGGAGTAGAGCTCTACTATGAGCTGCTCGTGCATCGGGAGAGTGGTGTCCTCCCTCCTGGGAGGCCTTGTGACCGTGGCCTTGAGGTTGTCCCTGTCGAGCGAAAGCCACTCCGGTATCCCATGCCTGCTCTCGGCCGCCTTGAGGTTATCGGCGATCCTGGCTTCCTTCTTCCTCTTCTCAGCGACTTCAATTATATCGTTCTGCCTGACCCTGTAGGACGGGATGTCGACCTTCCTGCCGTTGACGCGGAAGTAGCCGTGCGTTACCATCATGCGGGCCTCGCTCCTCGAACCGCCAATCCCGAGCCTGTAGACGACGTTGTCGAGCCTGCTCTCGAGAAGAGCCACGAGGTTCTCGCCGGTTATGCCCTTGGACCTGTCCGCGTCGCCGAAGGTCCTCCTGAACTGGGACTCCATGAGCCCGTACACCCTCTTGACCTTCTGTTTTTCGCGGAGCTGAAGGGCGTACTCTGAAACCTTGCTCCTGGCCTGTCCGTGCTGTCCAGGCGCGTAGCTCCTCCTATCGAAGGCGCACTTGTCGGTGTAGCAGCGCTCGGCCTTGAAGAAGAGCTTCATGCCCTCGCGCCTGCAGATCTTGCAAACAGATTCAGTATACCTTGCCAACTCGCATCCTCCATTGTCTCGGCGCGTCCAGGCGCCGAATGTGCAAAATTCTTTTCTTTATACCCTTCGCCTTTTCGGGGGCCTGCATCCGTTGTGCGGGAGCGGCGTTACATCCCTTATGAGGCTTATGCTGAACCCGGCGGCCTGGAGCGCACGGAGGGCCGCCTCCCTGCCCGCGCCGGGGCCGTTTATGAAGACCTCGACGGTCTTCACGCCGCTGTCCATCGCCTTCCTGGCAGCCGTCTCGGCCGCTGTCTGGGCGGCGAACGGGGTGCCCTTCCTCGATCCCTTGAAGCCCTGCCCGCCGCAGCTCGACCAGGCGATCACGTTCCCTGCGGGGTCGGTGATGGTCACGATCGTGTTGTTGAAGGTGGACTTGATATGGGCGACCCCCCTGGATACGGACCTTTTTTCCTTTTTGGCCTTTGCCATTTAACTCCTCCGAAACTGGCTATTCAATAGCATGACTTGGGATGTTCCGGCCCGCCCGCGCCGCCTTTGCCGCGCGGAGCTTCTCCGGGACTGTTCGCCTCAGGCCGTTTCTCCTGGGGCCCTCTGCTCCCATTTCCCATATCGGCCCGGACTCAAGGCCGTGCCGACCGCAAACAGATATTATGCCCCTAAACCAGTGCAGAAATCCAGCACTATTTCAACGGGGCTATTCGCTCTTCCTGGCAGCCACGACGCCCTTCCTCGGGCCCTTCCTGGTCCTCGCGTTCGTATGGGTCCTCTGCCCGTGGACCGGAAGGTTCTTCCTGTGGCGGATGCCCCTGTAGGAGCCCATGTCTATGAGCATCTTGACATGCATGGTGACCTCTTTCCTGAGGTCGCCCTCCACCTTGAACTCGCCGTCTATTACCTTCCTTATGGTCGCCACCTGGGCCTCGGTAAGGTCCTGGACCTTTATCGAGGGATCGACCCCAGCCCGCTCGAGTATCTTCCTCGAAGAGGCCTGGCCTATGCCGTATATCTGGGTCAGCGCCACGTCTATCCTTTTATTTTTTCTAAGGTCTACACCCGCGATCCTTGCCAACTTCTTCCTCCTTTGAAAGAAAAACGCAGAAGGGCCCTCAGCCCTGCCTCTGTTTATGCTTGGGGTTTGCGCAGACCACGCGGACGACGCCGCTCCTTTTTATGATCTTGCACTTGGCGCAAATCTTTTTTACCGAGCTTCTTACCTTCATCTCAATCCTCGCTTTGTTGAGGCGGCCTCCGAAAGCAGGTCTTTTCCCCGGGCCCTGCGTCAGGGCGGGAATAAAAATGCACACATATCACCATATGTGCCGCGCCATATTCCCGGCCTTCCTCGACTTAAGGAAAAACCTGATCTTCGGAACCAGCCTTGACTACTTGGCCCTGTATGTAATCCTGCCCCTGGTAAGGTCGTATGGAGAAAGCTCGACCGTTACCTTGTCGCCGGGCAGTATCTTTATGAAATGCATTCTCATCTTCCCCGACACATGCGCGAGGACCTTGTGCCCGTTCTCGAGCTCCACCCTGAACATGGCGTTCGGGAGCGTCTCGATGACAGTCCCCTCTACCTGGATCGGTTCTTCTTTAGGCATTCCAGCTTTCCCCTGTTTCAGAGCCTTGAGAGCACCTGCGGCCCGTTATCCGTCACCGCGACCGTGTGCTCGAAATGAGCTGAGAGGCTCCCGTCCGCCGTTACCGCCGTCCACCCGTCGTCAAGGACCTTTATGGCCCAGCCGCCGATGTTTATCATCGGCTCAATGGCGAAGACCATGCCGGCCTTGAGCTTAATACCGCGACCCGGCATGCCGAAGTTTGGCACCTGTGGTGGCTCGTGCAGCTCCCTTCCGATGCCGTGCCCCACGAACTCCCTCACCACCGAAAACCCTTGCGCCTCCACGTGCGCCTGTACGGCCGAGGAAACGTCTCCGAGCCTGTTCCCTGGGCGGGCCGCGTCAATCGCCTTTCCGAGCGACTCTTCAGTAACCCTCATCAGGCGTGCCGCGTCTTCGGAGACCTTGCCGACCGGGAGCGTCACGGCGGAGTCGCCGTAAAACCCGTCGAAGAGCACCCCGAAATCTATGCTCAGGATGTCTCCCTCGAAAAGCACCCTTTTGGAAGGCATTCCGTGCACTACCTGCTCGTTGACCGAGGTGCAGAGCGTGTGCGGGTAGCCCTTGTAGCCCTTGAAGGCGGGAACCGCCCTTCTCTTCCGGGTCTCTTCTTCGGCTATATCATCAAGGTCCAGGGTGGTTGCCCCTGGCCTGACCTTCTCTTTGAGGACCTCGAGGACCTCGGCCACGACCCTGCCGGCCCTCCTCATGGCCCGGACCTCTTCAGGAGACTTTAGTATTATCGCTTCCCTGCTCAATGGCGTTCACGATTGCCTCTGTAATCCGGTCAACCGGCCCTTTCCCGCCTATGCCCCTGTACAGGCCCTTTTCGGTATAGAAACGGACAAGCGGCAGGGTCTCCTCGTCGTAGACCTTGAGCCTGGCCTCTATGGTCTCTTCCTTGTCGTCGTCGCGCTGGTATATCTCCGAGCCGCATGCGTCGCACATGCCGATATTGACCGGCGGGTTGAATATCACGTGATAGCTCGCTCCGCACTTCCTGCAGACGCGCCGTCCCGAAAGCCTCCTTACGAGCTCTTTCCTGTCGACCTCGATGCCGACGACGGCGTCAATCTTCTTGCCGAGCGAGTCGAGGGTCGCCTCAAGCGCCCTGGCCTGCGCTATGTTCCGGGGGAAGCCGTCCAGTATGGCGCCGGCCCTCGCATCGTCCTCCTTGATGCGGTCGACGACCATGCCGACGACTATCTCATCGGGCACGAGAACGCCCTTGTCCATGTACTCCCTGGCCTGAAGACCGAGCTGCGTCTTGTTCCTTACGTTTGCCCGGAGGATGTCGCCCGTGGATATCTGCGGTATCCCGAACCTTTCCGAAAGGTTCTTGCCCTGCGTGCCCTTGCCGGCGCCCGGGGCCCCCAAAAG
>DIDN01000134.1 GCA_002418185.1 Deltaproteobacteria bacterium UBA5799
GCAACTACCGAGCTCCCGCAGACTACGACGCCGCTTCCGCCTGCAACTACCGGCCCGCAGGCGACAGCGCCGCCTCAGCCGCCCGCAGCAGGGAGCATATCTCCGTTAACAACGCCGACACAGCCGTCCCTGGGCCCGCCGAGGGCGCTCAGCGAAACGCCCCCGGTGCTTCCGGATGTGCCTTCCCCGGCAGTTGACGTCCCGCCTGAGACCGCGCTCCTTTTCCCGCCGTTCCCCTCGCCGGGCGCGCTCGAGCCCGGCATAGTGGTGTCCCAGCCTCCGCCGTCAACGGAAATGCTCCCGGGCATAGCGGAAGAGCCGGGTACTCTCTTTCCCGGGAACGAGTCCCTGGGCAGCACCGAGGGCCGGGTACTCCGCGACTTCGAAAGCGAAACCCCCGTCACGATACTGGGGGAGGAAGGCCCGTGACCATAATCGAACATCAGGCGGCGAAAAGGATTGAAGGCCGCCGCGTCCCTGTGTTACAATCCATTCAAAACCAGAAACCGGCGGGGCCGCTTTAGCGGCCCCGCTTCAGGACCCGCGCCGGCCCTTCCGCCCTCTTCCTTATCCCTCATCATCCGTGGCCGGGTCCTCAAGGCCGCTAATGCGTAAAGCGTATCCGAGCCCTTAGGCCGAACGGCAGTTCTCCGCGGTCTGATGCGCGCCACGCGCCAAAGCCAGCGAATTAAAACGCTTGACAATGAAGTTTTGTATATGATAGCAATACCCTGTTTTAGTCTTGGAAAACTGGCTCTCACAAACACAAACCCCGGACAATTTGAGGTCCCCAGGCGGCCCTCCGCAGTCAGGGCGCCCACGGAACAGGTGTAAAAAAAACAAAGGCTCGCTATAAAAGATGATATCACTCGACCAGACCCTCCTTTTCCAGGTAATCGGCTTTTTCGTCCTCCTCATTATCCTCAACCGTCTGCTTTACAGGCCCGTCCAGCGGATCCTGAAGGAAAGGGACGAGCGCATAGCCGGGAGCCTCAAGAAGGCCGCCGGGACCGAAAAAGAGGTCGCCGAAGGGCTCCTTGACTACGAGAAGAGGCTCAAGGAAGCGGCCGTGAAGGGGCACGAGGAAAGGAACCGGCTAAGGCAGGAAGGCGTCGAGAGGGAGAAGGCCATGTTCGAGGTCGCCAGGGCCGAGGCTGCCGCCGAGCTCGCCAATATCAGGAAAGAGCTCGATGCGAGCAGGCGGAGCGCCCTTGCGGGCCTCAGGACAGAGGCAAGCGGCCTTGCCAGGGAGATAGCCGGCAAGGTGCTCGACAGGAGCGTAGCCGGCCTTGTCGCCGTATTCCTCCTCTTACCGTCCCTTGCCTCCGCCGCGGGCGGCGGCGACCACGGGAGCGGCATGGCCTGGAAGGTCGGGAACTTCATAGTGCTCGCGATCGGCGTCTACCTCGTATGGACGAAGGTCGTAAACAAGCTCCTGGACAAGAGGAGCGCCGAGATCAGGGCCGCCATCGAGGAGGCCCGGGCCGCAAGGGACGAGGCCGAGAGAAAGGCCTCCGAGTACAGGGCCAGGCTCGGCCTTCTGGATTCCAGGATTGCCGAGATACACAAGGAGCTCCGGGCAGAGGGCGAGGCCGAGAGGGACAGGATAATAGCCGAGGCCGGAAAGTCCGCCGAGAGGCTGAAGGAGCAGGCGAAGGCCGCGGCAGAGCAGGAGATAAAGAAGGCGAAGACGGAGATACGCGAGGAGGCGGCCAGGGCCGCCGTTGGACTGGCCGAGGATATTCTCAAGAAGGAGTTCACCCCCGCGGACCAGGACAGGCTCGTAAAAGGATACCTTGACAACCTGAGGATCAACTGATGAAGAGTTCCGCGTCCAAGAGGTTCGCGAAGGCCCTTATAGAGGTCGGCAAGGAGGAAAACTCCTGGGACCGGTACGGGAAGGAGCTCCGCTCGGTGCTCGCCATATTCGGCGGCAACCCCGAGATCGAGAAGGCGCTCCTTAACCCCATGTACAAGCTCGAGGACCGCCTGTCCCTGATGGAGGGCGTGGCCGCCTCCGCCGGGCTCTCGGCGGAAGTCGCAAAGTTCCTCGGCATACTCGTCCGCACCAGGAACCTGCGGTTCCTGGACGAAATAGTCATAGCGTACTCGGCTTACGAGGACGAACTCGCGGGCAGGATACGGGCGTCGGTGGACGCCCCCACCGAGCTTCCCCCGGCCCTCGTCGAGGAGATAAGGAAAAAACTCTCGTCGCTTACCGGCAAGGACGTCGTTCTCACGTGCAATTATAACCCTCTCCTCCTGGGCGGGCTTGTCCTCAAGATCGGGAACACCATCCTGGACGGGAGCCTTAAGACCCAGCTTGAACTCATGAAAGAAAAAATACTCGAAGGGGTGGTTTAGAAGATGATCAAGGTAGAGGAAATAAGCCAGCTCATAAAGACCCAGATAAAGGGGTTTGAGAAGGAAATCGACATACAGGAAGTCGGCACCGTAATATCGGTGGGCGACGGGATAGCGAGAATTTACGGCCTTGAGCGGGCAATGGCCGGCGAGCTCCTCGAGTTCCAGGGCGGCGTCCAGGGCATGGTCCTGAACCTCGAGGAGGACAACGTCGGCGCGGTGCTGTTCGGCGACTACGAGAAGATCTCGGAAGGCGACACCGTGCGTCGGACGGGACGCGTGGCGTCCACGCCGGTGAGCGAGGGCATGATCGGGCGCGTGATCAACGCGGTCGGCGAGCCGATCGACGGGCGCGGTCCGATCGAGACGACGGAGTACAACCCGATCGAGCGCATCGCTCCCGGCATCGTGGAACGGCAGCCGGTGAAGGAGCCGTTGCAGACGGGGGTGAAGGCGATCGACGCGATGATCCCGATCGGGCGCGGGCAGCGCGAGCTGATCATCGGCGATCGTCAGACGGGAAAGACGGCGATCGCGGTCGACACGATCATCAACCAGCGCGGCGGGGATGTGATCTGCATCTACGTGGCGATCGGGCAGAAGCAGTCGACCGTGGCGCGCGTGGTGGAGGACCTGCGCGAGCACGGCGCGATGGACTACACGATCGTGGTGTCGGCATGCGCGTCTGAGGCGGCGCCGCTGCAGTATCTGGCGCCGTACACGGGGTGCGCGATCGGCGAGTACTTCCGGGACCAGGGCAAGCACGCGCTGTGCATCTACGACGACTTGAGCAAGCACGCGGCGGCGTACCGGCAGCTCTCGCTGCTGTTGCGGCGTCCGCCGGGCCGCGAGGCGTATCCGGGCGACGTGTTCTACCT
>DIDN01000043.1 GCA_002418185.1 Deltaproteobacteria bacterium UBA5799
TCTTTGAAGGGGGTCTGGGGGAAACCTTTCTACAGAAAGTTTCCACCATAAAGTTTTTCAGCAGCCTGTTAGAAGTACATCTGGGCCTGCACCTGGAAGAGGTCCTTGGAATCGGCGTTGGCGAGAGCCCCGCTCGCGTTCTTGTCGAACTCGTGGTGGACCCAGTTCGCGCCTACCTTGAGGCTGTGCCCCTTCCCGTACCAGTTCACCCCGAGCGTCGTTACCCTCTCCTCCTTGTCCGCGGCGTTCGAATCCTGGTCGTAGACCTCGTACCTTGCCACCGGCTCGATGTTCGGGCCGTCTATGAAGTACCCTGCCTGGGCATACCAGCCCCTGGGCTTGGAGGTCCCGACTGCCGGGTCTGTCGAGTCTACTTCCCATGCGTTATACTCGAACTGGGCGGTCAGCCCGTTCAGGTGCCCTGATATGTCGAAGCCCAGGAAGGTCCTCTTTTCCTCAAAGCCGTTTTCCTTGTACTCTATGCCGCCCTGGTTTACCACGTTCGCGCCCAGGGCAAGGTGCCGCCCCTTGCCGAGGTGTGCATCGCTCCTCGACTTCTCGACCCATCCGGGAGGCGATAGCTCCACCCTTGCCGCGTAAAGCGGGGCGGCCTTGAAGACGGTCCTGCCGGTCTGTACCTCCTCACCGTTCTGCCAGCCGTCAGCGACCGCCACCTCGTAGGCAAAGAGGCCCTCGGCGAGCTTGCCGGATGCCGCGAGCTTCGGCTGGTAGTAGGCGTCGGTCTTGCCGAAGACCTTTTTGGCGGCCTCGGTGGATACAGGCCTCTCTACGATGAGCTGCTTGGACGAGGAGGCAAGGGAGACCCTCGAATACGGGAGCTTCTCCTTACCGGCCGTAAGGGTAAGGGCGTCATCGGCTTTCCATTTGAGGTACGCGTACTGTACGCCGACCTCGTTCGTGTTTCCGGCCTTGTCCCACTTGTCTGCGGTGAGGGTCACATTATAGGTCAGGGTCTTGGTGAGGAGGCTTCCGCCGAGCTCAAGGCGCACCCTTCTCAGGTACAGGTCGCTCTCAGATGCGTACGAGCTTCCGTCCTTTGATTTGATGGTGTCGCCGAAGTCGAACCTGGGCTGGAGCCTGAGCCTTATGGTCAGGTCGGATTCGTTCCGGGACACCTTCACCCCCTTTGTCTCGTCCCCGAATACGAACCCTGCGTGGGCCGGGGCCGCAGCCGCCATGCCGAGCGAAGCAAAAGCGAGAGCCAGAATCAGTTTCCTCTTCATCTGTTTTTACGTCCTCCTTTTGATATGTCCCTTCGGGACTCTTTAAGCGGTCCTCTTTACGCGCTCTTTCCTCGCGCCCGACCGGAGCACATGGCTTAAGAGCATCGGGCAGCGGTAGTGGTCTTCGGTGCTGCACCAGGTCTTCTCCTCTTCGATCGAGGGGACCATCATGGTTATCGACGCGCCGCACATGGCCACCCTCCCCTTTTCCAGATACGGACATTCCATCTCTTTTTCTCCTTGTTTTTAAAGAGAGTGTAAGCGGCCGTTGTAAAGGGACTGTGACGGGAGTGTTATGGTTCCGTTTACGGGGCCTCCCTTAAGCAGGCGCTCCACCCTTGCGAAAAGTTCCTCCAGGCCGAAGGGCTTGGTCATGTAATCGTCGGCGCCAGTCTCAATCCCCTTTGCCATGTCGCCGGGCTGCCCCTTGGCCGTTAAAATGAGCACGCGAGTTTCGGCCCTTTCCTTTTTAATGCGCCTGCAGAGCTCCCATCCGTCAATGCCCGGGAGCATGAGATCCAGTACGACCAGCTCAGGCGAGAACGACCTTGCGAGGCTTAATCCCTCGTACCCATCGAGAGCGCCGCGAGTCGTATAGCCCTTTCGCGTGAGATTGAAATCCACGAGGTCCAGAAGGTCCAGCTCGTCCTCGATTACAAGTATCTTTTCCTTTCCCATCATTTCTCCTTTTACTTTTTTTCCCTTGATTATGGAGAAGACAGGTAAAGGCAAGGTTACGGGAGCGTTAAGGTTTTGCGGTCAAGGGGTAAGAGAAGCTACTTATTGCGTGGCGGCGGGGCGGGAATACTTCCGAGATGCGGCAGCGAAGGACGACCGATGGCCGGCTTGCAAAAAAAGGCCCGGCGGTCCTGCCGCCGGGCCTTTTTCATTCCAATCGGTATATAGTTCTACTGGCCCTGGAGTCCTTTAAGGTAATCGACCAGCTGGTTAACCTCGTCCTCTGAAAGCTTCTGGGGGGGCATTCCCGTAGGAAACTGCTGAGGATATTTCCTGTCAGCTCCCTGGCGGCCCTCTGTGATGGTCCGGGCTATTTCCTCATTGGAGGCTTCCCGCACGAACTGGTTGTCTGCGAGGCCCGGCGCTATGGCCGTGCCCTGCGCCTCGGGCCCGTGGCAAGGCTGGCACCTGGACTTGTAAAGCGACCCGGCGTCGGCAGCCAGCGCCGCTCCAGGGACGGCCAGCGCCAGAGTGAAAACCGCACAAAAGATGGTCCGCTTCATATGGCCTCCTTTTTTGGGGTCTCGAACAGAATGAGCACCGGAGGGACCTGGCTGCAGAGGTGAATTAAACTCCGCTCTCCGTAAATCAGTCGTTCCGGAATTATATCTAAAGCATAGCCGTAGGGCTTGAATATTTCAAGTGCGTTTGGGAAAATCACGCTACGGTCCGGCATGGGCCTAAAAAAAACAAAGGAGAACGGTATGTCGGTCCTTCTTGAGTTCAGCATGACGCCCATCGGCAAGGGCGAGAGCGTGAGCAGATATGTCGCAGGGTCGCTCGACATAATCGACAGGAGCGGGCTCCCATACAGGCTGAACCCCATGGGCACTGTAATAGAGGGCGGCTGGGACGAGGTCTTCGGGGTCGTTAAAAAGTGCTTCGAGCGCATGAGGAAGGACTGCGGCCGCGTCTCGGTCTCCATAAAGGTCGATTACAGGAAAGGGAAGAAGGGGAGGATATCCTCGAAGGTCGAGTCGGTGGAGAAGAGGGTCAAGAGGGAGTTGCGGAAGTAGCCCCCGCTCCCTCGGCGTGGAGGTCGTAGTCCTCGGCGCCGGTAACGATGGCTGAGATGATTTCTCCGGGCGAGGAATGAGCAGCCTTCACGTATACGGCTCCGTCGACGTCCGGCGCCTGGGAAGAGGCCCTGCCCTTGAGCGCTTGCCCCTCTCCCGGGCCCTCCTCGACGAGCACCTTTATCGCCTTGCCGACAAGCTCCCTGTTTTTCCGGAGTGAAATCTCCCGCTGCGCGCTCATGAGCGCGTCCATCCTCCCGGCCTTTACTCCGGCATGGACCTGCTTCCTGAAACCATTGGCAGGGGTGCCTTCTTCTCTCGAGTACATGAATACCCCGAGCCTGTCGAATTGGACGGCCTCGATAAAATCAAGTAGCTCCTCGAAATCCCTGTCCGTCTCTCCGGGGAAGCCGGTTATGATGGATGTCCGGAGGGTCAGTTCCGGAAGCCTCGAGCGGAGCTTCCCTATTAGGGCTTCCACCTCCGCCCTCGTGTACTGCCTGTTCATTGCCTTAAGTACCGGCGGGCTTATGTGCTGGAGCGGGAGGTCTATGTAGCTTAAGACCTTTTCTTCGCCTTCCATTATGGATATGAGCCCGTCCGAGACCCTGCCGGGGTAGAGATAGAGGAGCCTTATCCACTCTATCCCCTTAATCGGGATGAGCTCTCCAAGAAGCTCCTCCAGGCCCGCGCCCCTGTCCTTCCCGAAGGAGGTCGTATCCTGCGCGATGAGGTTTATTTCCCTTATGCCCTGCCATGCGAGGGATTCGGCTTCTCTTACGACCGATTCTATGCTCCTGCTCCTGAAGCCGCCCCTTATGGCGGGGATGCTGCAGTAGCTGCAGAGGTTCGAGCAGCCCTCGGCGACCTTGACGTATGCGTATCGTCCCGGTGTCGATACGATGCGGGGGGTCGTGTAGTCGTGTATGTAGGTGGGAAGTCCGACGAGCACCCTTTCCCTGAAATCCTCCCTTATCGCCTCGGCTATCCTGTGGTACTCGCCTGTCCCGATGAAGCAGTCGACCTCGGGGAGGCTCTCGGCAAGCTCTTCCTTGTAGCGCTGGGTGAGGCACCCCGCGACGATTAGCCTCCTGCAGCTCCCGGTCTTTTTCCTTTCGGCAAGGGCCAGTATGGCGTCGATAGACTCCTCTTTCGCGTCGCCGATAAAGCCGCAGGTATTGACCACTATTACGTCAGCGAGAGCTTCGTCCGTAGTAAGCTCAGCACCCGCCTCCTTGAGGATGCCGAGCATCACCTCGGAATCGACGAGGTTCTTGGGGCAGCCGAGGCTCACCACGCACACCTTTGCGGATGTCTTTTGCATAATCGAAATATTTTAACTCGAACCTGCGGGGGCGGGCAAGGCGAAATGCGTCATGAGGCGTGCGGAATAATAAGACTCCGCTCCCTGGATGGGACGGTGCTGGGTCATGCCGGATGCTTTCCTTTCAGGGTCTATACCGCGACCCTGAAGAGGTCCTCGTACTCGCCCCTCTCCTTGCGAGCCTTGAGCACCGGGCAGCTCTGATGCTCAAGGGAGTTGCAGAGCGCGTCATAGTCGAAGAGGCTCGGTACCATGCTGCTCAAAGAGGCCTTGCATACGGCCCCGGCGAGATGGATGCACCTGGTTTCCATGCTTCTCCTCCTTAATCCTTCAGGCCTGTACGCCCGTTTACACTTCTCTTCGGAGGCATGGAGGGGAAACTTGAATGGTTTTCAAGCAGGCATTTAAAAAGGCCCCCGCCGGGTCCCGGCGGGGGCCTTTGGTTCCGTTCGGGACCGATTAGCCGAGTAGCATGCCTTCGAGCCTCTTTACCCTCTCCTCAATCGGGGGATGCGTGCTGAAGAGCTTGAAAAAAGAGCCGCCCGAGAGCGGGTTCACGATGAACATGTGCGAGGTCGCGGGGCTTGCCTCCATCGGTATCCTCTGGGAGGCCATATGGAGCTTTCTGAGGGCGTTCGCGAGATAGAGCGGGTTGCCGGCTATAGTGGCCCCTCCCTCGTCCGCCTTGTACTCCCTGGACCTCGATATGGCCATCTGCACGAGCATGGCCGCGATGGGGCCCACTATCATCATGACGATAGCGGCTATGGGGCTGCCGCCTTCCCTGTCGCTCGACCTGCCGCCGAATATCATGGCCCACTGGGCCATCTGCGCGAGGTAGCTTATGGCCCCGGCAAAGGAGGCGGCTATGGTGCCGACGAGTATGTCCCTGTGCTTTATGTGCGCGAGCTCGTGCGCGATGACCCCTTCGAGCTCCTCGCGGGAGAGGAGCTTCATGAGGCCCGTGGTCACTGCGACGACGCCGTGGGCCGGGTTCCTGCCGGTCGCGAAGGCGTTCGGCTGCGGCTGGTCCATCATGTAGACACTGGGCATGGGCAGTCCGGCAGCGCTCGAAAGCCTGGCCACCATCGAATAGAGCTCCGGCGCTTCCGCTTCCGAGACTGGTTTTGCTCCGTACATCTTAAGTATTATCTTGTGGCTGAACCAGTAGCTGAAGAAGTTCATGCCGAAGGCAAGGACGAGCGCGATGGTCATGCCGCTCTGCCCGCCTATGACCGCACCGACCGCGACCAGCATGAGCGTAAGCGTCAGCATGAGAACTCCGGTCTTTAGCCCGTTCATTTTCGTTAGCCTCCGTATGTTTTCCTGTTGTCCATAATTAAAAAGACCTTGTACCGCGGGAAGCCAATGGCCCTCCCAAGCGCGGTAAAGGTCTCGCTGTTAGCTCCGCTAACCAATGGCGCCGGGCCGAATGGCCGTGCTGGCGGCGTACATTGCAGGCTACTCCCCTTTACGAGTAAAAATATTAACAGAGATAGCCTGCATTGTCAAGGGAACCCGGGCGCCTTTAATCCGGCTTTTAATTCATTGCGTTTATCCTGTACCGGATAGCCGAGTCAGCGGACTCGAAGTATATAGCCTCGCCCTGCGGCCCCTCGAGTATCACGGCCTTTGCCTTGTCTACTTCCTTGCCGGTTACGGGGTCTACGGCGTAACGAACTGTCCGGTCGGATTTGAGCCTCTCTACACAGCCCGCGCAGCACCCGTAATAGGTCTTGCCCTCGAACTCTACAGGTATCTGCTCCCTTCCCATCACGGCGTCGTTTACCATGCAGACCTCGCTCGCCTCAGCCTCCTTTATCCCGGCTTTCATGGCCTCGGCTTCCGAATAGGCATGGAGCATGAGTATGCCCATCACTATGAAAAGGCTTATCTTCAAATGGCTTCCGATACGGGATAGCATTTATAAAACCCCCTATGAGTTTGGAATCAAGTCCAGGCCCCATAATATTCTACCTGAAGTAGAATGTCAACCCTTTTTAATAAAAAAACGTGAAAAATCGTGCTCTTATGAAATTACCATTAAAAGGTGACCCTTGCTGAATTTAAGCTAAGCATTCGACAACCTTTCAAAACAAACCCCTGGGCATAAGGCGAAGCGAACATAGTGATGGGGGAGGGGCGGGCGAGGCGG
>DIDN01000015.1 GCA_002418185.1 Deltaproteobacteria bacterium UBA5799
TATAAACACCTTTTTCGCGTATAGACGCTGCCGCCTCTAAAATGGAAGGGCGGACGGTGTATAAACCAAACAGGAAACGAACGAGAAATCTCTGGAGGTCGGCTCAGATGAACATTCACGAGTACCAGGCAAAGCAGATACTCGCCAAGTACGGCGTGGCCGTGCCCAAGGGCAAGATAGCCTTTACGCCGGCAGAGGCCGAGGAGGCCGCCCGCGAGTTCATTGCCGAGAAGGGCGTCTGTGTCGTAAAGGCCCAGATTCACGCCGGGGGCAGGGGCAAGGCCGGCGGCGTAAAGCTCGCAAAATCGAAAGAGGAGGCCGCCAAGATAGCCGAAGAGCTCCTCGGGAAGGTCCTTGTGACCCACCAGACCGGCCCGGCGGGCAAGGAAGTGAAAAAGGTCTACGTGGAGGAGGGCTGCCAGATAGCGAGGGAGCTCTACCTGGGCCTCGTGGTGGACAGGTCGACGCAGAAGGTCGTAATCATGGCCTCGACCGAGGGCGGGGTGGAGATAGAGGAGGTCGCAGAGAAGACCCCGGAGAAGATATTGAAGGAGCTCGTGGACCCGGCGGTGGGGCTCATACCCTTCCAGGGACGGAAGCTCGCCTTCGGGCTCGGCATAGACAGGGCCCTCGCCGGGAAGGCCGTGAAGTTCATGGCCGGCCTCTACAACGCCTTTGTCGCCTCGGACTGCTCCATGGCCGAGATAAACCCGCTTGTCATTACAAAGGACGGCGACATAATAGCGCTCGACGCCAAGATGTCGTTTGACGACAACGCGCTATTCAGGCACAAGGACATAGAGGGCATGAGGGACCTCGACGAGGAGGACCCCAAGGAGGTCGCGGCATCGAGGTTCAACCTCAATTACGTCTCCCTCGACGGCAACATCGGCTGCATGGTAAACGGCGCCGGGCTCGCCATGGCCACCATGGACATGATAAAGCTCTCGGGCGGCAGCCCGGCGAACTTCCTGGACGTGGGCGGCGGGGCCAACAAGGACCAGGTCACCGCGGCGTTCAAGCTCATAACCTCGGACCCCAACGTCAAGGGCGTGCTGGTGAACATATTCGGAGGCATCATGAGGTGCGACATAATAGCCGAGGGCATAATGGCCGCCGCGAAGGACGTAGGGCTCAAGGTGCCGCTGGTCGTCAGGCTGCAGGGCACGAACGTCGAGCAGGGCAGGAAGCTCCTTGCCGGGTCGGGCCTCAACATAATCACGGCAGAGAACATGGACGAGGCGGCTGAAAAGGCCGTGGCGGCGGCAAAGGCGTCTTGAGTCGCCTGAAACGCGGCCGGTCTTTTTTAGCGCAGCGAAGGACCCCCGGGGCCGCTGAATTACCGCGAACTGCGGTATTCTTCGTTGCCTTCGGCTCCTCAGAATGACAACTCCAGGCTTCCATTGATTAAAGACAGAACCCAAGGAGCGTTTCCATGAGCATACTCGTCAACAAGGACACAAAGGTGATCTGCCAGGGCATAACCGGCGAGCAGGGCACCTTCCACACCAGGCAGATGGTCGCCTACGGCACCAAGATGGCAGGAGGGGTAACGCCCGGCAAGGGCGGCACTCAGGTAGACGGCATCCCGGTCTTCGACACAGTGGACGAGGCCGTAAGGAAGACCGGGGCGGACGCCTCTGTAATTTACGTCCCGGCGGCCTTTGCAGCCGACGCGGTAATGGAAGCCGTGGACGCGGGTATCGGGCTCGTCGTCTGCATAACCGAGGGCATCCCGGTCCTCGACATGGTGAAGGTCAGGAGGTTCATGCAGGGGAAGCCGTCAAGGCTCGTGGGCCCCAACTGCCCTGGAGTGATAACTCCGGGCGAGTGCAAGATAGGCATCATGCCCGGTCACATACACAGGGCCGGTAGCGTTGGCGTCGTATCCCGGAGCGGCACGCTCACCTACGAGGCGGTCGACCAGCTCACCCGCCTCGGGCTCGGGCAGTCCACCTGCGTAGGCATAGGCGGCGACCCGGTGAACGGCACGGACTTCATCGACGTGCTCGAGCTCTTCGAGAAGGACCCGGGCACCAACGCCATAGTCATGATAGGCGAGATAGGCGGCACGGCCGAGGAGGAGGCCGCCGAGTTCATACGGAAGAACGTCAGGAAGCCGGTAGTCGGCTACATTGCGGGCGCGACCGCCCCAAAGGGCAAGAGGATGGGCCACGCGGGTGCCATAATCTCCGGAGGAAAGGGCACTGCGGAGGAGAAGTTCGAGGCCATGCACAAGGCCGGCATAAGGATAACCAGGAGCACCGCCGAGATAGGCAGGACGATGTTGGAAGTGCTGCAAAAAGTGTGATAATATCAATGTATTATGGTTGACTTGGAAGGCGGGCTTGTGATAAAAAAGGCTTCCTTTCAGGGATTCCGGATCCAATCCCCAAACCCAAAGCAGGGTAGAGACAAAGCGGAGGTGCCATGACTCAGGCGGTCAAGAAACTGCCAAGGATTGAAATAAACGAGAAGTTCTGCAAGGGCTGCAGCATCTGCGTGGACTTCTGTCCGACCGACGTGCTGGAGTTGAGGGGGCCGGTGGTGGCCGTAAAGAACCTGGAGGCCTGCACCAGGTGCCAGCTCTGCGACTTGAGGTGTCCGGACTTCGCCATACAGGTCTTCGATTAACGAACCGCGCTCGCCTCCGGGGACACCCGGCGGCGGCCTTTCAGGGGGGTTTGAATAGATGGCTCAGAAAAAGAAGAGGCTCCTTCAGGGCAACGAGGCGTGCGTCGAGGGCGCGCTGTATGCCGGCTGCAGGTTCTATTCCGGGTATCCCATAACCCCCTCGACCGAGGTGGCCGAGGGCATGTCCGTAAGGCTCCCGAAGGTCGGGGGCAAGTTCATACAGATGGAAGACGAGATAGGCGGCATCGCAGCGGCCATCGGCGGCTCTCTTGCGGGCTTGAAATCCATGACCGCGACCTCCGGCCCGGGTTTTTCGCTCAAGCAGGAGTGCATCGGCTACGCCTGCATCGCCGAGGTGCCGCTCGTCATAGTGGACGTAATGAGGGGCGGCCCGGCCACGGGCTACCCCACGGGGCCGTCGCAGTCCGATATCATGGCCGCGAAGTGGGGCACCCACGGCGACCACCCGGTCATAGCGGTGACCCCGTCTTCGGTCCCCGAGATACTCACCGAGACTGTCAGGGCCTTCAACCTGGCCGAGAAGTACAGGACCCCGGTAATGGTCCTGTACGACGAAATAGTGGGCCACATGAGGGAGCCCCTTACCATACCGGAGCCGGGCGAGCTGGAGGTCGTGGACAGGGAAAAGGCCACTTGCAAGCCCGAGGAATACTTCCCTTATGACGACAGGCATCTTGTCGCGCCGCTTGCCCCGTTCGGGTCGGGGTACAGGTTCCATGTGACTGGATTGAACCACAAACAGGACGGCTTCCCCACCAACGACCCCAAGGTGATAGACCGGAACAACAGGCGCATAATCGAGAAGGTAGAGACTGACAAGGAGCGCATCTGGAAGAACGAGGAGACTGCGCTCGACGACGCGGAGGTGGCCATCTTCACCATCGGCTCGACCGCCCGCTCGGCGAGGTTCGCGGTGAACGAGCTAAGGAAATCGGGGCTCAAGGTTGGGCTCCTCCGCCCGCTCACCATATGGCCTTTCCCGGACGCCGCCGTGGCCGAGCTCTCGAAGAGGGTGAACGCCATTGTCGTCCCGGAGCTGAACCTCGGACAGATGGTCCACGAGGTCGAGAGGTGCGCCAGGGGCAACTGCGAGGTGGAGGCCCTTACGAGGGTGGACGGAGAGCCCATCACCCCGGCGCAGATAATGCACGCCGTAAGGAAGTACCTTTAACACCGAAGAGGCGGGGAACGGCTGTTGATGCCGTCCCGGCGGTCCACAACGAGCCCGGAGGCAATTGAATGTCAACGATAGCGGAAAAGAAGGAAAAGGTAAGCGTCCCTTTCGATTATAACAAGTATCTCAGGCCCAACAAGCTCCCGCACATCTGGTGCCCGGGCTGCGGCCACGGGATCGTCCTCAAGGCGCTGCTCAGGGCCATAGACAGGGCCGGGCTCGAAAAGGACAATATCTGCATGGTGTCGGGGATAGGCTGCTCTTCGAGGACCCCGGGTTACGTGGACTTCAACACCCTCCACACACTCCACGGCAGGGCCATGGCCTTCGCCACAGGCGTAAAGCTCGCGAAGCCGGAGTTGAAGGTGATTGTGATAACCGGCGACGGGGACGCCCTTGCCATAGGCGGCAACCATTTCATACACGCATGCAGGCGCAACATAGACATGACGGTGCTGGTCATGACCAATTCGACCTACGGCATGACAGGCGGGCAGTATTCCCCCACCACGCCGCTTGACGCCATAGCCACGACCAGCCGCTACGGCAATATCGAACCCCCGTTCGACGCCTGCGAGATGGCCAGGGCTTCGGGCGCGACCTTCGTCGCCAGGGGAACGGCCTACCACACGATAGAGCTCGAAAGGACCATCCACGACGCCCTGGTCCACAAGGGGACCTCGATAGTTGACGTCATAGACGCCTGCCCGACCTACTTCGGCAGGGCCAACAAGTACAAGAGCGCGACCCACATGATGGAGCTCATAGAGAAGGACGGCACCGTGAACGTGAAGCAGGCCGAGAAGCTCCCGCCCGAGAAGCTCGAGGGCAAGGTGCTCCGCGGGGTGCTGCACAAGGTCGAGAGGCCCGAGTACTGCGAGCAGTACGAGAACCTCATAATGCAGAAGGCTGCTGCGAAAAAATAGTCCCGCAACCATTTGGAGGCTTGAGAAATGAGCGACAGGTACGAGATAAGACTGAGCGGCTCCGGCGGCCAGGGCATGATACTGGCCGGCATAATAATGGCCGAGGCCGCCGCCATATACGGAGACAAGAACGCGGTCCAGTCACAGTCCTACGGCCCCGAGTCCAGGGGCGGGGCCTCGAAGGCCGAGGTCATCATATCGGAGGGGCCCATAGACTATCCGAAGGCGACCGCCATAGACTGCATGCTCGCCATGACGCAGGAGGCCTGCACCAAGTACCACCACGACATAAAGGACGGCGGCATCCTCATCGTGGACTCCGACAGCGTAAAGGACGTGCCCCAGGGCGGCTTCAGGGTGCACGGCTTCCCCATCACCTCGATAGCCAGGGACGAACTCGGCAAGGTCATAGTCGCAAACATCGTCTCTCTCGGGGCCATGACCGGGCTTACCAAGGTCGTAAGCTACGAGTCGGTCGAGCAGGCGGTCCTCGCGAGGGTGCCTGCCGCGTTCGTGGACCTCAACAAGAAGGCCCTGCAGCGCGGGTATGAGCTTACCAGGGACTTGAAATAAGACAACCTCAAAAAAAATTGGTCTTTTCCCCGGACTCTGCGTGGGGTGAATAAAAATGCACACATATCGTCATATATGCTCCGCTTTTTATTCCCGGCCTTCCGGGGAAAGCGGGAAAATCTCTGATTTTAAGAGTTCGCCTTAATGAGCTTCTTTACACCTGCGAACAAGGGCGGCCCGAAACGGCCGCCCTTGTTTTTTGCGCTTCCCTCCGTTGACCTGGACCGGTATTGCTGATAAGCTTTCTTAAGCCGGTCCCGGCCTTTTCCCGCATTTCCCGGCGTTCTCGAAAAAATATCTTTTATGTGCTCCGGATTACTTATAGATTGTAATGGAAGGCCCGGTCCGGAAAGGCCCGTGGCGCGAATAACATGAAAGAATGATCGGAGGACAGGACCCTGGTAACGCACGACTGCGTGATAATAGGCGCCGGGCTCGCCGGAATGAGGGCCGCCATAGAGGCGGCAAGGAACGGGCTCGACACCGCCCTCGTGACCAAGGTATATCCAGTCAGGAGCCATTCGGTCGCGGCCCAGGGCGGCATGAACGCCGCCCTCAAGGAGACCGACTCCTGGGAGGCGCACGCCTTCGACACCGTAAAGGGCAGCGACTGGCTCGGCGACCAGGACGCTATCGAGGTAATGTGCAGCGAGGGGCCGGGCGACATCCTCGAGCTCGAAGGCATGGGCGCCATCTTCAACCGAGACAGCCGAGGCCATATCGCCCAGAGGCCCTTCGGCGGGGCCGGATACCCGAGGACCTGCTACCTCGCGGACAGGACCGGGCACGCGCTCCTGCATGTGATGTACGAGCAGGTCCTGAAGCACGGCGTGTTCATCTACGACGAGTGGCACGTCACGAGGCTCGTAATCGAGGGCGGCAAGGTCTCCGGGGTCATCGCAATGGAACTCGATACCGGGAAGCTCCACAGGCTCCGCTCGAAGTCGGTCATAATGGCCACAGGCGGGTACGGCAGGGTCTACAGGACGACAACCAACGCGCTCTCGTCCACTGGCGACGGCCTGGGGCTTGCGCTTTCCGCCGGGCTCCCTCTCATGGACATGGAGTTCGTCCAGTTCCACCCGACTGTGCTTAAGCGCACCGGGATACTCATGACCGAGGGCGCGAGGGGCGAGGGAGGCTTTCTCCTCAACTCGCTCGGAGAGCGGTTCATGGAGAAGTACGCGCCCAAGGTAAAGGAGCTTGCGAGCCGGGACGTCGTAAGCCGCGCCGAGCAGACCGAGATAGAGGAGGGGAGGGGTGTCGAGGGCTGCGTCCTCCTGGACTTGAGGCACCTGGGCGCCGACACCATAAAATCCAAGCTTTCGCAGATACGGGAGCTCGCGATGAACTTCGCCGGGGTGGACCCGATAGAGGCGCCGGTGCCGGTTAAGCCCGGTGCGCATTATTCGATGGGCGGCATCCCGGCAGACATAGACTGCCAGACCGAAATACCCGGCCTTTTCGCCGCCGGCGAGTGCGCCTGCGTAAGCGTACACGGCGCGAACAGGCTCGGGGGGAACTCTCTCCTCGAAGCCGTGGTATTCGGAAGGCGCGCGGGGAAGAGAGCCTCAGAGTATGCGGATTCGACGGAGCTTGTCGCCTTTCCGGACTCGGCCCTGCGCGACGCGGCAAACGAGGTGGCAGAAATACTCAGGAGGGATGAGGGTGAGCGGGTATACGCGCTCAGGGACGAGATGGCCGGGGTAATGGAGGAGCACTGTGGCATATTCAGAAACCGGGAAAGGCTCGGGAAAGGGCTTGAACAAATAAGGGAAATAAAGGAGAGGCACAGGAGGGCGGCCCTTGCCGACAGGGGCGACCGGTTCAATGCCGAGCTGCTCCATATTATCGAGTTAGGGAGCATGCTCGACGCCTCGGAAGCCATACTGGTAAGCGCGCTACACAGGGAAGAGTCCAGGGGCTCGCATTTCAGGACGGATTTCCCGAAGAGGGACGACTCGAAGTGGCTTAAACACACTCTTGTGCGTAAGCGCGGCAACGATTTCACGGTAGGGTACAAGGACGTGAAGATAACCAGGTTCAAGCCGGAGGAGAGAAAGTATTAGCCAGGCTGCTGAAAAAGCCCAATCTGCTTTGTCGCCTTCAAAATTCGTCATTGCGGCGTACAAAAAAGTACGCCTCATTCCTCATTTTTCGGCTCCTCGCATCTCGGACTTTTTGAGCAGCCTGTACATGGTTTTGAGTTTTTCAGCAATCTCTCAATAAGGAGAGTCGCTTCATGGAGATAAAATTCAGCATAAGGCGGCACGACCCGATGGACGGGGAGAACCCCGGGCCGTACTACCGTGAGTACATCGTCGATGCCGAAGAGGGCATGACCGTGCTTGAGGCCCTCCTGAAAATATCGGAAGAGGAGGACCCGACGCTCGCGTTCAGGAGGTCTTGCCGCTCGGCCATATGCGGCTCCTGCGCAATGACCGTGAACGGCTTCGCAAGGCTCACATGCAGCCTGCAGGTCATCCCCGAGTACCAGAAGATGGGCGCCATGAGGATAGAGCCCCTTTCAAACCACAGGACCATAAAGGACCTCGTGGTGGACATGGCCCCGTTCTGGGAGAAGATGGAGAAGGTCGCGCCATTTCTCATGCCCGCGGGCGGAAGCGAAGGGAACCCTGTCTCCATTGAGGACCAGGCCGGGATAGACGAGAGCCAGAGGTGCATAATGTGCGGCTGCTGCAACGCCGAGTGCAACTCGCTGGAGATAGACGAGCGTTTCATAGCCCCGGCCGCCTCGGCAAAGGCCTGGAGGTTCGTGGGCGACGTGCGCGAGGGGCACCGGGGGAAGAGGCTCGAGAGGCTTTCGGAGGAGCACGGCATATGGGACTGCGTACGCTGCATACATTGCACCCAGTACTGCCCCAAGGACGTGAAGCCCCTTAAGCAGATAGAGAGCCTCCGCTCGGCGGCCATGAAGGAAGGCGTCCTCGACAACCCGGGCGCAAGGCACGTCGAGGCGATGGCCGACTCTGTCGAGAGGTTCGGAAGGCTCGACGAGGCCGCGATGACCTTCAGGACGCTGGGCTTTCTCCGCTCGGTCGGCATGATACCGCTGGGACTCAGGCTTGAGAAGCACGGCAAGATGCCCCACCCGTATATCTTCCCCCAGATAATGGAAATAGACGAGGTAAGGGCGGTCTACGACGAAATCGAGAAGAAGTACGGCCTGAAGCCGAAGAAGGAGGGATAGGATTGGCCGGGGAGCTGAGATACGCGTACTATCCGGGTTGTGTCTCCCAGCACATGACGAGGGAGACGAACGACTCTACGAGGCTCGTTGCCCGCAAGCTCGGCATCGGGCTTTACGACATGCCCAGGGCCAACTGCTGCGGCGCCGGGCTCCTTACCGACTACGACTACCGGCTCTACCTGGCCCTCAACGCGCGCATATTCGCCGAGGCAGAGGCCATGGAGATGGACATAATGACCATATGCTCCACCTGCCTCATGGTCATGAGCACGGCGAACAGGGACCTCAGGAGAGACCCGCGCCTCCTTGAGGAGACCAACAAGGTGCTCGCCGCGGCCGGCCTCCATTACAGCGGAAAGGTCGAGGTAAAACAGTTCCTTTGGGTGCTTGCCGGCGACTACGGGCTTGAGCGCCTCGGCGAGCATGTCACAAGGCCGCTGGGCTGGCTCAAGGTGGCGCCCTTCTACGGCTGCCACAGTCTGCGGCCCTCCGACGCCCTCGGGTTCGACGACCCGGAGAAACCCTGGTCGCTCGAGGCCACAATAAGGGCGCTCGGCGCGGAGCCCGTGGAGTACAGGGGAAAGTCCAAGTGCTGCGGTTTCCAGGTCGACCTCGTAGCTGAGAGGACGGCGACCAGGATGACGGGCGTACGGCTGCTCGAAGGCAAGAGGAACGGGGCAGATTGCTTTGTCACGCCGTGCCCCTTCTGCCATATTAACCTCGACAACTACCAGGGGCTCGCCGAGAAGGCTGTCGATGAGCGGATCGGCATGCCGGTTTTCCACCTCTCACAGCTCGTCGGCCTCGCAATGGGGCTCAGCCCCAGGGATCTCGGGCTCTCAAGGCACCTGGTCTCGCCTGAGAAGGTGCTCAAGTAGGCGTATTAATCCCCCCAAATTACCCTGCAACGCCAGCCGGCCCAGAATGTCGGAAAACGGAATTAATCAGATTTGAACCGAGGGGTATTCTGCCCGGTTTCGGGCCGCCTATCTCTGGTATATCGCCGTTATCCGCGTCTCGGCGAGCACGTGGCCTTTGAGCGCCCGCTCGACCTCGCTCCTTTTTGCCCCCTCGTCGATGCCGAGAGAAGAGAGGTCGGTCGCCTTGAGAATGAAGCTGTACCTGTGCATGCCGTGCCCTTTCGGAGGGCACGGGCCGCCGTAGCCGACCTGGCCGAAATCCGTCATGCCGTGCTTCATGCCGTTCTCAAGGCCCGTCCCGTTGTTGCCGGCGCCCTTGTATATCTCGGTTATGTCCGGCGGCAGGTCGAAGACGACCCAGTGGACGAATGTCCCCATGGGAGCGTCAGGGTCCTCGAGGACGAGGACGTAGCTTTTGGTCCCCTGCGGGGGCTCTCTCCACACGAGGTGAGGCGAGAGGTTCTCGCCCTCGCAGGTGTATCTTTTCGGGATCTGTCCGCCTTCCTTGAAATCAGGGCTCTCGATTCTGAACACGGTCGACCTCCGTCTTGGAGCTCTGAATGCGCTCTCGGAAACGAGCTTGCAATCATGCCGGGTCGCGGTTGCCTGGCCGGCACGGCAGTGAGGCCAGTGAAAGCCCTTTCATTTTCCTGGTATTGCAATTCTATACGCAATACATGAAATCTGCAACTGTACCTTTTTACAGGGTGGGCCGCTCCCTCTTTAGTCCTTGCAACCCGGGCGCCTTCCAAATTATACTTCTCATTTTTACGGGAGGGCAGAAGCTTGAAGGTCCGGTTCATCCTCAACCCCTCTGCCGGGCGCTCGGGAAGGCTTAAGCCCCTTCCCGGGGCCGTGAAAAAGGTCCTGGAGGCGGACGAGGGGATATTCGAGATACGGTCGGCAGCCGACAGGTCCGGCATGAAGGACCTCGCAGCCGACGCCGTCGCGAAAGGGTACGACGTCGTCTATGCCTGCGGAGGGGACGGCACCATAAACGACGTTGCGTCCGAGCTCGTTGGCAAGGGCACGGCCCTCGGCATCCTGCCTGTCGGTTCCGGCAACGCGCTCGCAAGGGCGCTCGGCATACCGGAGGACGTGGAGGAGGGGTTAAGGCTCCTGAAGACGGGCAGGATAGCTAAGATGGACGTCGGAGTTGCGTGCGGCCGGTATTTCTTCTCGACCGCGGGCTTCGCCTTCGAGGCCCGCCTGAGCAGGCGGTACAACGAAGGACGCTTGAGCAGGAAGTTGAGGGGGCTGGCGCCGTACTTCGTGCTCGCGCCCCTGGAGTTCCTCCGCTTCAGGCCCGGGCCGCTGCGCCTGAGCATTGACGGCAAGGACATCGACGGCAGGCCGCTCCTAATGACCGCCGCAAACACGAGCCACCTGGGAGGGGGCGCCGTAATAGCGCCGGACGCAAAGAACGACGATGGGCTGCTGGACTTCTGCTTCGTACACAGGACGAACATCTTTTCCGCCCTGGACCTCGCCCGGAGGCTCCTTTCGGGCAATATAGAGAAGCACGCAAGGTACGAGACCGCACGCGGCAGGAAGGCGGTGGCCCTTGGATGGGACCTGAAGGACGCGCACGTCGACGGGGAGCCTTTCCAATGGCCCGGCGACGTCGAGGTGTCGGTCCTCTACCGTAAGCTCAACGTCCTCGTCCCCTGACCGGGCCGGGCCCGGCCCGCGCCGCCGCTACCGCCGTTCGTAACCCTCTGAATTGCCTTTTATTTCCGGAAGCAAAGTTGTTGAAGTACCCTCCTCTTTGGAGTATCATATCACCCATGATTTCTCTGGACAGGGCGCGCGGAGGGCTTAGGCCGTCCGCGAACATCAAGGAGACGCTCAAAGGCAGGACCTTCACCGAGCTCAAGGACGACGAGAAGCTCATGGTCGCCTACAAGCACCTTGAGGAACTGAGGCAGCTGAACGGCGGCTACATCGCCTCCGACTACTGCGGTGACAAGGGCGGCGACAGGTACAACGTCTTCTGGCTAAGGGACATAATGTACGCGACGTACGCGAACGAGTACGTCGGCGCGTACGACAAGCTCATCGAGAGCTACCGGCTCATAATCAGGATATTCCAGAAGTACAGGCAGAAGATAACGAGCGGCGCAAGGAAGCGCACCTACCTCGGGAGCTGCGCGGACGAGGTCATACACGCCAGGGTGCACCCGGTGACCCTCGAGGAGATAACGAACGAGTGGGGGCACCACCAGCTCGACATCTTCGGCCTCTTCCTCTACAAGACCGGCGACCTGATAAAGAAGGGGCACAACGTAATAGCGACCGACCAGGCCGAAACGCAGATACTCCTTCGGGACATCGTCCTGTACCTTACGACCGTCCGGTGGCATTCGGACCCCGACTTCGGCGTCTGGGAGGAGGGGCCGGAGGTGCATTCCTCGAGCATAGGAGCGGTGCTCGCCGGGCTCACCATGTGGCACGACGACGGCTATTACCACTACAAGTACAGGGCCCGCATCCCCATACACCAGTACATGCCCGTGCCCCAGGGGTTCATAGAGCAGGGAAGGCACGCCCTTGAGAAGCTCCTTCTTTCGGAGTCTGCTTCGAGGCCCGTCGACCTTGCCCAGCTGAGCCTCGTGTGGCCTTATTATATAATAAGCGACAGCCAGGCCCTTCAGGTCATCTCCAACGTGGAGAAGCGGCTTGTGAGGGAGCACGGGGTGATAAGGTACCCGGGGGACCTCTATTTCAATGCCTGCGCTTCAAGCCCCGCCGGGAACGAGGCCGAGTGGCCGCTCGGGTTCGCGTGGCTCTCCATAGCCTACTCGCAGCTCGCCATAAAGGCGCTCAGGCTCGGCGAGATATTCTCCCCGCCTGTTGAGTATATCGAGAAAGCCGAGCATTACCTCCGGAGGCTCGAATCCGTAATGACCCACGAGGGCCAGGTCCCGGAGCTCTATACCGCGGGCAGGCCAAACTACAACGTGCCGCTCGCCTGGGCGCAGAGCTTTTACGTGGTAGCGCGTCAGAACCTCAACAGGGTGCACGAGAAGCTTAACCTTCGCTAAAAGGGCCTTCCGTTGCCCTCACTTTCCCGATGTTCGAGATGAACCCCATAGCCTTCAGGGCTACGATGCTGAATATCGCCGGCAACGCGGGCCTGCTGGCCTTGAAGCTCGCGGCAGGGATACTGACCGGAAGCATTGCCCTCATCTCGGACGCCATAAATTCGTTCAACGACGTCGCCGCCTCCATAGCCACCTTCATATGCGTCTACATCTCGGATAAGCAGGCCGACGAAGGACACCCCTTCGGCCACAGCAGGGCGGAGCCCATAGCCGGACTCATAATCGCGGTGCTCGCCGGCATATTGGGGTTCGAGGTCATAAGGGAGGCGGTCTCGCGCATACTCGAGGGGACGAGCCCGGAGGTCGCGCCGCATGTGCTCCTCGTCCCCGTCATAACCATGGCCGCAAAGGGCGGCATGTTCTTGTATTTCAGGAGGGTCGGGCGCATGTTCAACAGCCCTGCCATCAGGGCCACTGCCTTCGACTCGCTCATGGACATCGCCGTGGCGTTCGCCGCCCTCATCGGCCTTGCCGGGACTTTTTTCGGGCATGCCTGGCTCGACCCGGCAGCGGGCCTCTTGATAAGCATTTGGATAATGTACACGGGCTACAGGATCGGGATGGACAACATAGACTACCTCATGGGGCGCTCCCCCGAGCCGGAGTTGCTGAGGGAGATAAGGGAGGCGGCCCTCGACGTGCCCGGGGTGGAGGGGCTCGGCTCCGTCAAGGCCCACTACGTAGGCCCATTCATCCATGTCGAGATAAAGGTGCGGGTGGACAAGGACCTGCCCACGGAGGAGTCGCACGCAATAGGCGAGGAGGTCTCGAACAGGGTCGAGAGCATAAGCACCATAGAGAAGTCCTTTGTCCATATAGACCCGGTCTGAGATGGCAACCTTTAAAAATTGATCTTTTCCCCGGACTCTGTGTCAGTTCGGGAATAAAAATGCTCACATAT
>DIDN01000146.1:0-2497 GCA_002418185.1 Deltaproteobacteria bacterium UBA5799
TTCATCCTCTTCTCCGGCGGCCTTGACACGAACTGGGAGAGCATCCGCCCGGTCCTGTGGAAAGGGGTCGCCCTTTCGAGCGCCGGGGTGCTCGCGACCGCGCTCCTCGTGGGCTGGTTCGTCTCCGCGGTCACGGACTTCAATTTCCTCGAGGGGCTCCTCCTCGGCGCGATCGTCTCCTCGACCGACGCGGCAGCGGTCTTCTCCATACTCCGGTCAAGGAACGTGAGCCTTAGAAAACCGCTTAAGCCGCTCCTCGAGCTCGAGTCCGGCTCCAACGACCCCATGGCGGCCTTCCTTACCGTCGGCGTCATCGGGCTCATCATGACCCCGGAATTCAAGCTCGCAAGCATGGTCCCGCTCTTTCTCCTGCAGGCGTCCGTTGGCGCGGCCGCCGGATACGCGATGGGCAAGGTCATGACCTATACCGTGAACCGGCTGCAGCTCGAATACGACGGCCTGTATCCTGTCCTCACGCTCTCCTTCGTGCTCCTCATCTACGGGGCCTCGGCATCGCTCGGGGGAAACGGCTTCCTTTCGGTCTACATGGCCGGGCTCGTCATGGGGAAGAGCGACTTCCTGAAGAGAAGGAGCATATTGAGCTTTCATGACGGCCTTGCATGGCTTATGCAGATCGGCATGTTCCTTACCCTCGGGCTCCTCGTATACCCCTCCCGCCTCGTGCCCATAATCGGCGTGGGGCTCCTCATATCGGCCTTCCTCATTGTCGTTGCGAGGCCGGTAAGCGTCTTCCTCACGCTCCAGTTCTTCAAGGTGCCCTTGAGGGACAAGGCCCTCGTGTCCTGGGTGGGGCTCCGTGGCGCCGTCCCCATCATTCTCGCCACCTTCCCCTTTGTGGCGGGCATGGAGGAGGCGGACCTCATATTCCACATAGTATTCTTCATAGTCCTTACCTCGGCGCTCGTGCAGGGCACCACCATACCCTTCATCGCAAAGCTCCTCAAGGTGACCGAGCCGTTCGCGCCGGAGTCCTTCCAGAAGATGGCGGAGCAGCTAAAGAGCGAGCTTACACCCATAGAGATACCGGAGGGGTCTGCGGTCATCGGGAGGAAGGTCGTCGACGCGGGCTTCCCCAAGGGCGTGCTCATAGTCTTCATCTGGAGGGACGATAAATTCATCGTGCCTGACGGCAGGACCGTGCTGGAAAGGAACGATAAGCTCTTCGTGCTTACTGACAGAGGGTCTTTCGACAGGATAAAGGCCGTGCTCGCGGAAAAGGCCTGAGGCTCGGCCTTCCCCCCTCCCCTGCCGCAAGCACTTCAGGCACAGCCAGGGGGCGGTTGTTATAAATGCCAGGCCGGCCCGGAAAAAAGCGGTTGGAGAGAAGTTGAAAACGGTATCGTCGGTCAGAGGACCAGTCAAGTAATCGGGAGACGGCGCATGCTCGCCAGGACGCTTGCCGTACTGTTTGCCGCCTTTTCGGTTTCGGCGGGCATAGTTTACTATAAGGCCCGTTCGGGCGGACCCTATACGGAGGGAGGCGCGGGGGTCGAGCGCGCGCTTGTCTGCATGGCGCAGAACCGGATCTCCTCGACGGAGAACATCTCTGTGGAGATGGACGGGAGGACGTATTACGCCTGCTGCCCGAACTGCATTGGAAGGCTTCTCACTGACGGCAGGCTGCGCTACGCGGTCGACCCCGCCACCGGCAACGCGGTGGACAAGGCCGAAGCCTTCATCGTATCAAGGGAGGACGGAACGGTAATCTATTTCGAATCGGAGGGAACGGCCCGCGATTACAGACCGGACCTTGAGGGCATCTGAGCAAACTCCGTGCACGCTCCCCATTCCAAGCGGCGGGGAATTCAACACATTAGGGATTAAACCCGCGCACCCGGTTCAGGCGTTGTGGGCCTTCCAGAACGACTCGGCCTCCTCGACGTCCGCCCTGCTGCCGATTATGAGCGGCGTCCTCTGGTGCAGCTCCCCTGGCTTTACCTCCATTATCCTTTCTACGCCGTTCGACGAGCGCCCCCCTGCCTGCTCGACTATGAACGAGAGCGGGTTGGCCTCGTAGAGGAGGCGGAGCTTGCCGTTACGGGACTTCCTGTCAGCCGGGTAGAGGAAAATGCCGCCTTTCAAGAGGTTACGGTGGAAGTCCGATACGAGCGAGCCCACGTACCTGGCGCTGCAGTCCCTTCCGTCCGATTTCAGCTTCTCGATATAAGCCCCGGTCCCCGGGAGCCAGTGCTTGCTGTTCCCCTCGTTTATGCTGAAAATCTTCCCCTTCTCGGGAATCCTTATGTCCGGGTGCGAAAGGAGGAACTCCCCGACGCTCGGGTCGAGAGTAAAGCCGTGTACGCCGTGGCCGGTAGTGTAGACCATCATGGTGCTCGAACCGTACAGGATGTACCCTGCCGAGACCTGCTCGACCCCGGGCCTGAGGAAGTCTTCAGCCGTGACCTTGCTGCCGTCCCGGCACCTGAGGATCGAGAAAATAGTGCCCACGCTTACGTTGACGTCGATGTTGGACGAG
>DIDN01000146.1:2507-3030 GCA_002418185.1 Deltaproteobacteria bacterium UBA5799
GACGAGCCGTCGAGCGGGTCGAAGAGGAGGAGGTAGCAGCCCTTGGGGTATCTGCCGTCCACGTGGATGATGTCGTCCATCTCCTCAGAGGCCATTGCAGAGAGGTGGCCCCCGTGCTCCATCCCCCTGATGATGGCCTCGTTCGCGAACTCGTCGAGCTTCTGGACCTCCTCGCCGTGGATGTTGCTGTTCCCCGAGGCCCCCAGTATGTCAATGAGGCCCGCGCGCCGCACCTCCCTTGAGATGACCTTAGCGGCGGTCACAAGGTCGGAGAAAAGAGCCGTGAAATTTCCGGTCGAGCCCGGGTGCCGCCTCTGCTCTTCAAGAAGGAACCTGGTAAGGGTCATCCCGATGGACATGAAGGGCCCTCCTTTGGAGAATTTTCAAGTACACCGGCCGGAGAAACCTGTTAGACAGCCGCTCTCGAATTCATCCTGCCGAAACCGCGTGAGTTGTGACCCTGGGCCTTTGATTATATACGGAAATCAGGAGATGGCAAATCTAAAAATCGATCTTTTCCCCG
>DIDN01000146.1:3151-10602 GCA_002418185.1 Deltaproteobacteria bacterium UBA5799
ATGCTCCGCTTTTTATTCCCGGCCTTCCTTGATGGCGGGAAAAACCTCCAATTTTTAGAAGTTGCCGGATGTGAAGTATCCTTTTTCGCTCCCTTTTGAAAGCGTACGGGAGGCGCTTTTCAGTACGCGCCTGTCTTGAGGTCGGGGAAACGGAAGCCCTCGAGCACTTTAAGCTCAAAGAGGCCGGGGTAATTCCCGTCCTCAAGCAGTATCTTCCTTACGTTGCCCTGCCAGAGGCCGTAGAAGAGCTCCTTTTCCTCGTCCGTAGCCACGCCCCTCACTACCTTCGGCATGACGTCGTTCATCCTCGGGTCTCCGGAGAGGGCCTGGGGGTTGTATGAGACCTCTACGGCCTTGCCGGTGTCCTCTCTCTGGAATATGAAGGTGTTGAACTGCGGATCCTCTGTATCGAAGAATAGCTTGTTGTTCCTGCCGAACCTCCCGCCGAGGCCCTTGAAGCCGGTTACGCCCGCAGCCCCGGTAATGAGTGAAATTACATGGGCTTGCGGGCCGTAGGCCAGGTCGCCGGGGCCGCCTTTTATTACGACCCTTATCTCCCCCCTTACCGGCGCCTCTTTGCCGTAAAGCGCCTTGAGGGCCTTCTGCGTAAGCCTGTACGCCCCTGAAACCGCCGGACATGAATGACCGGCCACCAGCACCGCATCAGTATAGTTGATTACGAAAAGCTCGTTCTCGTCCTGGGCGCCGAGGATATGCGCAAGCGGCTCCTTTAGCCTTATGGGCTCGACCTCTTCGAAGAATCCCTGGCGCCAGTTTGTGGTGTTCCTCATAAAAACTCCTCTCTATCCCGGGTTAAACGGCCCGGAACAAAAATTTTAACAAAAACAGGCCATATGTTCAATAACCATATTTGCAGATAAGCAGCATAAAGACACTGATATTTGTCGTTAATCCGGCATCTTGGGTTGTAAATGCCCTGCTCTAAGGGGAAAATCCGCTCAGGAGACTGCAATAAATCCGAACACAGGAGACCAGAAAAGACCGGTTTAGAAACACATTAATTTTTGAAGGATTTCTCTTGACAAGTTTGAATTTGATTTATAAAATAAGTTTAATCTTGTTTCTCGGATTATTTTTGAACTTAATGTTCTTTTCATACAAATACAGGAGCCAGTACAGGGGTGGGCATAAGAACTCCAGACCTGCTTTCAAAAATCGATATTCCCAGGCAAAAACTCTATTACCTTGAGCAGAAGGGGTTCATAAAGCCCCGGAAAATACTCATCGGCGATAAGGAGTTCAGGGAATACTCCGACGAGGATGTAAAGAAGGTCGAATTCATCTGGAAGTACCTTAAGAAAGGTTTCAAATACAAGATAGCCTACGAAAAAGCCATGGAAGAGCTCCAGAACCCGCAGTTGAACCTGGTCAAAACTGAAAAACCCGCTTAGACGGTAGGAGGAGCCGAATGGAGGGGCTTTCAATAAGCTCTGAACCGCCCAGTAGTAAAACGGCTAAGATCGAGGGGAGGTCCGATTTAGCCGAGTACATCGAATGCCCCGCCTCAAGGCCGGAGAGCTGGAACGACTGGAAATGGCAGATCAGAAACCGCATCACCTCGCTTGAGGCGCTGAAAGACCTCATGCCCCTCTCAAGGAGGGAAGAAGAAGGAATAAAGCGCGCTACCGGCCGCCTGGCCATGGCCATCACCCCCTATTTTCTCTCGCTCATCGACAGACAGGACCCCAGGTGCCCCATAAGGAAGCAGGCCATACCGAGAATAGAGGAGTTCAGCGTCTCCTCTTGCGAGTTGGTAGACCCCTGCGGCGAGGACTCCCATTCCCCTGTCCCGGGGCTCGTCCACAGGTACCCTGACAGGGCGCTCCTCATAGTGACCGACTCCTGCGCCATGTACTGCAGGTACTGCACGAGGAAACGGATGGTCGGGGAAGAGCACCCGCCCATGCCCGTTGAGCGCTTCGACGACGCGATAAAGTACATCAGGTCGAAAAAATCGATCAGGGACATCCTGATTTCCGGCGGCGACCCGCTCATGATGAAGACCGAGCTCCTCGAGGACTACATAAAGAGGCTCCGGGCCATACCGCACCTCGAGATTATAAGGATAGGCACCAGGGTCCCGGTGACGCTCCCCATGAGGATAACCGGGGAGCTCGCGGCCATGCTCAGGAAGTACCACCCGCTCTATATAAGCATCCATTTCTCGCACCCCAGGGAGATATCCCCGGAGGTCGAGAAGGCCTGCTCCACGCTCGCGGACGCGGGCATCCCGCTCGGCAGCCAGACCGTGCTCTTGAAGGGCGTAAACGACAGGCCCGTGGTCATGAAAAAGCTCATGCAGGAGCTCTTGAAGATAAGGGTCAGGCCCTATTACATCTACCAGTGCGACATGGCGGTCGGCACGGGCCACTTCAGGACCCCGGTCTCGGTGGGCATGAATATAATGGAGGAGCTCCGCGGCCACACTACAGGCTACGCGGTGCCGACCTTCGTGGTCGACGCGCCCGGGGGAGGCGGGAAGATACCGGTTGCGCCGACCTATCTCCTTTCCCAGGCCAAGGGCAGGCTTACCCTCAGGAACTACGAGAACAAGATATTCACCTATTCAGAACCGGAGTGACGGATGAAGATAGACGACCTGCTGGACGGACTGGAAGGGGGAGGGGCGGCTCTTCCGTCTGGGCCTGACAAGGAAGAACCGACCGCAAGGGCCAGGCCGGCCCGTTTAGAGGACCAGGAGAACTATCTCCTGAACTGGCTTACCGCCACGCCCGCCCAGATGAGGACGTTCAGCAGCCGAGAGCTCGACCCCGAGAGAAGGCACGAGGCGGTGCTTTCCGCCCTCCTCAAAGAGCGGAGCCGAAACGTCGTGCCATTCAGGCCAGTTTCGAGAAAGACCCGCGCGGGCGCGGACTGAGCCTCGCGTCTCAGCCACGCTTCTCTTTCCCGTATCCCGCCTTGATTTCCTGCCCTGTTAATACTATATTATAGTGAGCGTACACTTAGTAAAAAGGAGCAGGGCATGGAAGACTTTTCACACCAGGTAATGGATGAGGACTACAAGAAGGAACTCCTCGGCATACTCTATGCCAAGTCATTCAGGTACGACGAGGCCGGGTTTACGCTCTCAAGCGGCAAGAAGAGCAACGTCTACATAGACGTAAAGAAGACGGCCCTCTCGTCTGTCGCCATGGAGCTTATAGGCTATGCGTACTTCCAGAAACTGAAGCTCGCGCCGATCGATGCAATCGGCGGCATGACCTTCGGGGCCGACCCCATAGCCTACGCGGCGGCCCTGGTCAGCACGGTCCGGGGCAAGTACCTCGACGTATTCGTCGTAAGGAAGGAACCCAAGGGGCACGGCACCCAGGCCTGGGTAGAGGGCGACGTGAAGCCCGGCGCCAACGTGGTCGTCGTCGAGGACGTGGTGACGACCGGGGCCTCCACCATCAAGGCCGTTGAGAAGGCCAAGGAGGCGGGATATAACGTGCTCAGGGTTATACCGCTTCTCGACAGGGAAGAGGGCGGCGCAGAGAACATCCAGAAGGCGACCGGCGTAAAGGTCGACCCCATCTTCACCATGTCCGACCTCATGGAGATTCACAAGAAGAAGGTGGAGGAAGAGGATAGGGAGAAAAAGAAGCAGGAGAGGGCGAAGGAGAAGCCGGTATTCTGAAAGACAGCTACTTTAATATGAAAATAAAAAGAGGCCCGGCCCGCAAGGGCAAGGTCTCTTTTTTTGTTTAACCTCTAAAAATCAGGAAGTATGGTTGATTCGGTTTTCTGTCATTCTGAGAGAGCGTAAGCGGCCGATGAATCTCAGGACCACTTATTTTTAGATGAACGGCCAGAAACCCCCGGCCTTTCAAGGCCGGGGATGAATGGCCGCCCGGAGCTATGCCAGCGTAAGCTGGCATAGCGGAGGCAATATCGTCTCACTGGTTCCCGATACCCCGGCCTTCAGGCCGGGGAGGGGTTCATTAAACAATAGATTCTTCGCTGCGCTCAGAATGACAAGAGGTTTATTCACCAGGACGCCCGTGCTCTTGGCGCAGGGTATTTACAATTCCGAGAGGGAACCTTTGTGAGCCTTTCCCCCAAAGACAGGATAATATTCGCCCTTGACGTGCCCGACCTTGAAGGCGCGCAAAAGTACGTGGGCCTCTTGAAAGACCGCGTGGGCCTGTTCAAGGTCGGGCTTGAGCTATTCGTGGCCTGCGGCCCGGAGGTGGTGAGGACAATCCGGGAAAAGGGGGGGAGGGGCGTATTCCTCGACTTGAAGTTCCACGACATACCCGAGACCGTTAAGGGCGCAGTGCGCTCGGCAGAGGCCCTGGGCGCGGATTTCATGACAGTGCACACTTCGGACGGGAGCTCCGTTCTCAGGGCCGCGGTAGAGGCCGCCGGGAAGACAAAGGTGCTGGGCGTGACGGTACTTACAAGCCTTTCGAGGGAGTCATTTCCTGAAGCCGGAATAGACGGTAATTTCACGCCCGAATCGCTCGTCCTGCACAGGGCTCGCGTGGCGAAGGACGCAGGGTGCGCCGGGGTCGTCTCTTCCGGCCTTGAGGCAAAGGCTGTCCGGGATTCACTCGGCCCGGACTTCCTCATCGTCACGCCGGGCGTGCGCATGGCAGAAGACGCCAGGGGCGACCAGAAAAGGGTCGTTACCCCGTTCGAGGCCGTCTCGAACGGCGCGGACTATATCGTCGTGGGCCGCCCAATAAGGGACGCAAAAGACCCGGTTGGCGCGGCTGAAAGTATCGCCTCGGAAATCGAAAAGGCGTTGCAGGGAAGGCCTCTCTAAAGCCCTCTTTTCATGCCTTGAATTGAAGCCCCTCTCTTTTAAAGAGGGGCTTTGTATTATCCCTTTGTCTTACCCTATTACAGATTCGTCCTCGAACCGCGTCTCTTCGACGCTCGCCACGTCGAACTGGAGTCCCTGGGTATAAGGGTGCTCCTCGCCTTCCATGAGGTCCTGAATGGCCTGCGCGTATTGTTCCCTGGCCTCCTCGACAGTCACTTTGTCGGTTACTATGTCGTTTGCCAGGTTCAGGGCCAGGAAGTTCGCGGCCTCCTGGTCGCACATTGCGGACATGGTGCCCAGTGTGCGCGCGACGATCACGCTGCCGTCGAACTCGGCAAGCTCGTCGAACTTGTCAGGGGGGACCTGGTACGCGATCGTCTGTTCGAGAGTGTCCTCATGCTCCTTGGGGAACTTGTGCGTCACTACCTCCTTGTGAACGACCGTCTCCATCCACGGCCCGTTCTCCTCCCATATGAGCCTTGTAGGGGTTATCCCGTCAGGCTCTCCGTATTTTTCCATCATCTGGTTCGCTGCGTTCCGCGAGGTTTCGGGCCAGCCGGAGACGACGTCCTTTGCGGATTTTCCTTCTACTGCGGTAACTGCGCTCGCAAGACTCGAGAGCGCGACAAAGAGGACCAGCAAGATCGGCAGATGCACTTTTTTTTGCATTGCGGCACCTCCTTTTCCGTGAGTTGAACATAATAAGAGTATGAAGGAAAAGGTTTGCTGCCTCAAGTTCCGCGCGGGATGAACGGGAAATCGCAGGGAAGGGTCAGTTCCTGAACGAGCGGTTCGTCGCGAGGAACCTGCCGCTGAAGGTGAGGGGGAGGGCCTCTCCCGGCTCGTCCTTGCTGGTAGCGCTTATGAGAAGGAGCGGCTCGAAGGAGTCGCCGGAGTTGCCCACCCGGGCTATCACCTGGTTCTCCTTGACGAACTGGTCCTCCTTCACCGTGATGCTGCCTTCGAGGAGGTGCGCAATCAGCACCACCGCTTCCCCGCACTCGATGATAATGTGGTTTCCAGCCGGGTTCTCGACGTCTGGCATGCGAGGCGGGTTGTCGGGCAGTTCGTCCTTCACGCCTGTCACCTTTCCGGAGCACGGGCTGTATACAACCTCTCCGTATATCTTGTGGCTGTAAAGCTCCGAAGGGAAAAGGCCCGAGGCCCTGTTGCCGAGCAGGTTGAGCTTCACTATCCTCACGCCATAGCTGTCGCCCGCCGCCCCGCGAAACGGGTTGATGGCCGTTCCCGGCCCGCCCTGCAGGATGTAATACTTGCCGTCTTTAAGCGGGAACGAGAGGTCGAGCGGCTCGCCGCCCGGGAACCTGCCCTTGAGTGCAAGGAAATCAAGGACGATGAATGCCGCGAGCAGGGCGAGCCTCGCCCTGTAGCTTGCGCGCGCCCTTGTCCTTCCGCTGAATATGGTGCGGTCTTCGAGCCTGGGGAACGTCTTTACGACAGCGATCGCGAAGAGGAGCGCGACCGCGTACTTTAGCCACACGCTCGCGAAGGCCCATGTCCCGACGACCAGGAAAAAGACCACGACAGAGGCCGAAAGGAGCGCCCGAGTGGCCCAGTCCGTCCTGCTCGTGAACTTGCCCTTCCAGAGCCATGCCGAGCAGAGGAGCGGTATCACTATCGATAAAATAGTTGTCAGGGAGACGACGGCCTGAAGCATAGGCTTATTTTATCTGCCCCTTCCTGGCGCAGCCAAGATAGTTTACGGAGGTGTCCCTTGATATCCTGAACTCGAACCTCAGCGGGTCGTAGCTCATGCCCACGAGCTCTTTAAGCTCGACCCCGTTCTCTTCGAGGATTTCCTTGAGGAGCGAGGGCCTTATGAAACGGGCATAGTCGTGCGTGCCCCTGGGGACCATGCCCAGGATGTCCTCGGCCACGAAGAGCGCGAGGAAGCGCGCCCGTACGGTCTTGTTTATGGTGGCGAAGAAGAAAAGGCCGCCTGGCTTTAGCATGGATAGAGAGTCCTTGAGAAAGCCCCGGAGGTCGTCGACATGCTCCAATACCTCCGCGCAGACGACTATATCGAAGAGGGGGCCTTCCTTTCTGAGCGTATCGGGCGAGGCGACCCTGTATGTTATCTCAAGGCCCGATTTCGAGGCGTGCTCTTTTGCCGCGCCTATGGCGACCGGCGAGAGGTCTATGCCGGTAACGAGCGCGCCCTTTTTCGCGAACTCTTCGGAGAGGAGCCCGCCGCCGCAGCCGATGTCGAGGACTGTCCTGCCCTTAAGCTCGCCGGCGCGCGATTCGAAGTAGCCGAAGCGGAGCGGGTTTATCCTGTGCAGCGAAAAAAGCCTGCCAGACGGGTTCCACCAGTCTTGACCGAACTTTTCGAATTTCTGGGATTCGGAGGTCATATGAATTCTCTTGAGTGTCGGGGTACGCTTCGCTAACAACTTCGAAAACTAATACTATATAGTAGATTCTATATGTCTGAATCCGAATGAAATTTTTCAAAACCTAATGGTAAAGTGTTTCTCAGAATAGAAAATCCTATAGGGAGCATTGGAGAAATAAGCAAAGCAAAAAATAAACCCATGACTTTGGATGTGATGTTTTTAGCTGGTGCAAATATAATAAATAGAATTAGTGATAATCCAAAAAAAATAAAAAATGAACCTAATATTTTTGTAGTAAAATACGG
>DIDN01000066.1 GCA_002418185.1 Deltaproteobacteria bacterium UBA5799
CTGCTAAAGTTTTTTTCAACATGGTTGCCACGGTCCTCCGTGGGAGCCCTGTTTATCCCCCTCTTGCCGGGAGCGCCCACTCCCGGCTTTTTTTGCGCCCGGGCCGCCTGATGGAGTCCATACCTTTTTACCATAAAAGGGATTCGACCGGGGATTTCGGCTTATACGGGCCGATTTCATTACCAAAATGGCGGGGTCCATGTTATATTTTATGATTAAACCAATACAGATTGCATAAAGGAGACGGAACGCAATTGGAAAGCAGGGAAAAGAGGAGTTTCAATGATTTCGGCCTTTCGCAGGAGGTCATGAAGGCAGTATCAGCCATGGGGTTCGAGGAGCCGACCCCCATACAGGAGAAGACGATACCGCTCCTTCTGGCCGGCAAGGACGTGATCGGCCAGGCGCAGACCGGCACCGGGAAGACTGCCGCCTTCGGCATACCGGTGATCGAGAAGGTCGACAAGGGCAAGGGCCCGGTACAGGCCGTCATACTCGCGCCTACGAGGGAGCTGGCCATCCAGGCCGCGGAGGAGGTAAACAAGCTCGGGGCCTACAAGAGGGTTCACGCGCTCCCGGTCTACGGCGGGACCTCCATAGACAGGCAGATAAAGGCCCTGGCCAAGGGGGTCCAGATCGTCGTAGGCACTCCGGGAAGGGTGCTGGACCATATAGAGCGCAGGACCCTGTCCCTCAAGGACGTCAGGCTGGTGGTCCTCGACGAGGCCGACGAGATGCTCGACATGGGCTTTGTCGACGACATCACGAAGATACTGAAAGAGACGCCCCAGGAGAGGCAGACGCTCCTTTTCTCGGCGACCATGCCTGAAGAGGTCCTCCGGATTTCAAAGAGGTATATGAAGGCCCCGGAGAGGGTCCGGATAGCGGCCGATACGCTCACGGCGGCGAAGATAAGGCAGATAGTATACGAGGTGAGAAACTCGGACAAGATGGACGCGCTCTCCAGGCTCATCGACTTCGACGCGGAAGGGACGTTCCTGGTCTTCTGCCACACCAAGAAGGAGGTGGACGAGGTCACCTCGCACCTGAAGCTCCGCGGGTACGACGCCGACGCCATGCACGGCGACTACACGCAGGCGCAGAGGGAGGCCGTGCTGAAGAAGTTCAGGGGGGGCAAGGTGGACGTGCTCGTCGCAACCGACGTGGCCGCGCGAGGCCTCGACATAAGCAGCATCTCCCATGTCGTAAACTACTCCATCCCGCAGAACCCCGAGTCATACGTGCACAGGATAGGCCGGACGGGCAGGGCCGGAAGGGAGGGCGTGGCCATAACCTTCGTCACGCCGAGGGAGGACAGGCAGTTCCGGCTCATAAAGGCCGTTTCCAAGGCGGAGATAAAGAAAGGCAGGCTCCCTACCAAGGAGGAGGTGCTGGGGATAAGGCTCGCCTCCCTGGAGGAGAAGATAAACGAGTTCGTCGACGACAAGAGGTTCGGCAGGTTCCTCGGGATGGCTGAACAGCTCTCGGAGAAGCTGAAGCCAGTCGATGCGCTTGCGGCGCTTTTGAAGTTCCAGCTCGAGGGCTTTGACAGGGCTGCGGAGGAGGAAGGAAGGGTATCGCTCGACGACACGGGGGCGGCCCCCGGAATGGCGCGCCTCTTCATGACCATCGGCAGGGGGCAGGGCGTAAGCGCCGTGGACATAGTGGACGCTATATCGAAGAAGGCGGATATCCCCAGGCAGCAGATAAGGAAGGTCAGCATCTTCGAGACGTTCACCTTCGTCGAGGTGCCGCGCGATTCCGCCGAGAAGGTCATCGAGTTCATGCACCGCTCGATAATCTCGGGGAGGAAGGTGGCCGTGGCCCCGGCAAAGCCCAGGTCCTGAGGAGGTGAGGCGAGCTTCCCTCGCGAACCCCCTTGCAAAAAGCCCGGCGCTCCGGGCTTTTTTTTTATTTCACCCGGCCCGTTTCCTTGAGAGGTATTTCCTGAAAAGGCTCATGCCTTCGGAGAAGGCGCTCGACACGTCGGGCGAGAATATCTCGAAGACGTTCTCCTCTATTACGGCCCTCTCGGGGTCCATCAGGAGCTCGTCGATGACCTTCAAGATCTCGTTCCCGGCAAGGTAGTTGCTCATGTCGTGCCTGTGGAGGCGGTACAGCCCGGTGTCGGCAAGGTAGTCGAGGTACTCTACGAGGCCGCCCGGCTTTCTGAGCCTTTTTACGTCCACGCCCGAGTCCGTACCGATGTACTCGAGCAGCAGGCCGGCCCTGAACTCCCTTATCGAGCGGACGAGGCTCAGGTCCGCCTGGGAGCAGGCCTCCCATGATACGTTGATCTCGGAATCCAGCCCCATGCTCCTGTTCGTGGCGTTAGCCGAGCCCACGGTAAGGAACCTGTCGTCGACTATCATTATCTTGGAATGTATGTAGACCGGGACCTCGTCCCCGTCCTCTCCGGGCGCGGCGGAATAGTAGAATCCGAGCGAATGGCCGTGCCGTTTCGCGGTCTGCCGGAGGAGGCTCAGTATCCGCGTCTGGAGGAGGCCCACCGAGAGCTCCTCGACGAGCGCGTGCGGTTTCTCCGGGAGCACGACTACGATGTCGAGCCCGGGGGCCGACACGTCCTCCATCCTTTCAGTGAGCGCCCTGTATATGGCATGTGAGCTGAAGTATTGGCTCTCCATGTATACGAGCCTCCGGGCGGCCCTTATGGCGTCGAGAAAGAGCGCCCGTATCTCCTTAACCGGGCCGTCGGGCCTGAAGAAGGTCTTGCCCTGGGTCCTGCTCAAGGCCGCTTTCCTGGCCAGTATGGGTGTCCCGATGCCGGCCGGCAGGTAGTCCCCTTCGAGAGGGGCGGGAAGGTTTATTTCATTTCCTGCCGAGAGCCTCCAGCGCTCCTCGAACATCATGGACAGGGCCCGGACGAGCGGGCCGCTGAAGTATGCCTGCATGTCGTGGTACGGGGCGTAGCGCCTGCCGTCCGGGTCCGTCCTCTGCGGGTTCCGGGCGAGGTGCCGCCTGTCGTCCCACCTGCCGGCGGCGAAGTCCATGCCGCCGAGGAACGCTATCGCGCCGTCTATGACCGCGTATTTCTGGTGCTGGCTCGCGCCTATGGCGTGCTTGCTGTCGAAACGGAAGAAGAGGCGCTCGCTCGTGGACCAGTTGAAGACCACTTCCTGCATCCACTCGCGCTCGTGCATGAATATGATGCTGAAGTCCCAGGCGAGCATGTAGACGCGCAGCTCCGGGTTCCTCCTGCAGAGCGAGTCGAGGAACTTCAAGAGCGTCACCTCGCGCTTCGCCCTCATGGCCTCCGGGCCGCGCACGAGAGACACCTCGCTGTCGAACTGCCAGCCGGATATGATTATGTATCTCCGGGCCTTGAGGGCCGCGCGGTAAAAGGCGGCGTAGTATTCCGCGCCGTCGACGCAGACCCCCGATTCCTCGACTGCGGAGTTCTCGAAGCAGTTGCGGCCCGGCTCGATTATCCGGCTCCACATTGTAGTCAGCACCTCCGGGTGTCCCTTCCGGGTCAGCGTATGTCCAGATCGGCTATGAGGGGGAGATGGTCCGAGGCCGCCCTGGTGAGGGGGCTCCTCGGCACGTCGGTATGAAGGACCATGACCTCGCGGCTCGAGAAGATATGGTCGATGCGGGCCACGGGATAGCGGCTCGGGTACGTCCTGCAGGGCTTTTTGCCGTTTATCGAGAGCTGCGCGTCCGAAAGGAATTTCCTGAACCTCCTGTAGACGGACGAGACCGGAAGCGTATTCAGGTCCCCGCAGAGAAGGAGCGGCGGCGCGCAGGATGTGTGCGCGGCCCATTCGGCGCCCAGGAGCGCCTCGGCCTGGAGCACCCGTTCCCTCCAGTTGTGCCCGAAATGCGTGTTTATTATCTGCACCTCCCTCCCCATGAAGCTCACGGCCGCCCAGAGCGCCCCCCTCCTCTCGAAGGGCCGGAACCACCAGGGCGACGGCAGCGGGCCCGCCTGTACGAGACGCAGCGGGTACCTGCTCAGGACCGCGTTGCCGTACCTGCCGTTCCGTATCTCCAGCGACGGGTGGAAATGGAAGTCCATGTCCAGGTGCCCGGCGATCTCCTCGGCCTGGTGCGCGTGGTTCGTCCTGGCAAGCCCGGAGTCCAGCTCCTGGAGCGCCACGATGTCCGGCTCGTACCGTGCGATGACGTCGGCTATCCTGTACGTCGATATCTTGCCGTCCGAGCCCAGGCAGCTGTGGACGTTGTATGTCATGACCCGGAGCGGTTTTTGAGGATACGGCATCTTGCTGCTGCTTTATTAATTATAGGCGATGACGGCAGAATCTCAACTGGATGAGCAGGGGCGTATGCGTAGAGGGGACGGCGGCGCGTTCTGCCTGTGCGGATTCAGGTGGCAGGATTATAACACGCCCGGGCCGGGATTGGAAGGATTTGTGCCGCGCGTCCTTGCCCGCTTTAAGTTCTCGACGCAAGCCGCCCTTCTCTTGACAAAGTCGATTCCTGATATAAGTTTAGAAAGAAAGCTTCATCATAATCAAAGGAGCGTTTATGTCTCTGCCCGCGAGCCCGTAGCCCGGTAGTTTTTTTCCCCTTTCCAGCGGTCCGTCTGAAGCGCTTAGCCGAAAACCGAACGCCTTGCACCGTGCTGGTTTCTCTGAAATTTGGCATCAGTCAACTTTTGCCCGCCGCGCCCGAGCCGGCGCCCTGGGGGATGGCAGGGAGGTAATGAATGGAAAAGATACTTGTAACCGGCGGGGCCGGGTTCATCGGCTCGCACCTCGCCGACGAGCTCCTTGAAAGCGGCTACAAGGTAAGGGCCCTCGATTCGCTTATCGAGCAGGTCCACGGACCGGGCAGAAGAAGGCCGGAGTACCTTTCGCCTGACGTTGAGCTCGTCCGCGGCGATATGAGAGACCCTGAGGCGGTCGAGAAGGCGCTCGACGGAATGGACGCAGTATTCCACCTCGCCGCGGCAGTCGGCGTCGGGCAGTCGATGTACCGCATAGAGGACTACGTCGACGTCAATTGCAGAGGCACGGCGGTCCTCATCGAGGCAATCGTAAAAAGGCCCGTCCAGAAGCTCGTCGTCGCATCCAGCATGAGCATATACGGCGAGGGACTCTACCGCACCGTGGACGGGGCCGCCGCGCCAGCCGCGCAGAGGACGATCGAGCGCCTGAGGAACGGCGAGTGGGAGCTCGTGGACCAGGCCGGACGGATGCTCGTCCCAGTGCCCACGCCCGAGGCCAAGCCGCCCTCGATAGCCTCGATATACGCGCTTACAAAGTTCGACCAGGAGAAGCTGTGCCTGGTCGCCGGGAGCGCATACGGCATACCGACGGTCGCGCTCAGGTTCTTCAACGCCTTCGGGCCGAGGCAGGCGTTCTCGAACCCGTATACCGGCGTGCTCGCGATATTCTCGGCCAGGCTTCTCAACGGCAAGCCGCCGCTCATATACGAGGACGGCCTCCAGCAGAGGGACTTCGTCAACGTCCGCGACGTGGCCTACGCCTGCAGGCTCGCCCTGGAGTCGGAGGACGCGGCTTGCAGGTCGTTCAATATCGGGAGCGGCAGGAGCCACGCGGTGGTCGAGATAGCGGAGAGGATGTCGCGCATGTTCGGAAAGGAGATAAACCCGGAGATAACCGGGAAGTACAGGATGGGCGACATCCGCCACTGCTTTGCGGACATAAGCCTGGCGAAGGCCGTCCTGGGCTACGAGCCGAGGGTGGCGATCGAAGACGGCCTTGTAGAGCTCGCGGCCTGGCTCGAGGGAAAGGACGCCTCGGACCGGGTCGCGGAGGCGAGCGAAGAGCTCGCAGGGCGCGGACTCACGATATAAAGGGAGTCTCTGAAGATTGAATCTTTTCCCCGGGCCATGTGTAGTCACGGGAAAAGCGTGGAAAATCTCCAATTTTTTCGGGGCCGCATAAAAACAACAGGAATCGGACCGATGACATTCGCGCTGGTGAACCCGAACTGGGACTTCTCGGGGAGCATATACTTCGGCTGCAGAGAGCCCCATTTCCCGCTCGAGCTCGGCTACTCGAAGGCGCTCCTGGAAAAGGCCGGGCACAGCGCCCGGATAATCGACGCGCACCTCGAAGCCCTTTCCCCGGAAGAGACGAGAGGAAGGGTAGAGGAACTCGGGCCCGACTTCATAGTCGTTACGACCGCTCCAGGGTACCTCTTCTGGAGATGCCCGCAGCCGGAGCTGAGGGTCCCGAAGCGGCTCATGGCGGAGCTTGCCTCTCACCCTGCGGTCAAGGTGGCCGTGGGCCCGCACCCATCGGTCACGCCTTCCGCGGCGCTTACCAAGCTCGGGGCCGACGTCGTCGTAATGGGAGAGCCCGAGACCGTATTGCCCGAGCTCGCGGGCGGGGACCTCGGCAACGTCAAGTCCATATGCTACCGGTCCGGTCCTGGCATAAGGACGCAAGGCGGCCCGCGCGCCACCGACGCGGCGGTCCTGCCGGCGCTCGCATGGCCCCGGGAGTACGTATCGAGGCGCTTACACCACCACCACAGGTTCTGCGCGAAAATCTCGGGCTACGGGGCCGAGGTGGAGGCCTCAAGGGGCTGCCCCTATTCGTGCACCTTCTGCGCCAAGAGGGAGTTCCGGAACAATTACCGGAAAAGGCCGCTCCCGGCCGTGCTCGACGAGATAGACGGGCTCGTGGGACAGGGGGTGGAGTACATATACTTCATCGACGAGATATTCATGCCTGACAGGAAGCTCCTGGAGGCGCTTTCGTCCCGCAAGGTCAGGTTCGGGATACAGACGAGGATAGACCTCTGGAGGCCGGCGATGCTCGACCTCCTGGGGGAGGCTGGCTGCGTGTCGATAGAAGCCGGCGTTGAGAGCGTCACCGAGGCAGGAAGAAAACAGCTCGGCAAGAGGTGCGCCATAACGACCGACGAGATAGCCTTCCTCCTCATGAACGCTAAAAGGGGGGTCCCGTTCGTGCAGGCCACCCTCCTCGATTCGAGCCTGGACGACGCGGAGGTGGTAGAAGCGTGGAGGTCGCTTCTCATAAACGCCGGCATATGGGTGAACAGCCCTGTGCCGCTTTTCCCCTATCCTGGCTCGGAGGAGTATTCGAGGAGGTGGGGCGAGCCGGATTCCAAGGCATGGGAGCGCGCTCACGAGCATTACATCGTCGAGAACGGCTCGTTCAGCGACATCCAGGACGGAAACCCGCTTCCGCTGGACGAGTTAGAGGCCGTATGACAAAGCGCGGAGAGAGGCCCCTCAAGGTGCTGATGACCGCGGATACGGTCGGCGGGGTTTGGGCCTATTCCCTGGAGCTTGCCGCGGCCCTCTCTCAGCGAGGCGTCGAGGTGTCCCTCGCGACAATGGGACCGGCGGTCACAAAGGAACAGGCTGGGGAGGCGGGCGGGGTAAAGGGGCTTCAGGTCATCGAGGGCGGCTTCAAGCTCGAGTGGATGGAAGACCCCTGGGATAGCGTCTCGCTTGCCGGGGAATGGCTACTTGGCCTCGAAGAATCGATAGGGCCGGATATCGTGCACCTTAACGGGTACTGCCACGGCGCGCTTGCCTGGAGAGCGCCCAGGGTAATAGTCGCGCACTCGTGCGTGCTCTCCTGGTGGGAAGCCGTGAGAGAAGGGCCGCCCGGGGCCGAGTGGGCGAGGTACGGGATAGAGGTGGAGAAGGGCCTCAGGCGCGCCGACGCCGTTGTTGCGCCGACCGCCTCCATGCTGGAATCGATAAAAAGGCTGTACGCGTTCAACGCCCCGGCCCTTGTCATACACAACGGCAGGAGCAGGGAGGCCTTCAGGCCGGGCGTGAAGGAGGACTTCATCCTGACCGCGGGCAGGCTCTGGGACGAGGCCAAGAACATTCGCGCCCTGCAGTCTGCGGCAAGGTCGATAAGCTGGCCCGTCTACGCGGCAGGTGCTCATGAGCACGCTCAGGGGGATTTCCGGCCCGACGGCTCGGTCAATATGCTCGGGCGGCTTTCAAAGGACGAAGTGGCTGAGTGGATGTCCAGGGCCTCGGTATTCGCGCTCCCGGCAAGGTATGAGCCGTTCGGCCTTACGGTCCTGGAAGCGGCGCTTTCGGAATGCGCTCTCGTCCTCGGCGATATACCGAGCCTGAGGGAGCTATGGGACGGGGCTGCCTTGTTCATCGAGCCGGGAGACGCCGGGCGGCTTGCGCTCGCGCTCGAGGTGCTCGCTTACGACAGGGTGCTCCGGGCCAGGCTCGGCTTCCTTGCAAGGGAGAGGGCGACGGAGTACGCGCCGGAACTCATGGCCCGGAGGTACCATGAGCTGTATTGCCGCCTATCCGGCACGCCGGAAACGGAGGGCGAAGCGTGCGTTTTGTGATGTTCTATCAGTCCCTCATCTCGGACTGGAACCACGGGAACGCGCATTTCCTTCGCGGCATTGCGACGGAGCTCCTTTCAAGGGGGCACGAGGTGTCGGTATACGAGCCGAGGGACTCGTGGTGCGTAAGGAACCTTTTCGAGGCGTGCGCCGAGGCCCCCGGGCTCTTCCGTTCCGCGTACCCTCACCTGCGGAGCACGCGTTACGACCTCGGGAAACTCGACCTCGACGAGGCCCTCGAAGGCGCGGACGTCGTAATGGTCCACGAGTGGAACGACCATGAGCTCGTAAGCAGGGTGGGGCGGCACAGGGCAGGGCGCTCGTCGTACACGCTTTTTTTCCACGACACGCACCACCGCTCGGTGACCGAGCCCCGGAACATGGCCGCATACGACCTTTCCGGCTACGACGGGGTGCTCGCATTCGGCGAGGCCGTAAGGGAGGTATATGTCCGGAGCGGCTGGGCCAGGCGTGCATGGACATGGCACGAGGCCGCGGACGTAAGGGTCTTCCGCCCCATGCCATTTCGAGGAAAGGAGGGCGACCTCGTCTGGATAGGGAACTGGGGCGACGACGAGAGGACGGCTGAGCTCGGGGAATTCCTGCTCGGCCCGGTAGCGGCGCTGGGTCTCAAGGCCAGGGCGCACGGAGTAAGATATCCCGAGAGCGCCTTGAGGCTACTCGAAGAATCCGGGGTGGAATACGGGGGGTGGCTCCCGAACTTCGAAGCGCCGGGCGTATTCGCCTCTTTCAGTTGCACGGTGCACGTCCCGAGGAGGCCGTATGCAGAATCACTCCCGGGCATTCCCACGATAAGGGTCTTCGAGGCCCTCTCGTGCGGCATACCTCTTGCCACCGCCCCATGGGAAGACTCGGAGGGGCTTTTCAGGCCGGGAAGAGACTTCCTGGTTGCGAGAAACGGCAGTGATATGCAAAGGCTCCTGAGGGAGCTCCTTAACGACGCGGAAATGAGGGAGGAACTCTCGAGGAACGGGATGGAAACGGTCCTCGGGCGGCATACGTGCGGAAACAGGGTCGACGAGCTGTTTGCGGTCCTTTCGGAACTCGGCATGGCCGCGGGCGCGTAAGGCCGCTACTTATAGCGACTGCAATACAAAAAGAAGCCCCGCTCTTCGCGGGCGGAAACAGGGAGGAGAAGTTCAGAATGGAAAAGGGCATACGCATTTCGTTTTTCGGGTCGAGCCTCGTCTCGGCATACTGGAACGGCGCCGCGACATATTACAGGGGGATAATCAGGGGGCTTCACGAGCTCGGGTACGAGGTGACCTTCTACGAGCCGGACGCCTACGGGAGGCAGTCGCACCGCGATATCCCCGACCCCGAATGGGCGAGGGTCGTCGTATACAAGCCGACCGTGGAGGGCGTGGACTCCGCGCTCGAGGAGGGCAGGAACGCGGACCTCCTCATAAAGGCGAGCGGCGTCGGCGTCTTCGACGAGTATCTCGAAAAGGCGGTGCCCGCGGCAAGGAGGCCCGGGGCGCTCGCGGCCTTCTGGGACGTGGACGCGCCGGCGACCCTCGAGAGGATGAACAAACGGAAGGCCGACTACTTCAGGCCCCTGGTCGGAGAGTACGACCTGGTCTTCACATACGGCGGCGGGCCCAGGGTGGTAGAGGACTACCTGGCGCTCGGCGCAAAAGAGTGCAGGCCGGTCTACAACGCCCTCGACCCGGAAACGCACTACCCCGTGCAGGCGGCTGAGAAGTTCACGGCCGACCTCGGCTTTCTCGGCAACCGCATGCCCGACCGCGAGTCCCGCGTATGGGAGTTCTTCTTCAGGGCCGCTTCAGAGCTTCCGGAGAAGCGGTTCATCCTCGGCGGGAGCGGGTGGGACGACATTACGGTGCCGAACGTAAGGCGCCTGGGGCACGTCTATACCTCGGAGCACAACGCCTTCAATTCAACCTGCCTCGCCGTCCTCAACATAAACAGGGAATCGATGGCGAGGTACGGTTTTTCCCCGCCCACGCGCGTGTTCGAGGCCGCGGGCGCCGGCGCGTGCATAATAACGGACAGGTGGGAGGGCATAGAGCGCTTCCTCGAGCCCGGAAGCGAGGTGCTCGTCGCCGGGGACGGCAGGGAAGTTGCCGAGATACTCAAGGGGCTTACGCCCGAGAGGGCCGCCGGCATAGGGCGGAGCGCCTTCAGGCGCGTGGCCTCCGAGCATACCTATGAGGCGAGGGCAAGGGAAGTTGACTCGATACTCTGCGGCCTTGTCGGGAACTAGTGCCCCTTTCAGGAGCTAAAAAATGGCGCTTCAGCCGGTCAGGATTGTCATTCTCGGCCTTTCCATCACCTCGTCGTGGGGCAACGGGCACGCTACTACTTACAGGAGCCTCGTAAGGGAGCTCTCCGCCAGGGGGCACGACGTCCTCTTCCTTGAGCGGGACGCGCCCTGGTACCGCGAAAACAGGGACCTTGAAAGGCCCCCGTGGGGGAGGACGGAGCTATATTCGTCGGTGGAGGAGCTGAAGGACCGTTTCAGCCGCGAGATACGGGAGGCGGACTTCGTCATGGTGGGCTCGTATGTGCCGGAGGGCGCCCGCATAGCCGGCTGGGTGCTCGATATCGCCAGGGGCGCGTCAGCCTTCTATGACATAGACACCCCGGTGACGCTTTCGAGGCTCGGGAGGGGAGACTGCGAGTACCTTACGCCGGAGCTCATATCGAGGTTCGACCTGTACCTTTCGTTCACCGGCGGGCCTATACTCGACAGGATAGAGAGCGAATACGGCTCCCCCATGGCTAGACCCCTCTACTGTTCGGTCGACACAGAGTTCTACAGGCCGGAAAAGGGGAGGGCGAAGGCGTGGGACATAGGCTACATAGGGACTTACAGCGCGGACCGGCAGAAAGCGCTCGACTCCCTTCTCCTTGAGCCGGCAAGGAGGCTCGAAGGCAGCTTCATAGTCGCCGGGCCGCTTTACCCTGACAGGATAGCGTGGCCAGCTAACGTCGAGAGGATAGAGCACCTGCCGCCGGGCAGGCACCGCTCGTTCTACAACTCGATGAAGTTCACGATCAACATCACGAGGGCGGACATGGTGAGGGCCGGCTACTCGCCGAGCGTACGGCTTTTCGAGGCCGCCGCGTGCGGGACGGCAGTCATCTCCGACTGGTGGGTCGGGCTCGACAGGTTCTTCAGCCCGGGGACCGAGATACTCATCTCCAGGTCTCCGGAGGACACGATAAGGCACCTTGAGGAGACCCCCGAGGAGGAGGTATGGAAGATAGGCGAGAGGGGGAGGAAGAGGGTGCTGGAGGGGCACACTGCCGTCCACCGGGTGGACGAGCTGGAGGGCTGCATGGCCCGCGTCCTAAAAAAACAGGAGGTAGTGAAATGACAGGCTACGAATCCAGGTACCGGAGGGCCGGGAAAGAGTTGAACGTGGGCCCGACAGAGCGGCTTCTCTCGGTCCTCCTCGGAGGCTACATGGCTGCCAAAGGGGTAAAGAGAGGCAGGGTCGGCGGCCTCGCCACCGCGCTCGCAGGAGGATACCTCATGTACAGGGGCTCCTCGGGCCACTGCAACCTGTACGAGAGGATAGGCGTCAGCACGGCCAGGCGCGCTGTCGAGATAGACGAGAGCGTCATAATAAACAGGCCGGTCCACGAGCTCTATTCATACTGGAGGGACGTCGAGAACCTCCCGGAGTTCTTGAGGCACATCGAGGATGTAAGGGCCGTGGACGACAAGCGCTCGCACTGGGTCGCGAGCACCCCCGGCGGCATGAAGGTGGAGTGGGACGCCGAGATAACCGGAGAAAGGGAGAACGAGTATATTGCGTGGAAGTCGCTCCCCTTCTCGGACATAGAGAGCGAAGGCATGGTCGAGTTCAGGACCGCGCCGGGCCACAGGGGCACCGAGATGAGGGTGCGCATGACATACAACCTCCCCGGGGACGGGGCTTCGGCCCCGGTCCAGCGCCTCCTGGCCGCGATATCCTTCAGGCAGGTGCGCGAAGAGCTGCGGAGGTTCAAGCAGATAATGGAAACCGGCGAGGCCCCCACGACGGAAGGTCAGGCCCGGGGCCGCGCAGTGGGCGAGTAGGGAGAAAAGATGAAGGCTCTCTGCTGGTACGGCAAAAAAGACCTGAGGGTCATGGACGTGCCCGAGCCGGAAATACTCGGGCCCAGGGACGCGATAGTCAAGGTGTCGCTTTCCGCGGTATGCGGCTCGGACCTCCACCTCTATAACGGCCATGTGCCCGCAATGGAAAGGGGCGACATACTGGGGCACGAGTTCGTGGGCACGGTCGTCGAGGTAGGCAGCAGGGTCGAGGGTTTCCGTCCCGGGGACAGGGTCGCCGTCCCGTTCACCATCTCGTGCGGCAGGTGCTTCTTCTGCGAAAGGGAGCTGTGGTCGCTCTGCGACAACTCGAACCCGAACGCCTTTGCGGCGGAGGCCCTGTACGGCTACTCGCCGGCGGGCATCTACGGCTACTCGCACCTTTTCGGAGGCTATGCCGGCGGCCAGGCCGAGTACGCGAGGGTCCCTTTCGCGGACTCGGGCCTGCTTAGGCTCCCTGAGAGCGTATCCGACGAGAAGGCGGTTCTACTGTGCGACGTCTTCCCGACCGGCTACATGGCCGCGGAGAACTGCTCCATCCAGGAAGGTGACACGGTCGCGGTATGGGGCGCGGGCCCGGTCGGGCTCCTCGCCATGAAGAGCGCTTTTTTTCTGGGGGCTGAAAGGGTTATCGCGATAGACAGGTTCCCCGAGAGGCTCGGCCTCGCTTCCAGGTTCGCGGGAGCGACGACCCTTGACTACGAGAGGGTGGACGTAGGCGAGGCGCTCCGGGACATAACCGGAGGAATGGGGCCGGACGCCTGCATAGACGCGGTGGGCATGGAAGCGCACGGCAAGGGGCACGGACGGGCCTTTGATGCAATCAAGCAGAAACTCCGCGCCGAGACCGACAGGCCTTCCGCGCTACGCCAGGCGATCCTCGCCTGCCGCAAGGGCGGGACGGTCTCTGTTGCCGGGGTTTACGGCGGGTATGCAGACAAGGTCCCTGTCGGGGCGGCATTCAACAAGGGCATCACCATCAAAGGCGGGCAGACCCACGTGCAGAGGTACATGCACCGCCTACTCGCTCTCATTGAGGAGGGCAAGGCCGACCCGTCGGAGGTCATAACCCACAGCTTCGGACTCGATGAAGGCCCCGTCGCCTACGAAGTCTTCAAGCACAAGGAGGACGGCTGCGTAAAGGTGGTCCTCCGGCCCTGAGCCGCCATGCACTTTAGCTTCGGAGAAAGCTTCAAGGAGCCAGGATGAAGCTCGTGGTCTTCGGGCTCACGATGAGCTCGTCATGGGGGAACGGGCACGCAACCATCTGGCGGGGTCTCGCAAGGGCTCTCCGCCAACGGGGGCACGGCATCGTCTTCTTCGAGAAGGACGCGCCGTATTACGCGTCCCACAGGGACCTTGCCGTTCCGCCGTGGGCCTCTCTCGTCATCTACGGCGAATGGGGGGACATAAGGGGCAGGGCCTCGGAGGAGCTCAAGGACGCGGACGTGGGCATGGTGACCTCCTACTGCCCGGACGGGGTTGAAGCCTCGGGCCTCGTCCTTTCCTCGGACGCACGGATAAAGTGCTTTTACGACCTCGATACGCCGGTAACGCTAAAGGGCTTCAAGGAGGGCAAAAGGGCCGGGTATCTGCCGGGCGAGGGTCTCGGCGGCTTCGATATAGTCTTGAGCTACACCGGCGGAAGGGCGCTCGATGAGCTTAAGACGCTCCTCGGCGCAAGGAGGGCGGAGCCGCTTTACGGGGGCGTGGACCCGGCCTCCCATTTCCCTTCGGAGGTCGCGGAAGAGTACAGGGCGGACCTTTCGTATCTCGGCACGTTCTCGGGGGACAGGCAGGAAGCGCTTTGTGAGCTCTTCGTCAGGCCTGCAAGGACCGCCCCTGAGAAGAGGTTCGTGCTCGGCGGCTCTCTCTACCCGGAAGGGTTCCCCTGGGCCGAGAACATCTTCTTCGTAAGGCACGTGCCCCCGCCCATGCACCCGGCCTTTTATTCGTCGACCTCATGGACCCTGAACGTCACGAGGGGCGCGATGGCCGGGCTTGGCTGGTGCCCTTCAGGGAGGCTCTTCGAGGCGGCGGCCTGCGGCAGCCCCGTCCTGAGCGACTGGTGGGAGGGCATTGAAGGTTTCTTCGAGCCCGGCTCCGAGATAATCATCGTACGCTCGGCCGATGACGTGAGAGAGGCGCTCCGGATGCCTGAAGCGGAGAGGGAGATTATCGCAGGAAGGGCAAGGGAGCGGGCGCTCGCGGAGCATACGTCCAGCGAGAGGGCCGCCGAATTCGAAAGGATAATGGAAAGTACGCTCCGGGGAAAGGGCGAGGCATGTGGGGGATAATCCCGGCGGCAGGCGCCGGGTCGAGGATACAGCCGCTTGCCTTCTCAAAGGAGCTCCTTCCGGTAGGGAGCCGGAGAGAGGGTCCGGACGAGCGTCCCAGGGCCGTAAGCGAATACCTGCTTGAGCGGATGCTCCGGGCCGGGGCGACAAAACTATGCTTCGTCATCTCGCCCGGCAAATCGGATATCCTGGAGTACTACGGCGGACGCATAGGGCAGGCGAGCATATGCTATGTGGTCCAGCCAGAGCCGCTCGGTCTTTGCGATTCGATATTCAGGGCGCTCCCGCTGGTCGGGCCGGGCGAGCACGTCCTCGTGGGCCTTCCGGACACCATATGGTTCCCGGAGGACGGCTTCAGCTCCCTCGGAGACGACGGGCTGGCCTTTCTCCTCTTCCCCGTGGATTCGCCTGAATACTTCGACGCGGTCGTCCTTGACGGGGACGGGGTCGTCGTGGAGGTGCAGGTAAAGCAGAAAAGGGCCTCGACCAACTGGGTCTGGGGCTCCTTCAAGCTGAGCGGCGCGGTACTTTCGGAGCTGCATGGCCTCTGGCTCAGGAGGGGGAGGGGAGACGAGTATGTAGGCACCCTCGTTAACGCGTACCTCAAGGAGGGGGGCAGGGCCGTCGGCGTAAAGGGCGGCAGGTCGTACGTGGACGTCGGCACAATAAACGGCTACCGGGAGGCCATGAGGCTCCTTGCCGCGTCTGGAGAAAAGATGGATGGGAAGCGATGAGTTCACGTCCGAGGAAATAGAGAGAAGGGTAAGGGAGCTGGGCCCCTGGTTCCAGAATATGGATCTCAAGGGGGTCCCCACCGCGCCGGGGCATTTCCTGGGCGACTACCCCATGGTCAAATGGAGGAAGTTCTCCCGCGCCATCCCCGAGAGCCTCGAAGGGACGACCGTGCTGGACGTGGGCTGCAACGCCGGGTTTTACTCCATAGAGCTTAAGGAGAGGGGAGCGTCAAGGGTCGTGGGCATAGACATAGACGATCTTTATCTCGAACAGGCGCGCTTCGCGGCCCGCGTAAGGGGGGTAGAGGTCGATTTCGTCCGGAAGTCCGTCTACGAGGTGGCCGACCTGAGGGAGAGGTTCGACATAGTGCTCTTCATGGGGGTGCTTTACCACCTGAGGCACCCGCTCCTTGCGCTCGACCTCCTTTTCGAGCACGCCGTCTCGGAAATCCTGGTCTTCCAGTCGATGCTCCGCGGCTGCGGCGACCTGGAAGAGACAGAGGACGACTATCCGTTCTCCGAAACGGGCGTTTTCGAGAGACCCTGGTTCCCGAAGCTGCATTTCATGGAAAAGAGCTACTCCGGCGACCCAACCAACTGGTGGCTCCCGAACAGGTCGTGCGTGGAGGCGATGCTCCGAAGCTCGGGTTTCAACATAAGGAGCCGTCCGGAGGACGAGGTCTACATCTGCGGAAAGTCGGAAAGGGGGTCCGGGGCGCTGTGATCGAAGCGGTGATGTTCTGGAACGAGCCGAATAACCTCTCGCACTGGGACTTCCAGCTTGACCCGGACTGGGCCATGTACTCGGAGATGGTAAAGCTCGCGTCAGAGGCCGTGGCCGCCGAGGACGGGAAGGTCCGGAAGGTCCTCGGCGGCATCTCCCCGATAGACCCTGGTTTTATAACGAACCTCAGGGGCAAGGGGGTCCTCGACGCAATCGACGTGGTGGCCGTGCACGGCTTCCCTCTCGACTGGAACCACTGGACCATACACGAGTGGCCCGAGAAGCTGAACGAGATACGGGCGGTAACTGACCTGCCGGTCTGGGTCTCGGAGGTGGGGGTCTCGACCTTCGGGGCGGAGGAGGTCCAGGAGTTCGGGCTCAGGCGCTCTGCCGAGCTCCTCATGGGGAGGGCCGAGCGCATACACTGGTACAGCCTCTACGACCTCCCGAGGACATGGCCCGCGGCGACCAGGCACCGCGAGGCCGAGGGCTCCGCATATTACAGGCATTTCTACATGGGACTCTTGCGGGAGGACGGGACGCCGAAGAAGGCCTTGAGGCTCTTCCCGGCTTATGCTCCGGGCCTCGGCATCTGCCAGTGGTTCCATTACGAGGACCACCGGCTCGACGACGCGGTCAGGTGGCTCAGGAGGCTCGGGGTAAGGAGCCTCAGGACCGGGCTCAGCTGGGCGGACAGCCTCCGCCCGGACGCCGACAGCTGGTTCGACAGGCAGATGAGGGCGCTTGAGGAATTCGACCTCACGCTTACCTTCTGTTTCACGCCCGAGGACAAGGGGTTGAGGCCCGACCACACGAGCCCGCCCGCCCGGCTGGAGGAATTCGCCGAATTCTGCTCGGCGATGGTGAGGAGATATGCGCTCGCGGGAGCTTAAGTTCATAAGGACGTCCTTCATGGGCTACGTAAGGGAGTTCGTTAAGGATATCTTCGGCGCAAGGACGCTCGTGGTCGCGGCGCACCCGGACGACGAGGTCGCGGGCGCCGGTGCGCTCTTCAGGTACCTGGAACGCGCCTTTTTCGTCCACGTGACAGACGGCGCGCCGAGGGACATGGCGGACGCCGTCTCGCACGGCTTCGGCTCCGCAAAGGAGTATGCGGACGCGAGGAGAAAAGAGCTCTTGTCCGCCCTTTCCATCGCGGGCGTAAGGCCTGAGGACTGCCTGGGCCCGTGGGTGCCTGACAAGGAGGCGGGGTTCCATCTCGCGGAGACGTCCCTCAGGCTGAGGGACGCGATAACGGAGACCGGCGCCGAGTCCGTGCTTACGCTCCCATACGAGGGCGGGCACCCGGACCATGATTCGGCGTGCTTTGCAGCGCACGCGGCGGCCGGTCTTATCCGGAAAGAGAGGGCCGAGCCGCCGTCCCTCATAGAGTACGCGCTCTACAACGCCATGAACGGCAGGCTGACGTCGCTCGAATTCATACCGCGGGAGGGCTTCGACGAGATAACGTTCATGCTCTCCGAGGAGGAGAGGCGGACGAAGGGGCGGATGGTGGACTGTTTCGCAACGCAGGGGCCGGTACTCGGCATGTTCCCCATCCAGCTGGAAAGGTTCAGGCCGGCCCCGGCCTATGACTTCACGGCGCCCCCGCACGAGGGCAGCCTTTATTACGAGCAGTTCGACCGGGGCATGGACGGGAAGAGGTGGAGGGAGCTCGCCTCCGGGGCCGTAAAGGAGCTGGGGCTTGGGAGCCCGATGTGAAGCCCGTTGTCCTGGGGGTCTCCTTCCCGTTCGCTCAGGTGAGGCCGGATACGCCGGGCGGGGCAGAGCAGGTGATGCTTTCGCTCGACAGCGCCCTCGTATCAAGGGGCTGGGGCTCGGTGGTCATAGCCCCGGAGGGCTCGAAGGTCGCGGGGACGCTCGTACCGGCCCCGTTCGTAGGCGGCAGGATAGACGGTCAGGTGCGCTCCTACATCCACGGCCTGTACAGGAAGGCCATAGGCTTCGCCATCAGGCACTGGAAGATAGACCTGGTCCACATGCACGGCCTTGATTTCCACGAGTACATGCCGGGCGAGGGCGTGCCGCTCCTTGTGACCCTCCACCTGCCGCTCAAGTGGTACCCTGAGCAGGCGCTCCGCACCGGGCGGCCCCTTACTTTTTTCAACTGCGTCTCGGCGACCCAGAGGGACGGTGCGCCCGGATGGCTCGATGTCATCGGCACTGTCCGGAACGGCGTGCCCGTCGAAAGCCTCGGGACGGCAGCGGTCAGGCGGAGGAACTACGCGCTCTCGCTCGGGAGGATATGCCCTGAAAAGGGGTTTCACGTCGCTCTCGACGCCGCAAGGATGGCAGGGGTGCCCTTTGTCCTGGCCGGGACGGTCTTCCCCTACCCCGAGCACGAGGAGTACTTCAGCGAGAAGATAGCCCCCGGTGTCGGGGTCAAGGGTTTCTGGTTCGCGGGGCCCGCGGGCTTCGAGAGGAAGAGGCGGCTGCTTGCCGGAGCGCGGTGCGTCCTCATACCGTCCCTTGCGCCTGAGACGAGCTCGCTCGTCGCAATGGAGGCCCTTGCGGCCGGCGCCCCGGTCATAGCCTTTCCCGCTGGCGCCCTCGCGGAGGTAGTCGAGCACGGCAGGACCGGCTTCCTCGTAAGGGGGGCGGCTGGGATGGCGCTGGGCATAAGGAAGGCAGGCTCCATCTCTTCAGACGAGTGCAAGAGGGCCGCGCGCAGGTTCTCTTCATCGCTGATGGCGAGTGGGTATATAGAGCTCTATCGGAGGATACTCGATATCAGAAGGAGCGGGGGAAGGGGGAATGGCGGGCGGCTTTGACATAGAGGAGGTCTCGGACCGGCTGAGGCTCGAAGAGCTCGGCCCTGAATGGGACTGCCTTTTCGACGAGTGCCCCTTTGCCACCCCGTTCCAGTCGCCTGCGTGGCTTTTGCCCTGGACGAGGCACCTCGGGGAAGGAAGGCCCTTTGTCCTCGCATTGAGGAGAAACGGGACACTTTCGGCCCTCGCCCCCCTGATGCTCAGGGGCGGGGAGCTGGCCTTCATGGGGACGGGCATCTCGGATTACCTTGACGTGCTGGCGCTTCCCGGGGCCGAGGATGAAGCGGCCTCTTCCGTATTCGAATACCTCCTCCGGAAAAGCGGAAAGTGGAAGAGGTGCTCGCTTCATGAACTGAGGCCTGGTTCGCCGCTCCTTTCGGCTGCCGCGCCCCCCGGACTCAGGGCCTCCGGGAGCGCAGGCGAAGTCTGCCTCACGGTTCCCCTGCCGGACAGGGCCGAGGAACTCGGCAGGAGAGGGCCGAGGAGCGGAAAAAACGGCTCGAAGCGCACGAGAAGGATGCTCGAGGAGAGCGGAGACCTGCTGGTCGGGACCGCGACTCCCGATGCCCTTCCCGGGTTCCTCGATTCTTTTTTCAGCCTTCACGCGATGAGGTGGCGGGCGCTCGGCGGAACAGGCGTCCTCAACGGCAATGAGATAAGGTCTTTCCACCGCGAGGCCGCTTCCGGCCTCCTCGACAAGGGAATACTGAGGCTCTACCGGATGAGGTACAGGGGCGCCGATTTCGCGGCCCTGTACGCGTTCGTCCACCGCGGGCGCATGTACGCGTACCTTAACGGGTTCGACCCCGCCTTTCTGAGATTCAGCCCGGGCGCGCACATACTCCGGCGCGCGGTGGAGGACGCCATACGGGAAGGGGCCGGGGAGCTTGATTTCCTGAGGGGCGCAGAGCCCTACAAGTACGCATGGGGCCCCGAGGAACGGAGCAACTCGACACTGGTGATAGAGCATGGATGAACGGAAGGAAAATTCCCCTTACGACGGCCTGGCGTGGTTCTACGACAGGTACTGGGGCGGGAGCGGCTACCGCTTCCATTGCTTCGTCATGGGCGCACTCGAAAAGGTGCTCCTTCGCGAGCTTCCGCCCGGGGCCCGGATACTGGACCTCTGTTGCGGAGCGGGCCACCTGACAAGGATGCTCTTCGACAGGGGCTTCAGGGTGGTCGGGGCCGACAGGTCGCTTGAGATGCTCAGGTTCGCCAAAAGGAGGACGCCGGGGGCCTGCTTCATCGCGGTTGACGCGAGGTCGTTCAATATGCCGGAGCGCTTCGACGCGGTCGTGTCCACCTTCGACAGCATGAACCACATCATGGAGCCGCGCGACCTGGAACTCGTTTTCCGGAACGTGAACGCGTCCCTTCCCGCAGGGGGCGTCTTCGCGTTCGACCTGCTCCTTGAGGAGGCGTACGAGGTGATGTGGAAGAAGTCCGGGTTTTTCCTCGAGGACGACAACGCGTGCCTCATACAGGGGGAGTACGACGCATCGAGGCGCGTTGCGAGCGTTAGGCTTACGCTTTTCAGGGACGACGGCGGCTGGGAGAGGAACGACGTCACCGTAACGGAGAGGTTCCACCCGCTCGACGAGGTGCTCTCTTCGCTCGAGGCGTGCGGCTTCAGCGGCATAGAGGTCCGCCGCGCAGGGGCCGATTTTTACATGCCGGCTGACGAGGGCAAGGGGAGGGTGTTCGTAAGGGCGAGAAAAAGGGAGGTGGAGCCTGGTTGATAGTGTACAGGAAGACCTGCGCGGTTAAAGAGACCCTGCCGTTTGCCGACGAGCTGTTAGCGCTCGCCGCTCTTGCGGGAAGGGGACAGAGGCACGAGCACGCAACGGAGCTTTTGATGGAAGCCGGGATATTCGAGTCCGGCCTGGCCGACGCGCTCTTTCCCGAACGGGACGGGATAAGCGAAAAGAGCGGCGCGCTGCGGAACGCGTCGCTTGCAGCCGGTCGCCTGTTTCGCGCCTCGTGGGAGGGGAATGCCGACGAGGTCGGAAAATGGGCCGGGCTTTTCAGAGCGCGCCTTTCCGCCGCCCTCGGGAAAGGCCTGCCGGTGAGCATGGAGACGCGCATACCCGAAGGCTACGCGCACTACGGCCTCTTCCCGGAGGCCTACCTGGCCAGCGCGCGCGATTTCTTCAGGGACCGGAGGCCGCGCCATGTCGTCTGCATCGGACTCAGGAGCATAGGCGCGAGCCTCTCCTCGGTCGTATCCGCCGAGCTCGAGTCTCTGGGGTGCCAGGTCGTCTCCTTCACTCTCCGTCCCAGGGGCCACCCTTTCAGGAGAAAGGCAGCCCTCGCCCCCGAGCTCGAGGAGCTGGTCGGGAGCATGAGGGGGAGCGTATTTATCATAGTGGACGAGGGGCCGGGCCTTTCCGGCTCGTCGTTCTCGTCCGCGGCGGAGAAACTCGCAGGCCTCGGCGTGCCGGAGTCAAGCATAGTCCTTTTCCCGAGCTGGCTCCCGGACGGGAGCTCTTTCATGTCGAAGGCCGCAAGGGACGGGTGGGGCGCTTATCCCAAGTACGCCGCCTTTTTCGAGGAAGTCTGGCTCCGGAGCGGCAGGCTCGGCAGGGTCGCCGGGCTTGAATCAGAGCCCGTGGACGCCTCGGCAGGCATGTGGAGGGGGCTCTTCTACCCGGAGGGCGCCGAGGATTACCCGGCCGCGCACCCCAGGCATGAGAGGCGGAAATACCTCGGGAGGGCCGCGGGCGGGAAGACGCTGATGCTCAAGTTCGCGGGGCACGGGAGGTACGGTGCCTCCAAGCTCGGGAGGGCGGGGCTCCTTTCAGGGGAAGGCTTCATGCCCCCGGTCACAGGCTTGACGAACGGGTTCATGGTCCACGAATTCATGCCGGGCAGGCCGGTAGCGGAAAGGGAGCTCAACCAGCTCCTTCTCGACGATATGGCCAGGTATAGCGCGTTCCTTAAAAGGAACTTCCCTGCAAGCGAGCGGATGGGCTTCGAGGAGTTCCACGGCATGGCCGTCCGCAATATCGCCCTCGGGCTCGGGGAGGACTGGATAAGGCCGGCGGCCCCGCTCGAACGCATGGAAAGGGTCTACGAGGGCGTGGAGCCGGTGGAGATAGACGGCAGGATGTTCCCCTTCGAGTGGCTCATCACGGAGAAGGGATACAGGAAAACGGACTGCCTGGACCACCACCTCGACCAGTTCTTCCCGGCCTGCCAGGACATAGCCTGGGACCTGGCGATGGCGGCCGTAGAGTTCGAGATGAACCCCATGGAACTCAATTACATGCTTTCAAGGTACGCTGCCGCATCCGGCGACACGGTCGACGGCGAGCGGTTCCGGCTCCATCTGATAGCCTATCTGGCGTTCAGGCTCGGGTACTCGTCATTCGCCTCGGATGAGCTTGCCGCCACACCCGATGGGCCGAGGTTCAGGTCGCTTGTCCACCGCTACGCCTCAAGGCTTAAAAGGGAGATCCTCTGGCTGTCGGACTGACGGCGTGAAGGCAGGCTTCCGCCGGCGTGTCCGCCCGGCGCCGTGGAAGCGCCTCTCGAAGCAATGAGGGCGCCTGGCTTTCAAGCCTTAGGGACCAGACGGTCGCCGGAACGAGCCTGTTTCCTTTTTCGAGTGGAGGCATATCGCCTCTGTAAATCAGTTCTCCGGATACGCCGGACTTCTGTCCGGGGTGGTCATTCCAACTCTCCGCTCCCCCGGCGGGTAAACTACCCGGCCCTCTGTTGACAACCGGAAAAGATGGTATAGAGTTATTTCGTCCGAGTCGTGGTTCTTCCCGATGCGCTCCTCGGCAGGAGGGGCGCGAACTCCATGAAATGAGAGCCCGAGTAGACGGCCGCCTCCGGCCCTCGCTCGATTCTTTCGCACCGGTTTCCGGACCAGGCCCTCCGTCGGGCCGCCGGAATGCGCTTGACGGCCTCCACCCCACATGAAAACTGAAAACGGGCCCCGGCGTCATACTTACACCCCGGGCCGCCCGACCGGCAATGCTCAGGTGGGGGCGTCAGGCGTTTTATCCCGCCTTATATGAACGTTTCTTTTGCGGCGGTCTCAATGCAAGCCCGTCTCCGGGCCGGGCCGGGCACCTCTGTTCCTGTTGCGCCGACGGTGCCGCCGCCCTGTCGGAGCGCAGGGGCCCCGAGCGAGACCTGTCGCCTGAAAATGCAAGCAAACAGGCCGGACGCCATCACAGGATGAGCCGCGAGAAAATCGGCGAGAAGCTTCTGAGGCTCTCGCTCATCACAGAGGAGATGCTCCTGGCCGCGCTGGACGAGAGCTCGCGGACAGGGTGCATGACAGGGGAGGCGCTCGTGCGGCTTGGCTTTATCCCCGCCTCCGACCTCGCCCGTCCGGTCGCGGAGACCCTGGGGGTTGAGGCGCTCCTTGAAGGGGACTATCCCGAAAGGCCTGTCCCCATAGGGCGGCAGCCTGCCCGCTCCTTCCTCGAAGAGAACCGCGTGGTCCCGGTGGCCGTTAAAGGCACCACCCTTGTGGTGGCCTCGGCTAAGCCGCAGGACCCGTTCCCTGCCGAAGCCATCAAGGTGCTCGCCGGCATGGATGTCGAGCAGGCCTTCGGCGTCCCGGAGCAGGTCCTCGGCGCCGTGGAAAGGCTTTACGGCAGCCGGGACCGGGCGCTTGGCGAGCTTATAGACGACCTTGACGAAAAGGAGACGGGCCCGGCGCGCCCCGGCCTGGACGAGACAGAGGGACTCAAGGAGGCCGCGCTCGAGGCGCCGGTAATCGACCTTGTGAACCTAATCATCGCGAGGGCGGTAGAGCGGCGCGCAAGCGACGTCCACGTCGAGCCGTTCGAGGGCGGGCTCCGCGTGCGGTACAGGGTGGACGGCGTCCTCCACGTCTCCGAGACCCTGCCGTGGAGGCTCCATCCGGTGGTGTCCTCGAGGGTCAAGATAATGGCCGGGCTCAATATCGCCGAAAGGAGGCTCCCCCAGGACGGCAGGGTTAAGCACACGGCTTCCGGCAAGGAGGTAGACATCAGGGTCTCGACCGTGCCGACCCTCTACGGCGAGAGCGTCGTGATGAGGCTCCTCGACCCCGAGTCCGCGCTCGCGCTCGAAGGCCTCGGCTTCTCCGCGCGCACCAGGGAAGCCTTTTCCCTGCTCGCCGCGCAGCCGCACGGGATGATACTGGTCACGGGCCCGACGGGGAGCGGGAAGACGACGACGCTCTACGCGGCGCTCTCAAGGATAGACACCGGCGGCAAGAAGGTCATAACCATCGAGGACCCCATAGAGTACAAGCTCGACGGCGTAAACCAGATACAGGTAAAGCCGTCCATCGGACTGACCTTCGCGAAGGGCCTCCGCTCGATCGTAAGACAGGACCCGGACATCATAATGGTGGGAGAGATAAGGGACGCCGAGACCGCCGAGATAGCGGTGCATTCGGCCCTCACCGGCCACCTCATCCTCTCGACCATGCACACCAACGACGCCCCGGGCGCGATAGCAAGGCTCCTCGACATGGGCGTTGAAGGGTATCTCATCTCGTCCTGCCTTCTGGGCGTGCTCGCACAGAGGCTTGTACGCGTAATATGCCCGGCCTGCAGGGAGACGTACGCCCCCTCCGAGAGGGAGCTCGGGCTCCTGGCGGAAGCTCAGATGCTCCCCGGGGGTGTTGCCGCACTTTCAAGGGGCATGGGCTGCGGCGAGTGCGGCGGAACGGGCTACATGGGCCGGACCGGCATATTCGAGCTCATGCCGGTTACGGACAGGGTCCGGGAGCTCACTGTCGAGAGGCAGGGGGCCGCGGCGCTCAAGGGAGCGGCCCTTTCCGAGGGCATGGTGGAGCTGCGGGCCGACGGTTGGGACAAGGTCGTCTCCGGGGTTACGACAGTCGAAGAGATAGAGCGGGTGACCCTTCGGTAGATGCCCGACTTCAGGTACACGGCCATAGACCGGGCGGGCAGGGAGACAAGGGGTACGCTCAGGGCAAGGGACGAGCGCGACCTCGCCGCGAAGCTCCGCTCCCTGGGCTATCACCCGTCGTCCGTCAGTGCCGCCCGAAACGGAAAAGGAGCGGGATGGCGGCGTTTACCGCGCCAGAAGGCGGGCGGCAGGCGGGTTGCGACCTTTACGCACCAGCTCGCGAGCATGCTTGAGGCCGGGGTCCCGCTCGACAAGTCGCTCGCGCTCCTTGCCGAGCTCGATGACGACGCGCCTTTCGCGGAGGTCATCGGCGGCGTCCTCAACGGCGTCCGGGGCGGGAGGCCGCTGGCGGACTGCCTTGAGCGCTCCGGCGAGTTCCCGCCCATATACGTGAACACCGTGAGGGCGGGAGAGGCCGCGGGCGCGCTCGATGAGTGCCTGGAGCGGCTCGGCGCATATCTCAAAGAGACCGAGAGGCTAAAGGACGAGATAAGGTCGGCACTCGTATACCCGCTGTTCCTTTCGACATTCGGGGGCGGGGCGGTGGTTTTCATGCTCGTCTTCGTCGTGCCGAGGTTCGCCATGGTTTTCGAGGACCTCGGCGGGGCCGCGCCGCTCCCGGCGGTAGCGCTCATTGCCGCCGGAAACCTCCTCTCGTCGTGGTTCTGGGTGCTGCCGCTTGCGTCCGTATTTGCGTGGTTCGGGTTGAAGAAGTTCCTGGGCAGGGCCGAGGGGAGGCTCAGGCTCGACCGCCTCAAGCTCTCGCTCCCGGTCATCGGCCCGATACTGAGGAAGGCGGCGGCAGCGAGGTTTTCAAGGGCGCTCGGGACGCTCCTTAAGTCGGGCGTGCCCATAACCGAGGCCCTTGGCCTCTCCATAAGGTCGACAGGGAACCTCGCGGTCGAAAACGACCTCGCCCCTGTGCTGGAGGGCGTGATGAAGGGGAGGGGAGTAGCGGCGCCCGTTGCCGCGACAGGCTCGTTCCCGAGGCTCGCCTCCCACATGCTCGCCGTCGGCGAGGAGACAGGAAAGCTCGACGAGATGCTCCTTAAGCTTGCGGCGGACTACGAGCACGACATAAGGACCGCGGTCAAGAGGGCGCTTGCGGCGCTCGAGCCGTCCATAGTGCTCGTCATGGCCCTTGTGGTAGGGGCCATAGTGGTCTCCATGCTCCTTGCGGTATTCAGCCTGAACGACATCCCCCTTTAAGGCGGCATCCCGGCGCCGGCGTAAGAAAGGAGCAGGACGCGGAACATGCGGAAAACCGCCGTATTGCAGTCGGAGCGCGCTTTCACTCTCATCGAGCTGATAGTCGTTGTAGTGATAATCGGCCTGCTTGCGGCCCTTGTGGCCCCCAGGCTCCTCGGAAAGGTCGAGGAGTCGAGGATGAAGGCCGCGCAGGTCCAGATAGAGCTCTTCGGGGCGGCCCTCGACCAGTTCCGCCTCGACGCAGGCAGGTACCCGAGCACAGCCGAGGGGCTTGGGGCGCTCAGGGAGAACACTTCGTCCATAGAGCGCTGGAGGGGGCCCTATTTGAAGAAGGATATCCCGAAAGACCCCTGGGGCAGGGAGTTCGCGTACAGGTCGCCGGGCGAGCGCGAGGAGTACGAGATAATCTCCTTCGGTTCCGACGGCGCGCCGGGCGGCGAGGGCGACGCCAGGGACATCGTAAGCTGGAGAGGGCTTGATGACGGCGCCCCTTAACAGGCTGCCGAAAAAATCTTTTTGGGGTAGAGGGGTTTGAGAGAGACTTTTCACAAAAAGGTCCACTCAAGGGTTTCTCGGCTGCCCGGGAAAAGGACCGGGGGCTTTACCCTCCTCGAGCTCCTCCTTGTGCTCGTAATCATCGGTGTTGCGGCGGCCCTTGTGGCTCCGACCATTGTCGCCGGGCTCGAGGGGTTGAAGGCGAAGTCAGCAGTCCGGACCCTGAAGGCCGGGCTTAACGACGCCAGGATGAGGGCCGTAAGGAATAGGGCCGTCCATTACGCCGTCTATACGGGCGGGGTGCTCGCAATAAGCGACAGGAAGGGGATAGTGAGGGAGATCGCGCTCCCTTCCGGGGGCGTGGAGGCAGGAAAGTCCGAGGCCGCGTTCTATCCGACGGGCGCGTCCACCCCGTCGGAATTCGTAGTGCAATACGGCGAGGCCGCCTACCGTCTCGTCCTGGACGGATCGGGGCGCTTACAGGCCGAGACCTCCGGCGAGTGAGCAAGTGAGGGGGAGCGCGGGCTTTACTCTTATAGAGGTGATGGCGTCGGCTGCGGTCATGGGAGCGGCCATCGGCGTTCTCCTCGTGCTCATCTCGGGCGGGCTCCGGCTCGCGAAGGAGACGAACGGCCGGACGGGGCTTGTCCTCGCAGCCAGCGAGAGGTTCGGGGCCATGTTCGACGGGTTCATCGAAGAAGGGGTCTCAGAAGGCGTCACGGGCTCCGGGTACGCCTGGAAGATGGAGGTCTACCCGCATCCCGAAGGGGACGGCGGTCCAAGGGCGCTCAAGGTGGTCGTCACCGCCAGGGACCTCGCATCCGGGGCCGAGTTCAGGCTCATATCGCTCAAGGGCCTCCCGGGTGGATAAGGGGGGGTTCACCCTGCTGGAGGTCCTGATATCGGTCTCGGTAGTGGCTGTGATCGCCCTCACGGCCCTTGCGGCCCTCAAGTTCGGCCTCGGTGTTTGGGAAAGCGGCGACAGGGCGGCTGAAGAGGCGTTCATGAAAAGGTATCTCTCGGGCGAGTTGAGGAGAGCGCTCGCGTCCGCCTACCCGTACAGGGACGAGGACGGGAACATACTGTTCCGCGGCGGCCCGGAAAGCCTCGCGTTTGTCACCTCCGGGAGGACCGCGTCGATTGGCGTGCCCTGGGGCGGCGCAGCCTTTTTGCGGTACTCGGTATCAGGGGAGGGGCTTGTGGTGGACGAATCCGCGCTGCCGCTTTCGGGCGGGGCGGGGAAGCGCTCTGTCGTGACCGGCGCTGCCGTGGCGATGGAGTTCGCATATTTCGGGGACGGCGAGTGGCGCAATGAGTGGGACGCGGCGCTCGCGGAGAAGCTCCCGGAAATCGTTAGAGTGAGTCTTTCCGGCAACGGCGGGCCGGTCTCCTTCGAGACTGCGCTCATGGCCGGGAAAGGCAGCGGGGCAGGTGGTTGAAGCACTCCCGCGCACCAGGCGAAAGAGGCCTCTCGCTCGTGCTGGTGCTCTGGCTACTTGCGCTCATGTTCCTCATAGCCCCGAGTTTCGTGTACACGATGAGGATTGAAAGCAGGGCGACATCGAGCTTCGAGGACGAGGCCTCGGCATGGGCGCTCGCTGTGGCCGGGGTCTACATGGCTGCCGCCGAGGTCTCGGCCGATTACGCGATTGTCGCGTCGAATGAGGCCGGGCTCGTGTTCCTCGAAAAGGCCGGGGGCGGGTTCCAGCCGCTCCCTTCGAAAAGGGATTTCCGGCTCGGAGAGGGAACGGTCTCGTACAGGATCGAGGACGAGCGGGCGAAGGTGAACCTTAATACCGCCACGAGGGGCGTGATAGACGAGCTTTTGCGCACCCACGGCGCGGAAAGGACGGCGAGGGACGCGATAGCCGATTCAATCATCGACTGGCGCGACGGAAATAGCGATTATCACCTGAACGGCGCGGAGGACAACTACTACGGCTCCCTGCCGTTCCCGTACGGCTCCAAGGACGGCCCCTTCGACTTCACTGAAGAGCTGCTGCTCGTAAAGGGCGTAAGCCGCGAGATCTTCTACGGAAAGGCGGGGGAAGGCGGCATCGGCAGGTCCTTGACGGTGCACGGAGACGGGAAGCTCAACATCAATACGGCAGGCGGGGCGGTGCTTTCGGCCGTGTACGGGCCGGGTGTGGCGAACGAGATACTCCTTAAAAGAGAAATAGAGGGGTTCATTACCACCAGGTCGCACGGCGGGCTCGTCACTTCGGAGTTCTTCCTTGTGACCTCGACCGGCGAAAAGGGCGGCATCCGCTTTACGATAGAGGCCGCCCTGGCGAAGGACCCGGGCGGGAAGGAGGCCGTGTTCCTTTCCTGGCGCGAGCACGGCGTCGGGTACGAATGATCCTTAACGCCATCGGAATTGAAGCCGGCGAAGAGCGCTGGAAGGCATTTCACTTGAAGAGGTGGCGTTCCGGCATAAGGGCCGAGAGGGCTTTTACTCTCGACGGGAGCCTTGAGCAGAGGGCGGCAGGGCTAAAGGCGTATATTGACAGGAAGCGCCTTTTCGGACTCAAGGTCTGCGTTGCGCTCCCTCCGGGGGGCTATGTCTCAAGGACGATAGAGCTCCCGCCTGCCGGCGAGGATTCGCTCCGGGGGGTGCTGGCCTTTGAGCTTGAAAAGTACCTGCCTTCCGACGCGTCCGGATGGGTCTACTCGTGCGAGGTGCTCGACAGGGGGCCCGAGAGCCACCTTGTCCTTTTTTCCGCGGCCCCGTCGGAGGCATTCGAGCCGGCGATACAGGCGCTCGAAGGCGCCGGGCAGGGCCTTCCGTTCCTGACGACCGCGGAGAGGGCTGTCGGGAAGGCGCTCTCACATTCCGGCGTTGCGCCCCTTGACGGGGCGGCCCTGTTGTCGCTAAGGGAGGAGGGGGCGCAGGTAATCGCCTGGACAGGGTCGGGAACCCCATGTTACTCGCGCTCGTTCAAGCCTTCCGGTACTCGCGCTTTCGAGAGGGAACTGAGGTTCGCCTCGATCGCGATGAAGGGGGCGCTGAGGCGCTGTCTCGTCGTATGCGGGCCGGGCGAGGACGCGCCGCAGGCTGGAGAGGCGCTGGAAGCGGCCCGGCACCTCGGGCTCGAGGTCGCGGAATACGGGGAGGTGCCTGCCGTCTCGGTCCCGTTCGGCGCAGCGCTCCTCCTTCTCGACAGAAAAGCCAGGGCCGCCGACCTTGCGCAAACAAGGAAAGGGGCGCAGAAGACAAGGGGCGCTGCCCTGGCGGCAGCCGGCGGGGCGCTCGGGCTCGCGCTTCTGCTCCCGGCATTTTTCCTCGTCAACGAGGCGGTCACATTAAGGAGGCTCGACAGGGCGCTTGCAGAGCTCGGGCCTGAGAGGAGCAAGGCCCAGGCGCTTGCCGCCGCTCTCGCGGACGTAGAGTCGGACATCAGGGCCTTCCGCGAGGTCAGTGGAGACGGCGCGCCAGGGTTCCTTGAGGTCCTCGGCCGGCTTACCGAGGCAACCCCGTCCGACACCTATCTTACCGGAATGGAGTACGACAGGGAGACCATCGCCGTCGAGGGGGCTTCCAGAAAGGCGTCTGGGCTTTTCATGGCGCTTGAGCAGTCCGGGCTTGCAAGGGAAATCGAGTTCGAGGGCCCGGTCACTGCCGGGCCGGACGGAAGGGAGCGCTTCAGGATAAGGTTCAGGCTCGACCGGGGGACTGAGGCAAGCGCCCATGCCCGGTAATATGCCGTCCGGCATCGGTCGGACGCGGGCCGCGCTCTATATGCTGGCCGCGGCGGCCTTGTCGTTCCTGGCAGCCGGCTCGGTCTACGAGCACTACTCGGGCATGAAAGAGGAGACGGCCTTGAGGAGCGGGGAGCTCCTTGCCTGGTCCGACCTCGTCGACCGCGCTCATGGAATCGAGGAGCTCCTGGCGGAAAAGAAGGAGGAGCTTCAGAGGCTCGAGGAGGGGCTCCTTGTCGGCAGGACTCCGTCGCTCGGGGCCGCCCACCTTCAGAGCGCGTTCAGGGAACATTCCTCCAGGAGAGGGATAAGGATCGGTTCTGAGCGCGCCCTCGGGGCCGTGGACATGGGTAGGTACGCTGGCATACCGGTCGAGTTCCGGTTCAGGGCCGGGATATCGGAGCTGAAGGAGCTGCTTTCGGACATCGATGACTCCAAGGTGGCAATGGGCGTAAGGTCAATAAGGATCAGGTCCAGGGGCGAGCGCGCTCCGGGCGTGCTTGACGTCTCGCTCGTGGTCGAGGGGATAATGAGGAAAGCAGGCTCAGGCTGATGCTTGCGCGGCCTTGCTTAAACTCCGTCCTGGCCCTCGCGGCGGTCGCCGCTTTCTTTTTCGTCCGGGAGCCCCCGATTGCCGGGGCCGATGCCGGGGCCCGCAGTGGCGGGGGCGGGGATTTCGGCGTCATAGTGGAGAAGGACCTTTTCAGGCCGTCGAGGAAACACGAGCCCCAGGGGGCCGGGCTCAACACGAGCCCCCCGCCCAAGCCGCGCAAAAAGCCGGCGCCAGAGGTCGTCCTCACAGGGACAGTGATACTGGATACGGGCGCAATAGCCATGCTCAACTGGCAGGGCGTTACTTCCGGCTCGGGGGCTTACGCGGTCGGCGACCGGATAGAGGAGTTCGTCATAGTGGATATAACGAAGGACACGGTCGTACTCAAGCGCGGGGACGAGGTCCTTTCAGCCAGGATGTCCACAGGGCGCAGGCCCGCGGCGGACTGGAAGCCCCCGGACGGGCGGCGAGGCCGCGCGGTAAAGGAAACCCAGGCGTCAGTTCCCGCAGGAGGTGGCCCGCACGGCGGAATCCAGGCTACCGGGAAAGGAGCAGACCGGATGGATGATTACGGCGCTAAAGAATGGAGCGGCGAATGAGCAACGATACGGCTCCGCGCAAGAGCCCCCTGGCGGCGTCCATCGCGCTCTGGGCGGCGCTCCTTTTCCCTGTGCTCTCGCACGCGGAAGAAGGTTCCGTAAGGCCTTCCTTTATTTCGGAGGAGGTCACCATAACGCCCATACAAGAGCCGGGGCCGGTCAGCGGGGAGTCTCCGGGCGAGACCGTGGAAGGGGTCGGGGAAGAGTACCCCGGACCGCTCCCGGAGGACACTACTGGAACGTTAGCCCCGAAGGCCGCCGATGGAGGGCAATCGATGCCCGGCTACGAGGACGTAGTGGGCGGTCTCGACGGTTCAGCCGAAAATACCCCCGGGCCGCCTTCCAGGCAGACCGATGCCGAAGGAGGATTGCAGCCGGACGACACGGTGGGTGCGCCGGCGGCAGGCACCGCCATGCTGAATTTCAACGAGGCGGGCCTGAGGGAGGTGCTCCGCACCATAGGCGAGCTTACGGGCGAGAACTTCATCATAGCGCCGGGAATAAACGCCAGGGTGTCGGTAGAGACCGTGAGGCCGGTACGGCGCGATGACTTGCTCGCGATACTCGAGTCGATACTGGAGGTAAACGGCCTCTCGGCGATGAAGTCGGGGGAATACTACAAGATAGTGCCCGCATCAGGCGGCAGGCAGCAGCCGGGGAGGGTCTTGAGCGGCAAGGACCCGGGCGGGATAAACGCTGAGAGCGGACTTACGACGCTCGTGGTCCCGCTCGATTTCATATCGGCAAACGACATGCTTGCCGTCTTGAAGCCCATGCTCTCCAGCGCGGGGAGCATTACGTCGCTCCCCGGGTCAAATACCCTGGTGATAACCGACGGCGCGGCAAGGGGGAGGGGGGTCATCGAGCTCATAAAGAGCCTCGACGTGGACGCCTTCGACCGGGTGGAGATAGCGATGGTCCCTGTCGCTAACGCGGACGTAAGGGTACTGCATGGAGAGCTCGTGGAGGTCTTGTCGGCCCTCGGCTTCGGCAGAAACGTCGCGCAGCTCGCAATCGTGCCGATCGAGCGCCTTAACAGCCTCATCGTCCTCTCCTCCGGCAAGGAGCTGATGGAGTCAGTGGCGGGGTGGATAAGGGAGCTCGATATCGCCGCCCCGGCTGAAACCTCCTCGATACACGTCTATTACGCGAAGAACG
>DIDN01000113.1:0-17453 GCA_002418185.1 Deltaproteobacteria bacterium UBA5799
CGGACATTTTTGAGCTGAACTATACGGTTTCGGAACCGTTTTGGTTTTCATTCTGAGGGAGCGCAAGCGACCGAAGAATCTGGTTTGCCTTTTCAAATGCGAGATTCTTCGCTGCGCTCAGAATGACAATCGTTTGCGAATTAATCAGGGCTTCTTAATCGATAGATCAGTTTTGTCCCAATCTAAAGCAGTACGAATTTTCTCAAGCGAATTCAGAAGAAATTCGATGTTTTCTTTAAACCATCCTTCCGTCATTTCCTCTGCTATTTCCACTTGGACCTTTTTAGCTTCCGCTTTGCGCTTAAACTTGAGAAGCCTTAAAGAATGAACATTCTGGATTGGGCCACGGCCGAATACTCTGCCATGCGCTAACGCATCTCGAAGGTTAACGATCCGATCAATGACGACTCGACAATTCTTGGCGGCCTTGTTGTATTTTTCAAGTACTCTTCTGAGATCGAGATTGTTCGTAAGCGGCGTAAGCTCGGCCCAATCGCCTTTTTTTAATTCCGGTATCATATCTGCCTTAGCCAGAAACAAACGCGTCCCCGTTTCTATCGTCTGAAGATTTCCTAAAAGTTTTCCCAGACTCAATGCGTGCAATTCTAATGGTGACAATTTGCTCACGGTTGCTCCTGAACATTGTGGCGTAGTCTTGTAGATTGGGTTGAGCGAAGCGAAAACCCAACACAAAAATTTTTGTTGGGTCTGTTTTGCGACCCATCCTGTATATCAGTCTCCGGATGCATTTCGCAGCTTTTTAGCCTGGTAGGGTGCGCTCCGCGCACCATCAATGTAGTCTTTATGCGCTTCTCGGATTAAATCTTACCCCGCCTTTACAGCCTCTCCCTTCAATAGCGGAAACCCCAATTCCTCCCTCGTTTTCAGATACCCTTCCGCGCATCCTCTGGCAAGCGCCCTTACGCGGCCTATGAACCGGGTCCTTTCGGCAACACTTATCGCGCCGCGGGCGTCGAGGAGGTTGAAGGAGTGGGAGCACTTGAGGCAATAATCATACGCCGGTAGATAGAGCCCCTTTTCCATGAGCTTCCCGCACTCCTTCTCGTACATGTCAAAGAGGGTGAATAGCATCTGGGTATCGGCCTCCTCGAAGTTGTGCTTCGAGTACTCTATCTCGGTCTGCTTGTGTACGTCGCCGTAGTATACGTCCTTCGACCACCTGAGGTCGTAGACGTTGTCCACGCCCTGGAGGTACATTGTAATCCTCTCAAGGCCGTAGGTTATCTCGCCGGATACGGGCTTAAGGTCAATGCCGCCCGCCTGCTGGAAATAGGTGAACTGCGTAATCTCCATTCCGTCGAGCCAGACCTCCCAGCCGAGGCCCCACGCGCCGAGGGTCGGGGACTCCCAGTCGTCCTCGACAAAGCGGATGTCATGGGCGAGCGGGTCTATGCCGAGGGCCTTGAGGCTCTCCAGATATATGTCCTGTATCTCGTCGGGCGAGGGCTTCAATATCACCTGGAACTGGTAGTAATGCTGGAGCCTGTTCGGGTTCTCGCCGTACCTGCCGTCTGTCGGACGCCTCGACGGCTCGACATACGCCGCCTTCCACGGCTCGGGCCCGAGCACCTTCAAGAAAGTCGCCGGGTGGAACGTGCCGGCCCCCTTTTCAACGTCATAGGGCTGCATGATGACGCAGCCCCTGTCGGCCCAGAACCTCTGAAGGGTCAATATCACATCCTGGAAATACACTGTAAGTTCCTCCAATCAGGGCCTGATAAAAGACCTTGGCCCTGTGCCATTCTACAAAAAATAGAGCCTTTAAGTCAAAAGTGAATTCCTCGATTCCCCTCTTTGCTAAAGAGGGGTGAGGGGAGATTATAACTCAGTTTTTTATGCCCCTTGCTCCCACTTGGAAAAAGGAGTTCATGCCGGGCTCCCGGCCATGCGGAGCTTTGCCATGAAGCGCCGGGTCTTGAGCTCTTTTCCGAGCTGAAATTTTATGAAATCCGAGAGCATGCGCTCGCTCTCGTCGAGAAAGGCCCTGTCCGGCCTCAGGCGGCGGAGCTTCTCTTCCTCAAGGCGCGCTGCCATTGAAAGGAGGCCGGCCGTTCCCGGGGAGACAGGGACGAGGCCGCTCATCCCTGTCGAGCAGCCCCGGCATATTGTGCCGCCCTTGTCAGAGCAGAAAAAAAGCCTCTCGCCCTCGTGCCCCTTCCTGCATACCACGCACCCGTTGAGGTGCGGAAGATACCCGGTATGGGAGAGGAGCCTGACCTCGAAAAACCTGAGGCATTCCGGAGAAGGGCCGCCTTCGAGCATCTTGAGGAACGCAGCAAGCTCGCGGTAGACCAGAGGGAGGACCTGCCCCTCGCGCGTCATCTCGGAAGCGAGCTCGAGCATGTAGCAGGCTTCCGAGTACCTCTCTATGTCGCCCCTCAGCCCGGGGAAAGCGTCTATAAGGCACGCGTCCTCCACCCTGGTAAGGTCGCTAGTCCCGTTATGGAAGAACATGATGTCTATATGGGAGGCCGGGTCGAGGTTCCCGACAAAGCGCTTCCTCGACCTCCGGGCGCCCTTGGCGATGCCGCTCATCTTGCCGCGCCCCAGGGTATAGAAGGTGAGTATGCGGTCGGACTCCCCATAGTCGACCGAATTGAGGACGATGGCCCTGTCTTTATACGTGCCGCGCTTCATGCTAAAGGAGACCCATCTTCATGAATATGGTCGCAAGGCCGAGGAATGTGAAGAACCCGCCGAAATCGGTAGAGGCCGTTACGAATATGCTCGAGGATATCGCGGGGTCGAAGTTGTATCTCTTGAGCACGAGCGGCATTATCGAGCCTATGACCCCTGCGACCATCATGTTCGCTATCATGGCGAGGAAGAGGAGGAGGCCCACGTAGACGCTCGCGCCGAGCAAGTATGCTATGAAGCCCGCGACCGCGCCGGTAAGAAAGCCGTTCGAGAAGCCCACGACAACCTCCTTCAAGAGCACCCATTTGGCGTTCTTGTAGGTTATCTCGCCCAGCGCAAGCGCCCTTACGATGACCGTTATGGTCTGGGTCGCCGCGTTCCCGCCCATGCCAGCAACTATCGGCATGAGGACCGCGAGGATGACGAGCTGCTCTATGGTGCCCTCGAAAATCTTCACTATCCCGGCGGCTGCCGAGGCGGTTATGAGGTTAAGAAAGAGCCAGGGCACCCGCATCCGTATGGCCCTGGCAGGCGGGTCGAGCGCCCGGGCGCCTATGTTGAGGCCCGCCATTTTGTAGAAGTCCTCGAATATTTCCTCTTCTAAGACGTCCACTATGTCGTCTATTGTTATCCTTCCCACGAGCCTGCCGTCGTTGTCGACGACCGGGACGGATATGAGGTCGTATTTCTGGAAGAGCTTCGCGACCTCCTCCTGGTCCATGTCCGTCCGTACGCGTATGGCGTCCCTGTTCGTTATCTCGATTATCCGGGCCCTGGGCCCGGCCAGTATGAGCCTGTCGAGAGGGACCGCGCCGATGAGCCTGCCGTTGCCGTCCACCACGAAGACGCTCGATATGTTCTCTATGACGGCGGCCTTTCTCCTGACTTCCTCTATCGTCTCCTCGACCGTGGCTGTCTCGGGCACCGAGGCGAGCTCGGCCTGCATCTTCCCGCCCGCCGTGTCCTCGGGGTAGACCAGGAGCTTCTGTACGGCCAGGGACTCCTGCCGGTCGATGCCTTCGAGCACCTGCCGCGCGTCCTCCACCGGCAGCTCGGAGATGACGTCAGCCGCGTCGTCGGTCTCCATCTCGTGGACGACCTCTATGAGCTCCTCGGATGATATTGAGGAGATGAGGACCTTCCTCAGGCGCTCGTCGACCTCGAGGATGACGGCAGAGGCCTGCTCAGGCGGGAGCAGCCTGAAGACCCGCATGGCCTGCTCTTCATCGAGAGAGCCCAGGATCCTCCCGATATCCGAGGAATGGAGGCCTTCGAGAAGGCGGCTGATTTCGGAATCGCGCCCCTCCTCGAGATGGCCCCTGACTTCGTCAGTATGGTCGTTTTTGGCTTCGGTGCTCATGCCATAGGCTCTTTAAGAACGGATTCTGGCCCCGAACCGGGCATTCCAAGCGGGAAAATCCGGCAACAAGTCGGCGGGCTGTTGCGAAAAAAGTATATCCTTGAAAAATTAGCACCGGTGCAGATATAAGTCAATAGGGAATAAGGAGATTTTGAGGGCAGAAAATCGATCGATTTGGTATCTGCGGAAAACCGAGGAGGGGTAATTTAAAAAAAATGGGGAAGCTGGTCTTTTTTCTGCTTTGTACCAAGGTGGGATTAAATGAAAAATAATATCGTCAGCTAATTTATATAATGAAGATTTCCATGTCAGTTTTTTCTTGCGCTTGTAGTACATAAGGAGAGTAAAAAAACCAGGAATAAAGCAAGGCTTGTGATAAGGAAGATTTCAAGCACAGAGTTTTTATCGCTCTAAAAAGAATGGCCCCATGACGGTCCGCATGACGTGCTCGGTCGTGGAGCCGAGGACCATCTCAACGAGCCTTGAATGGTGGGAGGTGCCCATGAAAAGGAGGTCGTGCCCGTTGTCCTTGTAGTAGTTCTCAATGACTATGGGGGCGTCGCCCTTCCTGTGGATGAAGCTCGCACCGATGCCGTAGGGCTTAAGGTATGTGCGGGCGTCGTTCAGTATGGGGTCTTCCTCCTCGCTGGACGAGACGGTCAGGACCGTGAGCGAGAGGCCCAGTGTCTTGGCCCATTCCGCGGCAGAGTGCATTGCCCTGCTCGCGTTGGGGCTGCCGTCGTATGCGAGCAGAGGCTTTTTAGGCTCGGTAAAGCGTTCTGGCACTATGAGGACGGGCTTCGGGGACCTCCGGAGCACGCTCTCGGTCGTCGAGCCGAGGAGACCGTACTCGAACCGGGCGTTCACCCCGCGTCTGCCGATGACGACCAGGTCGGCGACCTTGGCCTTGTCCACGATTTCGTTGGCGACGACGCCGAAGGTTATATGCGTTTCGCAGGCCGTCCCGTTCTCCCTGCAGACGTCCTCGAAGGACGAGAGTATGGTCTTCCCCCGCGCCTCAAGGGCCTCGCGCATCCTTGTCGAGAAATTGAGGAACGGCTCGAACCCGAGGGAGCCCGAGATGTCATGTAGGAACGGCCCCTCGAGGGAGACGACGTCCACGACGTTCATGCCGACAAGGCCGGCGCCGAACCTCGACGAGAGCCAGACCGAATAGTCCAGCGCCGACTTGCCGTATATGGACCCGTCCTGCGGGACGAGTATAGTCTTAATCATGCCAGCGCCGGCTCGTTCATATCGGATGCTTCCACAGTCACCTCGTCCCTGTCCGCGTCCACCTTGAAGAAGTCCCCTTCCTTCCACTTGAGGGTTATGGGGACCTTGACTTTTTCGTCCACGTGCCTCTTGAGGAACCTGGCACCGTACCGCTGGTTATAACCCTTATCCACGAGCACGTCAACCGCTTTTTCGGTAATCGAGAGGTGTTTGCCGTAGCCCTCCATGTGCTCGCGTATGCGTTCGAGGTACATGAAGGTCAGCTGCCTGACCTCGCCCCTGGTAAGCGGCGTGAAGACGATTACGTCGTCCACGCGGTTCAGGAACTCGGGGCTCAAGGTGTTCTCCACCTCTTTTATTATGTCCCTTTTGTAGGACCGGGCGTCGACCTCGCTCTCGGGCATGAAGCCGAGCGGCTTCACGTACTTCCTGAAGACGTCTGCGCCGAGGTTGCTGGTCATGATGATGACGGTGTCGCTGAAGTAAACCCTTTTCCCCCTGCCGTCAGTGAGCCACCCCTCGTCAAAGACCTGGAGGAAGAGGTTAAGCACGAACGGGTGGGCCTTTTCCACCTCGTCGAGGAGCACCACGGAGTAGGGGTTTTCGCGTACCGGGTTGGTGAGGAGGCCCCCCCGCTCGGAGCCGACTATGCCCCTGGGCATGCCGATGAGCTTGTCGACCGCAACGCCCGAGTCCTTGTACTCGCTCATGTCGAGCCTTATCATCTTCTTCTCGTCGCCGAAGAGGAAGTCGGCGAGCGATTTGGCAAGCTCGGTCTTCCCGACGCCGGTGGGGCCGAGGAAAAGGAGCACGCCGTCTGGCCTTGCGAAGTTCTCCTTCAAGGGGCCCTTGTTGAGACGGAGCCTCTTCGAGAGGGCGGCAATGGCCTCCTTCTGGCCCACTATCCTCCTTGCGAGGGTCTTCTCCATGTCCTTGAACCTGCCGACCGTGTCCCTGAAGATCATGTCCCTGGGTATGCGGGTCTCCTGGGAGATGACCTCTATTATGTCGTCCGGGCCGACGGGCTCGGTAGGCCTGTTTATCTCGACCTTCACGCACGAGGTGTCGAGCCACCCGATTACCTTGTCCGGCATCTTGAGGCTCCGCATGTACCTCTGGCTCATGTCGAGGCCGGTCTCTATGGCCTCGTCCTTGACCTTGACCGAGTAGCTCTTCTCGAGCCTCGGCCTTATGCCGTAGAGTATCTTCCTCGTCTCCTCGACGGAAGGCTCCTGTATGTGGACGAGCCTGAACCTCCTGGCCAGCGCCTCGTCCTCGGCTATGAACTCCTTGTACTCGGAGAGGGTGGTCGCGCCGATTATCTGCACCTCGCCCCTGGAGAGGGTCGATTTGAAGATATTGGCCGCGTCCGACGGCACGCCCATCGCAGAGCCCGCGCCTATGAGCGTATGGGCCTCGTCGATGAAGAAGATTATGTTCTTCCTCTCCTTTATCTCCTTTATTATCTTCTCTATCCTGTCCTCGAACATGCCCCTGAAGATGGTCCCGGCAACGACCGAGTTCATCTGCAGGTTCACTATCTGCTTGTCCCGGAGGCGCTTCGGCACTCTCTTGGGCTCGAGCTCTATCCTCCTTGCGAGCCCCTCGACAACGGCGGTCTTGCCGACCCCCGGCTCGCCGATTATCATGACGGAGTTAGAGCGGTCCACGTGGCAGAGTATCTCCATCACCTGGTCTATCTCGTCCTCCCTGCCGATTATGACGGGGAGCTTGTCGAACCTGGCGAGCTTGTTGAGGTTCACCGCGAAGTGCTTGAGGTTCGGCGGGAGCTCGTATTTCTTCTTCAGCTCCTCCTCCATCTCCTCCTTGCTCCGGACCTTTACGGTTATCCTCCGCATGACGTAGTCGGGGTCAAGGCCGAAGCTCCGGAAGACCTTGGCTGGGAGGCTATGGTTCTCCTGGAAGATGGCAATGAAGAGATCGGTCGAATCGAGCTCGTCCCTGCCCCACCGCTGGGCCTCCTCGCGGGCGAGCCGGAAGACGTTCCTGGTGGCGGGCGGGATCTTGAGCCCGAGGCCTATGTACTGGCGGGAAACGTTCAGGTGCTCGTTCAGGAAGTTTATTACATGGAAGATGTCGAGGTTCAGGTCCTCCATCACCTCGCGGAAGAAGTTCTCCTCAACCTTGGCGAAGGCAAGGAAAAGGTGCTCTACGCCGAGATAATAGTGCTGGCGGTTCTTGCTCTCCTCTATGGCGGCGTCCAGAACCCGTCGAGCAGCCGGCGTAAGCTTCTCTTTTATCTCTTCAAGTTCGGTCATGGTAGCCTCTTTTGGCCCGCCGTGTTGCCGGCGGACGGTTGGGGCCTGACAAGCCGTTCGGCTCATTAGGTTCAGGTTTTCAAGCCTTCCCTGATCGCCTGCTGCCGCTCTTTATGGGTTAATCGGGCGCTGGTTTATGCCCGCTCGTGTCGGTATTTTCAAGCGGCAGAGCCTTTTTGCGCCCTGTGCGGGCGATGCCTTACTTAATTCTACCACAGTCCCTTTCGGGGCTCATAAGGATTTCGGCTCTCGAACTCCTCTATGATCTCCCGCGACCTTTCGTCGATATTCCTCGGGACCAGTATCTTGACGACCGCGTACTCGTCTCCGCGCTCGCGTCCGTACACTCCCCTCCCTTTGACCCTGAGCATCTGTCCGGACTGCGTCCCGGGCGGCACCTTTATCCTTACGCGGCCGTCGATTGTCGGCACCTCTATTTCGGCGCCCATAAGGGCCTCCTTTAAGGTTATCGGCACGTCCAGATATATGTCCCTGTTTTCCCTCCTGAAATAGGGATGAGGCCTTACGGCTACGACTATGTAGAGGTCTCCGGGCGGCCCTCCAGCCAGGCCCTCGCCCCCTTTTCCGGCAACCCGTACCCTGGACCCTGTCGCGACTCCGGGCGGTATCCTGACCTTGAGCGTCTCGGCCCCGGAAGGCTTCGGCATGGATACTTCGATTTCCGCCCCTTTTGCCGCCTGCATGAAATCCAGGGTCAGCCTGTATTCGAGGTCCTCTCCCCGTTGAGCCACCCTCCTTCCGGGCCTGCCCCTTCCGAAGAGTTCGCCGAAGATGTCCTCGAAACCGAAGCCGAAATCCTCAAAGTTGACTCCGCCGGGCGCGTAGCCCGGTGCTCCGGTCCCCGTCTCGAAGCCCACATGGCCGGTAAGGTCGTAGTCGGCCCGCTTCTTGGGGTCGTTAAGCACCTGATAGGCCTCGTTTATTTCCTTGAACTTCGCCTCCATCTCCGCCCTCTTGTCAGGGTGGAGGTCGGGATGGAATTCCCGCGCGAGCTTCCTGTAGGCCTTTTTGATCTCCTCTTCCGAAGCGTTTCTCGGGACTCCGAGTGTCGCGTAGTAGTCTTTGGCCATATCGGTCCTTCAGTCCTTCATTGAAGCGCGCCAGGGACAAGCGTGGCGATGCGGAGGAAGCTGCCCTCAGGCCGCACCCCTTTTTGATTTTACAAGCAGGGCGGGATTAGGGCAAGTCTCTTGGTTCAAGCGGGCGTTAAGTGCTCGGTCCTTGCAAGGCGGCGGGTGGCGGGGACGAAAAAAACCGGGGGCGGCTCGCGGCCCCCGGTCTCGTTCACGCCAGGGTCGATGGGTCGGTCTGTGGTATTACTTCTGCTGGTCGTCTACCACCTCGGCCTCGACCACATCGCCCTCCTTTTTCTTCTCGCCTTCCTCGCCGGGCTGCGAGGCCGCGCTCTTGTAGAGGACTTCCGCTATCTTGTGCGACGCTGCCGTGACCTTGCCTATGGCTTCCTTCAGCTGGTCGAGTTCGTTCGATTCGAGCGCCTTCCTGCCTTCGGCAAGGGCCTCCTCTGCGGCCTTAACGTCCTCCACGGGGAGCTTTTCGCGGTTCTCGTTTATTATCTTCCCGGTCGAGTATATGAGGGAGTCGAGCTGGTTCCTCGTCTCTATCGTTTCCTTCCTCTTCTTGTCGTCCTCGGCGTGCGACTCGGCCTCCTTGACCATCTTATCGACCTCGTCCTTTGCCAGGCCGCTCGAAGCGGTTATGGTTATCTTCTGCTCCTTGCCGCTGGCCATGTCCTTTGCCGAGACGTGGAGTATGCCGTTCGCGTCTATGTCAAAGGCCACCTCCACCTGCGGCACTCCCCTCGGCGCGCTCGGTATGCCCACGAGGTTGAACCTGCCGAGCGTCCTGTTGTCGCGGGCCATCGGCCTCTCGCCCTGGAGCACGTGTATCTCGACCTGGGTCTGGTTGTCCGTAGCTGTCGTGAAGGTCTCCTTCTTCCTCGCGGGGATGGTGGTGTTCCTGGTTATGAGGGTCGTCATGACCCCGCCCAGGGTCTCTACCCCAAGCGAAAGGGGTGTTACGTCGAGGAGCACCACGTCCTTCACCTCTCCGGCCAGCACCGCGCCCTGTATGGCCGCGCCGATAGCGACGACCTCGTCGGGGTTAACGCCCTTGTGCGGCTCCTTGCCGAAGAACTCCTTTACGAGCTTCGTGATAGCCGGCATCCTCGTCATGCCGCCAACGAGCACGATCTCGTCTATGTCCGAGGGGCTCAGGCCCGCGTCGCGGAGCGCCTGCTCGCATGGCTTCTTGCTCCTCTGCACCAGGTCGTCGCAGAGCTGCTCGAGCTTGGCCCTCGAAAGCCTCATTACAAGGTGCTTGGGGCCGGTCGCGTCCGCGGTCACGAAAGGCAGGTTTATCTCGGTCTCCATTGTAGAGGAGAGCTCTATCTTGGCCTTCTCCGCCGCTTCCTTGAGCCTCTGCAGCGCCATCCTGTCCTTCGAGAGGTCTATGCCCTGGTCCTTCTTGAACTCGGATATGAGCCAGTCGATTATCTTCTGGTCGAAGTTGTCTCCGCCGAGGTGCGTATCGCCGTTCGTGGATTTGACCTCGAAGACGCCCTCGCCGACCTCGAGTATGGAGATGTCGAAGGTGCCGCCTCCGAAGTCGTAGACGGCTATCTTCTCCTCCTTTTTCTTGTCGAGGCCGTAGGCCAGGGACGACGCCGTGGGCTCGTTTATTATCCTCTTCACGTCGAGGCCGGCAATCTTGCCGGCGTCCTTCGTTGCCTGCCTCTGCGCGTCGTTGAAGTAGGCCGGGACGGTTATGACGGCTTCCGTCACGGGCTCGCCCAGGTAAGCCTCGGCTGACCTCTTGAGCTTCTGGAGTATCATGGCCGATATCTCGGGAGGGGTATAGGTCCTCCCCATGTTCCCGGATATTACGACGGCCCTGCCCTGGTCGTCCTTCTCGGTCTTGTAGGGCACCATCTTCATCTCTTCGTTTACCTCTTCGAACTTCCGGCCCATGAACCTCTTTATGGAGAATATCGTATTCTCAGGGTTCGTCACGGCCTGCCGCTTGGCGACCTGGCCGACGAGTATCTCCTTTTCCCTGGTAAAGGCCACTACCGAGGGGGTTATGCGGCTCCCCTCCTCGTTGACTATCACTTTCGGCTCCCCGGCCTCCATGACCGCAACGACCGAGTTGGTGGTGCCGAGGTCTATGCCGATGATCTTCCCCATCTTTTCCGTTCCTCCTGGCTTTTTGAAGGCAACCCTCTAAAATCGGTCTTTTCCCGGACTCTGCGTAGCTACGTGAATAAAAATGCTCACATATTGTCACATATGCTCTGCTTTTTATTCCCGGCCTTCCTTGATTGCAGGGGAAATCTCTGATTGTCAGAGGTTACCTGAATTTTTACCGCCTTGGAGTCTAAAGAGCCCTATCTGCAAATACGGCGTCAATGCTCCAGGCATTTTGCAATTCTTCTTTGGAAACGGGCGGTTTTGCAGGCCGGGCAAGCAGGGCCTGGCCGCGCTTATGGTAAATATAGGTACGCAGGCCCCTTTTGTCAAGGGAAGTGCTCGAAATCCGGGAAAATTTTCGTACACGCCCTGGAGGAGAAACATATCCAGGGTCGCTCGGGAAGGGGCCTTGACCGTAACGGCCTCCTCAGCCCCGGAGCTTCCTTTTCTGCTCCTTCCAGGTGTAGCGGTTCAGGGCGTAGAGGACCGCCGTAAGGAGGGCCATGTACGCGAGCACCCAGGGGCCCAGGCTTCTCCTGTCCTCCAGCGAGGGTTCCGAGACGAGGTAAAGGAATACGGCGATGTCCCTCGCCTTTTCCGGAAGCTCGGGGTCGTCCATGGGTATGGGCGGGGGCATGGCTATGGCGCCTTCGGTGTGGGTCTCTTCGGCGAATGCGCGGTTCCTTATCTCCCCGTCCGCTATGTAGTAGGCGGTAAGCAGATTGTAGATGTACTCCGCGCCCTCAAGCCCCTTGCCCCTGGCCGATGCCATGAGCGTCAGGTCAGGCGGCGCCACCCCGAAGGCCGCCTGCGCGGATTCCGGGTCCAGGCCCGGGGCTATCCCGTCCGGCGCATCCGGGCCCCGGAAGTACTCAAGCCCGTGGCAGGCTACGCAGTATTGCATGTAAAGCGACATGCCCCTCGAGTAGGCCTCCGGTCCGAGGTCGAACTCCACCCGCTCGCCCCGGAGCTCGGCAAGGGCCTGAACTGGGTTCAAGGCCGCGATAAAGGCGATTGCAACGAGCAGGGCCCTAACCACGCCCCTCCTCCTTCCAGGGCTCCCTGGTCCTTTCGAAATACGGGAGGACCGGCAGGAGCGCGAAATAAAGGAAGTAGACCACCGTCGCTACCATGCCGAGGGTCGCCGTCCTCAAGCCCACCGGGGAAATGAAGTCCGGCGGGTAGAGGCCTATGTAGCCCAGGAGCATGAAATTCAGGAAAAAGACCCAGGTGAGCACTTTCTTTACGGGCCGGTACTTTGCGCTACGCACCTTCGAGCGGTCGAGGAAGGGGAGGAGCGCCAGTATGAAAATCGAGGCGCCCATCGCGACCGCCCCCCCGAGCTTGTCCGGAATGGACCGGAGTATCGCGTAGAACGGGAGGAAGTACCACTCCGGCACGATATGGAGCGGGGTCTTCAATGGGTTTGCCGGTTCGTTGTTCACCGGCTCCAAAAAGGCCTCGGGCCAGAAAAAGACGAAGTAGAGGAAAACTGTCAGGACCAGGCTCAGGAACCAGGCGTCCTTTGTTATGAAGTAGGGCGAGAAGGGGACCATCTCAGGGCCGTTCTTGTCATAGTCGACGCCCTCGGGGTTGCCCGAGCCGACCCTGTGGAGGGCCGAGAGGTGGAGTACTATAAGCCCGCCGAGAACCGCGAAAGGGAACAGGGTCGTGTGCAGCGAGTAGAAGCGGGTAAGGGTAGCGTCGCCGACGGCGAAGTCGCCCCTGAGCCATACCGTTAGCCCCTGCCCCACGAACGGTATCGCCGTAAAGAGGTTGGTTATGACGGTGGCGCCCCAGAAGGACATCTGCCCCCAGGGGAGGAGATAGCCCATGAAGGCCTCTGCCATGAAGCCCAGGAATATGAGGAGCCCTATCCACCAGAGGAGCTCCCTGGGGCTCCTGTACGAACCATAGTAGAGGCCGCGGCCCATGTGCACGTAGAGGGCGAAGAATATGCCTGTTGCGCCTACGGCGTGGAGGTAGCGTATGAGCCAGCCCCAGTGGACGTCCCGCATTATGTGCTGGACGCTCCCGAAGGCGAGGGCCTCGTCGGGCTTGTAGTACATGGCGAGCCAGACGCCTGTTACGACCTGTATGACGAAAAAGACACCGAGCACGGACCCGAAGTTCCAGAAATAGTTGATGTTCCTGGGGGTGGGGTAGCCCGTAACGTGCTTCTCGATGAACTCGGAGAGGGGAAGGCGCTTATCTATCCAATCGAGGTACCGGGCCATTTGGCTCCTCAAACCGTAGGCAGGTCCTGTATCTTCCTTACGTTCTCGCCGTAGCCGCCGAACCGCTCGGTGCCGAGTATGAGCGTCTGGCCCTCGACCCGGTAGGGAAGAAGGCGGAGGTTCTCGGGCGGGGGGCCGCCGAGCCTCCGTCCGAGGTTGTCGTATTTGCCGCCGTGGCAGGGGCAGTAGAAGCCGGCGACCCCGGTCTCGGGCACCTGGTCCCTGAACTGCGGTATGCAGCCGAGGTGCGTGCATATGCCTATCGAGACGAAAAGGCCCGGGTCCGCGGCCCTCTCGTCAGGTGCCGCCGGGTCTGCGAGGGCCGCCTGGTTTATAAGGGAAGCCTCCTCTATCATGGCCGGGGTGCGCCGGAGGATGAAGACCGGCTGCTTCCTCCAGATGACGGTCCGGAGTTCCCCCTCGCGGAGGTTGGAGATGTCCACCTCCTGGACCCCTGCAGCGAGAACGTCTTTTGTCGGGCTCATGGCCCTTATGAACGGGACAGCGGCAAAGGCCGCGCCGAGCGCTCCGAGGAACGCTGCCGCGCCGGACATGAATTTTCTGCGGGTCGTTATGTCTCCGGGTCCGTTTGCCATGACATGATTCCAGCTCCGGGGTAATTACCAGAAGTATAGCAGAAAAAGCCGGGGACTGACGGAAAAGGGGGTGTGGCCGGAAGGCGGCATCGCGAAAAAAAAAGCGCCGGGCAGAATGCCCGGCGCTTCAAGCAGGCCTATGAAGCAAGGGTCAGTGGCCGGCGCCCGCGCCGTGCCCCCTTTCGTGGTCGGCGTTCGTCCTGGTCCTCGGGTACTGCGGCCTGGGCTCGGGCACTATCGGCTCGAACCTGTTTACCTGCACGGTATGGGGGTTATGACATTCGGTGCAGACCCACCACCTCTTCTTGCCGCCAGCCTCCCAGCTCCCTATCCTTTTCCCGTGTATGCCGTCCCTCCAGTCCGAGTAGACCTCGCCGTGGCACTTGCCGCAGAGCCTCTGGGGCTGGTTAAGGCTTATCTCCCCGCCCCTGTGGTCTATGAAGGTGTCCCTGTTCCTGGGGTTGTGGCAGTCCAGGCACCATATCGCGCCCCTGCCGTGCTTGAGGTCCATGGAATCAGGCACGATGTCCTGGTGCATGGCAAGCGGCCTGGGGTTCTTGTCCCTGGGATACGGCACCATATTGCCGTCGTGGCAGGCGGTGCAGGGCATGTAATATTTAAGCTGCCCGGTCCTCGGCTTTACGACAGCCTCCTCGCGGGTATAGTCGGCTTCGATCGGCATATCTCCCATGGGCTCGGTCCCGTCAAACGGGTCTCCCCACCAGAGCACGCCCCCGGTCTTGTTCGAGCACTTTACGTTAGGGAGGCCGGGCTCTACCTCGGTCCGGGTAACGTTCGTGTACCCGTCCCTGCTCTCGAAGCAGTCCGCGGGCTCCGGCTTGTTATCGAGGTAATGTATGTAGGTGTCCTCCGAGTGCAGGGGCGGCGCCAGGAAAAGGACCGCGGTAAAGGAGGCCAGCAGTGCGAGCGCGGTTTTCCTCATTTGCTTATCTCCTCGCTCGAATGGACGACTGGCTGCCACTCGCTTGAAAACTCGCTCGCAAGGTCGGTCGCCTCCCTGTACCGGACTTCCCCCAGGAGGACCCCTATCGCGCCCTTTGCGAGCAGCGTGAATATGAAGAGGCCGGCGGCCCAGCCGCCGATCGTGTTCACTATCTCGATCGCCGAGGGCGTGTACTCCGAGAGCTCGCCTATGGGCGAGGGGATGAACGCAGGGACCACGAGCCCCATGCCCTTGTCAATCCAGACGCCCACGAAGGTGAAAGCGCAGGCGAGCGGCAGCCAGAGCCCGTGGTTTTTCCTGAGCGACGGCGTAAGGAGCATGAAGAACGCGGCCAGGAGCAGTACCATTGCGCTCCAGTACCAGATGACAAGGCCGGTGAGGCCGTGCTTGCCGAATATAAGGTACTGCAGCGAGAACGAGTGCTCGGTCGAGGGATAGAGCTCGGTCACCACCTCGGACAGGACGAGGAATATTGTGATGCCCAGGCACCAGGCGACTATCTGGGCGAGGGTCTCGATGGCCTCGTGGGCGATCTTTAGCTTCGTGAACTTGTTTATGACCAAAAACGAGAGGATTATCAGCGACGGTCCGGCTGCGAAGGCCGTGGCGATGAACTTTATGGGCATCGCGGAGTGGAACCACATGGGCCTTGAGGGCATGGTGTTGATCAGGAACGCCGTGACCGTATGTATCGAGAGCGCCCAGACTATGGAGATATAGACGAGCGGCATGTAGAAGAGCTTGTTGACCTCCCGCCCCAAGTACTTCATGTAGAGGTAATAGAAGGCGCATATCAGGTTGAGGGCGAGATAGCCGTTAAGGACGACGACGTCCCAGGTGAGCATCGAGTGCGGCCAGTTGAATATGCCTATGACCGGGAAGAGGTGCCAGAGCCTGTCGGGCCGCCCCATGTGGAACATTATGAATATCAGGACCATCAAGACCGCCGACACGGCAAGCAGCTCGCCGATGACGACGACCTCTTTCATTTTCTTGTGGTGGTAGACATATGAGGGGAAGACGACCGTCACCGCCGCCGCAGCCACGCCTACCAGGAATACGAACTGGGCCTCGTAGAGGCCCCAGCTTACCTGGTCGTTGTAGTTCGTGACGATCATGCCCTTGGTGAACTGCTCGTACGCGCCCAGGAACATGAGGAGCGTCAAAAAGCCCAGGAACATGAGCCAGCCGTAGTAGATTGTGCTCCCCCTGGCAAGGTACATGAGCGAGTCCAGGCCAAAACGGATAAGAGGCTTCATGTGATTCCCCTTCGTATGGTGGAAAGACCGGGCCGCCCGGCAATAGGGGCGCGCCGAGGCCGCTTAGGCCCGTTAATCGATGAAATAGAAGAACTTCGGGTAGGTGTTGAGCTCGGCCTTGAGCCTGAACACCTTCTTCTTGTCGAGGATCTTCCTTACCTCGCTCTCAGGGTCGAGGAGGTTGCCGAACTTCCTTGCGCCCACCGGACAGACCTCGACGCAGGCCGTGTAGCGGCCTTTCCGGGTCCTCTGGAGGCAGAACGTGCATTTTTCGGCAACGCCCCTCATCCTCGGGCGGTTGCCGAGGTAATGCGTCACGGGGTTCATCTCCTCTGCCGGCAGGTTGGGCTCGCCCCAGTTGAACCTCCGCGCCCAGTAAGGGCAGGCGGCTATGCACATCCTGCACCCGATGCACCAGTTGTAGTCTATTACCACGATGCCGTCAGGGTCCCTGTACGTCGTGCGTACCGGGCAGACCTTCACGCAAGGGGGCTTTTCGCACTGCATGCACTGCATGGGGAAGTAGAAGTAGTCCTTCTCCGGGACCTGGGCGGGCTCGTAGTAGTGTTCGCCTTCGAGCACCACGCCGGAGTTCTGGTAGGCGTTCCCGCCCACCTGTATGCCGGCGGGGTCGGGGTAGCCCTTGTCCATGTTTTCGGCCAGGAAGTTCCCCTTCTCCATCTTCACGACCCTTATCCACTGGATCTCGGGGTTGTCGCGGGACTGATTGTTTTCCTTCACGCAGGCGTAAACGCACCTCCTGCACCCGATGCATTTCTGGATGTTGAGGGCGTAGCCGAAGAGGACCCCTTCCTGGGCGGGCGCGCTGTCGACGACAGTCTTTTTCCCGTACTCCTCGGTGTATCTTTTTTCGAGCCTTGCGACGGCCTCCTTTTTCTCGTCGTCCGACATGAGGCGGTAGTTCTTCTGGAACCATTCGCCCCAGGTGGCCTTGGCCTCGGCCTCGTCGGAACCCGAAAGGAGGGCGCCCGCGCCGGAGAGGGCCGCCGCCGTGACGGTAAGCCCGGCGTTGCCCAGGAACTCGCGGCGGGACTTTTCGTCCGTCTTGGGCGGCGCGTCCTGTTTCTTGTTGTCCTTGTCGCTGGGTTCAGGCACTTCAGTCCTCCGTCCGGTTCGAAGCAGCCGGCAAAAGAGCCGGCAAGCGCACTCTCCCGACCGCCTCAGGCGACCGGGTTGCGATGGAACTCAAACAGACGCCTGAGGAGATTCTTTTTCTCCTCCCCGGTCATGGCGACATACTGCCTTGAGGCGAGCACCTCGTCTCCGGGGAGCACGTCGTCGAGATAGGCCTTCTGGTGGTCTTCCTTGAAAATGAGGTCCCCGGTCTTCTTGGCAACCCCGGCAGTGGCTGCGACAGCCACTCCGGCGATGACGGCCTTTGAGAGAAAGCCGCGCCTGGAAGTCCGGGCCATTGCCTTGTTGTCAGGGCCGGAGAGCTCCTTTTTGGCGTCCTTGTGGTCCATCTGCGGTTACCTCCGGTCCCGTATCACGGGTATTTTGAAGGGTCGAGCGGGCAGCGGAAGAGAGCCCGTTCTCCGGGACCTCAATGGGCCTGACCGTCTTGATGTCCCGGTTGTGAGATTTGACGGAATAATATAATAATCAGCACTCGATGT
>DIDN01000113.1:17469-28642 GCA_002418185.1 Deltaproteobacteria bacterium UBA5799
TTTTTGTATACAGTATCCAGTGCTTAATTGTTCGCAAATTGAAAGGGCGCGCAAGGGGAATCAATCCCTTCCGGTCCTCGCAAATATGATGTTATAATCTCCACCTTATGGGGCCGCTCTTATTAAAAAATATCGTCTCCGAATTGAACGAAAGGCTTGTCGGCGGCATCGTCTCCAAAGTCCACCAGCCGGACGCCCGTAACGTCCTTTTAAGGATATTCGCAAGGGGCAGGGAGGAGAGGCTCATCATATCCGCCCACCACAGGCTCGCAAGGTTGCACCTTACGGGGCTGGAATTCAGGAACCCCCCTTCGCCGCTACGGTTCTGCGCGTTCCTGCGCAGCCGGATAACAAACGCCCGCATAGAGGGAATAAGCCAGTCGGACCTCGAGAGGATAGCCTCTATCGACCTGAGCGCCGGGAAAGGGGAGGAAAGGGAAGCATTACGCCTCGTCTGCGAGCTTACGGGCAAGTCGGCCAATATCATACTCGTCGAACGGGAAGGTGTCGTGCTCGACGCCTTGAGGCGCTTCGAGCCCGAGACCTCGGTCCGGGCCGTTATGCCGGGCTTGAGGCTTTCACCGCTGCCGTTGCCGGAAAAACCGCTTGCCGAAGAGGCCGTCACGAGGAGCGAGGGAGAGGGCTGGAACGAGGCGGCAGACAAATTCTATTCCGCTCTCGTCCGGGCAGAGGGATTTTCGGCCCGTAAGGGCGGGATAAAAAAGACGATCACGGAGGCCGAGAAAAAGCTCAAGAGGAAGCTTAAAAACCTCGAGGGCGACAGGACGAAGGCCCTCGTTGAGGTAGAGAACTACAAGACTGGAGAGCTCCTTACCGCCAACTTCCATCTCCTTAAGCGGGGCATGAAGGAGGCCGAGGTCATTGACTATACGAAAGACCCGCCCGGGCCGGTTTCAGTAAGGCTCGACGAGAGGCTCGGCCCTGCCGAGAACGTTGAAAGGTATTTCAAGCGGGCCAGGAAGGCGAAGAAGGGCCTTAAGCTGCTTGAAGGGCGCCTCCCTCAAGTCGAGGAGGAGCTTGAGTACGTTGGCTCCCTCGTCTATCAGCTGGAGGAGGCCGGAGACGTCTCGGAGCTTTCAGCGCTTGAGGACGAGCTTCAAAAAGGTGGTTATATAAGGAGAATGGAAAAGGAGAAGGTGAAGGAGCCAGCCAGGGCAGAGCCCATAAGGAGGTTCAAGTCCTCGGACGGCTTCGAGATACTCTGCGGAAAGAGCGGGCAGGGAAACGACCTCCTCGTGTCCGAATACGCGTCCAACGAAGACATCTGGTTCCACGCCAGAAATATGCCCGGCTCCCACGCGCTCATAAAGGCCGGAGGCAGGGCCGGGGATATAACGAAAAAGACAATCGAGGAGGCGGCGTCCCTCGCGGCCTTTTACAGCAAGGGGAAGAACGCTTCGAAGGTTGACGTGATATACACTGAAGCCAGGAACGTCAAGAAGCCCCGTGGGGCGAAGCCCGGCATGGTCGCGGTAAGGGAATACAAGAGCGTGGCCGTAAGGCCCGGCCTCCCCGGGGAAGCCGTTGACGGAGATAACGGGGGAGAAGACAGGGGAGGGGATAAGGCCGGGCGCAAGGGGAGGACGTCTTGAAGGTAAGGCACACCTTCCTTTTCGAGGAGGGCTTCTGGGTGGCGACAGGGGAGTATTTCGATAGCGTAGGCAGGCCGGTAGCCCTGGAAGGCACGGCCCGGATTACCCACGGGAAGGGGCTTTGGAAGAGCCGGGGCGTCATGAGGCTCGCCTCTCAGGGCGGGGCCGATATCGAGAACAACTTCGATATCAGGCCCTTCGAGGGCAGGGACCACACGGGCTGGACGTCCATGAACCCCGCCCTGGGGCGGTTGACCGGCCTTTTCGTCATCGTGGACGACACCATCGTATCCACCATATCCTCCGAGGACGGCCGGTTCTCCGGGATAGAGTGCCTTCAGAAGGTCTCGGACTTCCATTACCGTACAAGGGGCTTCATCTTCAAGGGAGACGAGAAGGTCTCGTCCTGGGCGGCGGACCTCGTACGGAAGACCGAGGGTATGCACTGAGCCGGAGCGACATGCCTGAACTCTACAACACCCTTTCATCCCACCTTAAATCCCTCTTCGGCTGCAGGGTCTTCAGGGTGACTATCGACACCGGGCTCCTATGCCCGAACCGGCGCGGCGCGGCGCGCGGCGGCTGCTCCTTCTGCGTCGAGTCCACGCTCGTTTCCAGGACCTTTGAGGCTGGCATGGGCGTAAGGGAGCAGCTCCTCTCAGGCATCGAGTACGTAGGGAAAAGGTACAGGGCGGAAAAATTCATAGCCTATTTCCAGCAGGGCACGAGCACGAACGCGCCCGTTGATTTATTGCGCGGATATTTCAGGGAGGCCCTTATGCCCGAGGTGGCCGCAATAGCCGTGGGCACGAGGCCGGACTGCTTGGACGACGCTACACTCGGGCTCCTTCGGGAGCTGGGCGAAGAGAGGCCCATTTGGGTGGAGCTGGGGCTCCAGTCGGCCAATGACAGGACGCTTTCGAGGATAAACAGGGGGCACACGTCCGGAGATTTCAGAGAGGCCGTCGTCCGGGCAACAGGGCGGGGCATAAAGGTGTGCGCCCATGTCATAATAGGGCTTCCGGGCGAGGGTGAGGCCGACTACCTTAATACGGCAGACTTCCTTGCGGGCCTTCCTGTTTGGGGCGTGAAATTCCACCAGCTCCAGGTGGTAAAGGGCTCTGCCCTCGAGGAGGAGTGGAGGCGGGGAGAGGCAAGGACGCTTTCACTCGACGAGTACGCGGACGCGGTTGTAAAGTGCCTTGAGCGCCTTCCGGAAGAGGTGGTGGTGCACCGGCTCTCAGGGGATGTGCCCGGGGAACTACTCGTCTCGCCGGTCTGGGGGGTAAACAAGTTCAAGGTGATAGAAAGGATTACGGGTCTTTTGAGGGAGCGCCGCACCAGGCAGGGGGCAAAGTCCGGCAGGCGGGCTTGAAAAATCCCGGACACGGCGGAGCGTTTTTTTTGGTATACTGACCTGAGCGCCTGAAAATCACAGAAATCGAATATAGATTCCGGAGGTACGAAAATGGCAGACCCGCGCGTTGAAAAGCTTGCGTCAATACTGGTCAGGCATTCCCTTGGAGTCAGAAAAGGCGATACCGTCCTCATAAGCTCGTCCACGGAGCTTGCAAAGCCGCTGGTGCTCGAGGTCTTCAGGGAGGTATTGAAGGCCGGAGGGCACCCGTTGACCAGCATAGGTTTCGAGGAGACCTCGAACATATTCTTCGACATGGCGAAAAAAGAGCAGGTCGCCTTTTTCCCGAAGACAAAGCTCTTCGAGGCCAAGAACATAGATTGCTTTGTGAACATACGGGCGTCCGCCAACAAAAAGGCGCTATCAAATGTCGACCCCAGGGTCGTCGGCGACAGGAGCAAGGTGCTCCGGCCCATAAGCGAGGAGATAGTGAACCGGAAGAGATGGGTCCTCTGCAACTTCCCCACGAACGGTCTTGCGCAGGAAGCGGACATGGGCCTCGAGGAGTACGAGGACTTCGTCTACAGCGCCACCAACATCGACTGGAACAGGGTGAGGCGGAAAGAGATGAAGCTAAAGGCCGCGCTCGACAGGGCCAAAGAGGTGAGGATAGCCGGCAAGGACACCGATTTGAAGATAGGGATAGCAGGGCGTAAGTCCATCCCCTGCTACGGCGAAAGGAACATGCCCGACGGCGAGGTCTTCCTCTCGCCCATCGAGGACTCCGCAGAGGGCCATATCTACTACGAGATGCCCGCCATATACCAGGGCCGCGAGGTCACGGGCATAAGGCTCAGGTTCAAGGGCGGCAAGGTCGTGGAGGCGAGCGCCGACAAGAACGAGGACTTCCTCATAGCCATGCTCGACACCGACAAGGGTGCGCGCTTCCTCGGAGAGCTCGGCGTGGGCGTGAACTACGGCATACGGAAGTTCACGAAGGACATCCTCTTTGACGAGAAGATAGGCGGCACCGTTCACCTCGCGGTCGGCAGGTCCTACGAGGAGGCCGGGGGCAAGAACGTCTCGGCCATACACTGGGACATGATAAAGGACCTCCGGAAGGGCGGGGCCATATACCTCGACGGGAAGGCCATACAGAAGAACGGCAGGTTCCTGATTTAGGCCCTTAAAAATTCCACTTTCCCCCTGTCTCTTCGTTAGGGCGGAAGTAAAAATGCTCGCATATTTTCATATATGCTCCGCTTTTTACTTCCACCCTGCCTCGACCTCGGAAAAAAGTTCTGATTTTTGAGGTGCCTATATTTAAATAGAGACATGCAGGCAGGTCATCTCTTTTTTATAACCTCTATGTGCCTGTCCGGGTTTATCGGTATCTGAACACTGGGCGCTTCTCCAATGAGGCGGCTCCAGCCTGCCCAGTAGTGGTCTTCGAACGGCTCGGAACGGAAGCCCGAGACGAGCGATGATGCGAGGCCTGCCACAAGGAGCGCCTTTATGACACGCCCCCTCCATGCCCCCTCCATGCCAATGAGCGATATCAAAGACCATGCGATCATGACATAGACGAGGTAGGAGTACCTTGCTCCGTTATCCGGCGGCACGAGCGTAAGCGGGTTGGACTTGAATTTAACAAGGGTGGCGAGAAAGACAGCTGACATGAAGCCCAGGTAGACCAATACCTGGAACCGTCTCGTCTTTTCGGACCGGAAGGCAAGAAAGGCGATAAACAGCAAGAGGAGCGCGAACAACGCCGTAAGCATGAAGGGATTCAAATCGTAAGGCAGCGAGTTCCCCAGGAACAGGTTCCCGAAGAATTTACGGCCGATTACCGAGGCGAATACAAAGAGGTTGTCGGGGGCCCTCTCCACCTCCGCCACCTGGCCCGTTGCCATGAAAAAGACCTGCACGGCGGCTACCGCAAGGGCCGCGAGCAGGATGCCGGCGTTATAACGTCCCCTCTTTTTATAGAGCCTAAGGGCGAAAAACGGCGCCAGGAAGACGATGAAAGGCCCCGTGAGGCCGCAGAACACGACGGCGGCGAAGTCGAGCGCGGACTGGACTTTCACATTGCCGTATCTCGGGTGCGGCTCCTCCTTCAGAAGGGTTACTAAAAGGAGAAGGGCGAGCATCCACTGTATGTTGGTGATATTGAGGAAGACCTCTCCGCCGTAGTGGGGCACGAGCACGACCGAGAGGGCAAGGAGGGGCTTGTTGCCAGCGTCGAACCTCGCTGAAAAGACGCTTGTGACCACGAGGAGCGTAAGCGCGAGGCTCAGGTAGTTATAGACGAAAGGCGCGGCGTAGTACGGGAAGAATGCGTCGGAGAAGAGCGCCGCGAGCCTCGGGACCAGGTGCAGGTAGCCCGCGTAAGGGTTGAAGACCGCGGAAGGCCCCTGCTCGTACTGCTCTATGAAGAACACGGTCGCGTCCTCGGCCCAGAACTGGGGATACGTGAGCGCGTCGGTCTTCCGTATGAGCAATAATACGGCGGATGCCGCAAGGACCAGAAGGGCAGTGGACCTGGAAAAGGGCGGTTCTTTTTCGGGGGGATGCGGCACGCGTACTCTTGTCCCGGACAGGTTTCAGCGGCGAGCCCGGCTTCTCGTGGATTCTCCCGCGATTATATAATCCGTGCGCGTTGAAATCAATTCCTTATTCGGCCTGAATTTTCTTGACTGCGAAACGCCTAAGAAGATATTATCTGAGTGCCTGTGTCAAGTCGTAAGGCCCGGAAATAAAGATGAAAAATGACGAGATAGCGGCAAGGTCCTTTAACGAGAGCATCAGGGCCAAGGAGAAGTTCCTGACCCCGGAGAACGTCTCCGCCCTGGTGCGCTCGGCGGAGCTCGTGGCCGATGTGTTCAGGAAAGGCGGGAAGCTCCTCATAGCCGGAAACGGCGGCTCCGCCGCGGACGCACAGCACCTCGCAGCCGAGTTCGTGAACAGGTTCGAGGTCGAGCGGCCCCCGCTCCCGGCCCTGGCGCTCACGACCGATTCTTCCGCGCTTACGAGCATCGGGAACGACTACTCCTTCGACGAGGTCTTCTCAAAGCAGGTCGCCGCGCTCGGAAGGCCCGAGGACGCGTTCGTGGCCATAACCACGAGCGGCAACTCCCGCAATATCCTCAGGGCCGTGGAGGCCGCAGGGGCCGCGGGCATGAAGGTTATAATACTCACGGGAAAGGGCGGCGGGCTCCTTGCCGGAAAGGGCGACGTACTCATAAACGTCGACTCGACCAGGACCGCCCGCATACAGGAGGTCCACATCACCTTCTGCCACGCGCTATGCGAGCTGGTGGACCACATGCTCTTCCAGAAGGTTTAGCAGGCTGCTGAAAAAGCCCTTGAATGCGTCGTCTTGAAATCGGACACTCCGGCATGCAAAAGTACGCCTCGTTCCTGATTTTTCGACTCCTTGCATCTTGGGCTTTTGAGCGGCCTGAAAGTGATTTTGAGTTTTCAGCAAACTGTTAGGGAACTTACTGAATGAAGTTCAAGCCTATCTCCTCCAGGGGCCTCAAGACCTACTCAATCAGGGACAGGAAAAGCAAGGTGAGCGTGGGGGACTTCGCCGTCCCTGCCGGCAGGGGCGCGTCCTTCTCGGGCTTCCTTGAAAGCCTGCCGAACATACTCGCGGCCAGGGACCTGAAGGAGGTCGCATCGGCAGTCGTCCGGGCGCACGGTAACGGCCGCACCGTGGCAGTGGGCATGGGCGCCCACGTCATAAAGACCGGGCTTTCACCGCTCATAATAGACCTCATGGAGCGGGGCGTCGTATCGGCAATAGCCATGAACGGCGCGTGCGTGGTGCACGACTTCGAGGCCGCTTTCGCGGGCTGCACCTCCGAGGACGTCGACGCGGAGCTCGGGAGCGGCTCCTTCGGCATGGCCGAGGAGACCGGGAGGCTCCTGAATAAAGCGATAAAAAAGGGGGCGAAAAAGGGGCTCGGATGCGCGGTCGGCGAGATGATATGGAAGTCCCGCTTCCCGCACAAGGACAAGAGCATCCTCGCCGCCGGCGCCAGGCTCGATATGCCCGTAACCGTGCACGTGGCGCTCGGGACCGACATCCTCCACATACACCCGCACATGGACGGCGCGGCAACAGGCGCTGCCTCTACGACCGATTTCAAAATCTTCTCGTCGGTCGTCGCCTCGCTCGAAGGCGGCATATACCTGAATATCGGCTCTGCCGTGATACTCCCCGAGGTCTTCTTGAAGGCGGTCACGCTCGTCCGGAACCTGGGGCACGAGATAAAGGGCTTTTCCACGGTGAACATGGACTTCATACAGCATTACAGGCCGCTTACGAACGTCGTAAGGAGGCCGACCATGGGCGGGGGAAAGGGGTACAGGCTCACGGGCCACCACGAGATAATGGTGCCGCTCCTGTACGGGGCGGTAATCGAGATGCTTGGGGAGAGGCGCTGCGGATAACATGAAGAAAAAGGCTTGGTCAGGCAGGTTCAGAGAGTCCACGGACAGGCTCGTAGAGGAGTTCAACGCCTCAATAGGGTTCGACTGCCGCCTTTTCAGGCACGATATAAGGGGCTCTATCGCGCACGCGAAGGTCCTTGTAAAGGCGGGCATCCTCAGGGGGTCCGAGGCCCGGCGCATAATAAACGGCCTCAAGGAGGTCGAAAAGGAGATAGCCTCCGGAAAAGCCAAGCTTGCCCCGGAGCTCGAGGACATCCACATGGCGGTCGAGGCGCTCCTTACAAGGAAGATAGGCCCTCTCGGCGGCAAGCTCCACACCGGGCGGAGCAGGAACGACCAGGTGGCCCTCGACATAAGGCTTTATCTCAGGGACGAGATATACGAGATACTGGGGCTCGCGCACGGCTTCAAGCGCGCGCTTGTCGAGACGGCGGAAGCCAACCTCGACACGGTCATGCCCGGCTACACGCACCTCCAGAGGGCGCAGCCGGTCCTACTTGCGCACCACCTGCTCTCATATTACGAGATGCTCAAGCGGGATACCGGGAGGTTGCTCGACTGCCTCGACAGGATGGACGAGATGCCGCTCGGGGCCGGCGCGCTCGCCGGGAGCCCCTATGCCCTCGACAGGCGGTACGCCGCAAGGCTCCTGGGTTTTTCCAGGGTGACCGACAACAGCCTCGACTCCGTTAGCGACAGGGACTTCGTAATCGAGTTCCTGTCTGCGGCGTCCATCCTCATGATGCACATCTCGCGCCTCTCCGAGGAGATAATACTATGGTCGTCGCAGGAGTTCGCCTTTATAGAGCTGTCCGACGCCTTCTCGACCGGCTCCTCCATAATGCCGCAGAAAAAGAACCCTGACGTGGCCGAGCTTGCGAGGGGGAAGACAGGCAGGGTCTACGGCCACCTCGTCTCGCTCCTTACGACCATGAAGTCGCTACCCCTTGCCTATAACAAGGACATGCAGGAGGACAAGGAGCCGCTCTTCGACACGATAGACACGCTCAAGACCGTTCTGAAGGTGTACGCGCCCATGCTCAAGTCCATGAAGGTCGACCGCGGCAGGACGCTACGCGCAACCGGCGCCGGGTTCCTCAACGCCACCGACGCCGCCGACTACCTCGTCCGTAAGGGACTGCCCTTCAGGGAGGCGCACGAGGCCGCCGGCAGGGCGGTCGCCTGCTGCATAGGGAAAGAGAAGACCCTCGAGGAGCTTGACATGAAGGAGTGGAAGGCGCTTTCGCCGCTTTTCAGCGAAGACATAAAAGAGGCGGTCTCGATACGGAGGTCGCTTGACGCGAGAAAGGTACACGGCGGCACGGCCCCGGCGAGCGTCAGGAAGATGCTCCGGCTGGCTCAAAAAGAACTGGAAAAAGGGGCCTGCTGATGAGGTGCTTGATTATCGTCATAGCCCTCTTCATCTTTGCGGCAGGGGCCACGGCCTGCGGCAAAAAAGGCCCGCCTTTGCCGCCGCTGGAGAACGCGGCCCTGCTCGGAAGGTAGCGCGCGGCCTCCATACCCTTTGAGCCCAAGTAGTTTTGTTGTTAGAATCTGGAGGTTCCGTGAAAAAAGCTTTTATTCTGGTTGGACATTCGAGTTTCGGGAAAACGGAAACTCTAAAGAAAATACGTGCTACGGAAACCTCTATTTTCCATAAATAACTTGGGAAGGTCTGATTAATTCGCAGATCTGTCATTCTGAGCGAAGCGAAGAAACTTGAATTTGTATAAACAATTTATGAGTTCTTCGGTCGCTTTCGCTCCCTCAGAATGACAGGCAGAGTTAATCAGACCTTTCTTATAAATCTTTTGGAGGGCTTTGATGCATTTTTTCGAGTACAGGGGCAAGGACTTCTACGCCGAGGGAGTGCCGGTCAGGCGGATAATAAAGGAAGTGGGCACGCCGGTCTACATCTACAGCAAGAAGACGCTCAAGCGCCACTACAAGGCCTATGGCGATGCCTTCGGGGGCGTTGCGCACCTCATCTGCTATTCCATAAAGGCGAACTCCAACATATCTGTATTAAGGGCCTTTGTCGAGGAAGGGAGCGGCTTTGACATCGTCTCCGGCGGAGAGCTCTTCAGGGCCTTGAAGGCAGGGGCAGACCCGCGTAAGATAGTCTTCTCGGGCGTGGGCAAGAGGGAAGACGAGATAGAGTATGCGCTCAAGAGCAACATACTCATGTTCAACGTGGAGTCGCCCCAGGAGCTGCGCGCCATAGACGCCATGGCCGGCAGGCTCGGGAAAAAGGCCGGCATAGCCATAAGGGTCAACCCGGACGTTGACCCGAAGACCCATCCCTACATTTCAACCGGGCTCAAGAAGAACAAGTTCGGCATAGAGACGGGCGAGGCGTACAAGGAATACCTCCACGCCAAAAGGCGGCTCAAGAACGTCGACCCCATAGGCATAGACTGCCACATAGGCTCGCAGATAACGAAGCTCGGCCCGTTCGTGGACGCGCTCCGTAAGACCACCGACCTCCTTAAAAGGCTCAGGGCCGAGGGCGTTGACATAAAGTACCTGGACATGGGCGGCGGCCTGGGCATAACCTATGACAAGGAAAATCCGCCTCACCCCGGCAGCTACGGCAAGGCCGTCATAAAGGGCACAAAGGGGCTCGGCGTTACCTTGATATTCGAGCCGGGGAGGTCGATGGTCGGGAACGCGGGCATACTCGCCACCACGGTCGTCTACACCAAAAAGGGCGCGAAGAAGAACTTCGTAATTGTGGACGCCGCCATGAACGACCTCGCAAGGCCCAGCCTCTACGGCTCGTACCACGCCGTAAAGGCGGTCAGGAAGAACGGCAAGAGAGAGATAGTGGCCGACGTGGTCGGCCCCATATGCGAATCCGGCGATTTCCTGGCGCAGGACAGGGAGATCCCGCAGGTGGCCCCGGGCGATGCCATAGCCCTCATGAGCGCGGGCGCATACGGCTTTTCCATGTCGAGCAACTACAATACCCGCCCCCGCGCCGCCGAGGTGATGGTGAGCGGCAGGGAGCTCTCGGTCATTAGAAAGAGAGAGAGCCTCGAAGACCTCGTGAGGGGAGAGGAAGTTCGCCCCGCAAGGGAGAAGAAAAAGGCGGCGCGGAGAAGGCGGCAATGAAGCTGAAATTTTCCAAGATGCACGGCCTCGGGAACGACTTCATCGTCATAGACGCGCGGTCGAAGGAGATACCCGGCATGGCGAGCAAGCTCAAGAGGCTCTCTGACCGGAGGTTCGGGGTCGGCTTTGACCAGGCGCTTATATTGAAGGGCTCGAAAAAGGCCGATTTCAGGATGGACATCTACAACAGCGACGGCGGCAGGGTCGAGATGTGCGGGAACGGCATACGCTGCCTTGCCGAGTATGTCTGGTCCAGGGGCCTGTCCAGAAAGCGCAGGCTGGACATAGAAACGCTTGCGGGTATAATCAGGCCAGAGAGGGCCGGGAAGCTCGTAAGGGTGGACATGGGCGAGCCGGTACTGGAAGGCGGCCTTATCCCGACGCTCGCGAAGGGCCGGGTCATAGACAGGAGGCTCGCGGCGGGCGGCAAGTCCTTCGAGATAACCTGCGTCTCGATGGGCAACCCGCACTGCATCATATATGTTGACGACGTGGACGGCTTCCCCGTGGAGAAGTACGGCCCGCTGCTGGAAGTAAACAGGTTCTTCCCGAAGAAGACCAACGTCGAGTTCATAGAGGTCCTCGGGAGGAAGAGGATAAAGATGAGGGTGTGGGAGCGCGGCGCGGGCGA
>DIDN01000083.1:0-9980 GCA_002418185.1 Deltaproteobacteria bacterium UBA5799
CTCGCATGGGGGGCGGTGCGGCTCAGAGGGCGGGCGCTTCCGCCCGCCTCTTCCGGGCGGTCCGAACGACCAGCCGTGGAGAGCTGCGCCCGTGAGGCGGCAACAAATGAGGTGCTGGACTCGCTCCCGGACCCGGTCATAGAGGTCGACGGCTCTGGCCGGGTCGTATTCGTCAACCGGGCAGCGCTGCTTGCCATGGAACGCAATGCCGAGGAGGCGTCGGCGAAATGCGCGGAGTTCCTCTCGGCGGCGGCCTCCTCTCTTCCGGGGAAAGGGGGGCAGGACGCATTCGAGGCGCCTCTTCCCATGAAGGACGGGAGCACGCGCTTTTTCGAATTCAAACCCATGAGGCTCGGGAACAACGCGGTATTCATAGGCAGGGACTCTGACGAGAGGAAGCGGCTTCTGGACGAGCTTACCTCGGCCCGCGAGCAGGAGGCCGAGGCCTCTGCAAAGCTCAGAAGGACCATAAGCGACCTCGAGGAGTTCGCTCTCCTGGCCATAAGGAGGGAGCTTAAGATGCAGGAGCTCCGGGAAAGGTTCGTAAGGCTCAAGGAGGAGCATGAGATCAATAAGGAGTTTCCGGGCTGATGCAGGGGGCGTGCGCGTTGAGCCGGCCTTGCCAGAGGCGATAGCTTCGAGCCCGGTCCCTGCCGCGGTCCTCTTGCCTGACCGCACCATAGCCGAGCCGAGTTGCGGGCTTACGCGGCTTACGGGCTTTTCGCGTAACGAACTCCTCGGCATGCCGCTCTTCAGTCTCCTCGAAAAAGGCCGGGCGCACCCGGAGGCCGGGCGGGCCGGGTCGTGGCTTCTTACGAAAGACGGCGGGAGGGTGCCTGTGACCGCCTATATCCCGGAAGGGCCCCGGATTGCGCTTGCGGCCTTTCTCCCGCTCGAAGGCGAAATGGCGCTCGCCGTGGAGCTTAAGGCCGCAAGGGAACGGCTCGCGGCGCGGGAGAGATATATCGAGGACTTCAGGACCGGGGTCTTCAGGATGATAACCGACCTCGACAGGAGCGAGAGCGAGCTCAAGGGCGCGCTCGAGAGGCTCGGAGAGACCAGGATGCAGCTTGTGCAGTCGAGCAAGATGACCGCGCTGGGCGAGCTCGCGGCAGGGCTCGCCCACGAGGTGAGCCAGCCGCTTACCGTAATAAAGGGCCTGTCGCTCGGGACCCTCCGCTCGCTCCCGCAGGATTCCCCAAGTTACGAAAAGCTCCACCTCATAGCCGAGGCCGCCAGGAGGATGGAATCGATAGTCAGGCACTTGAGGGCGTTCACCAGGTCCGAGCCCCCCGCCATGAAGCCGGTCAACCTGAACTCCGTCGCAAGGGACTCCTTCCTCATGCTCCGCGAGATGCTCAGGTCGCATTCCATAGAAACGTCAATAGAGCTCGCCGAGGTGCCGTCAATATCCGGCGACCCCAACAGGCTCGAGCAGGTCATAATAAACCTCGTCACGAACGCGAAGGACGCCATGCCGAAGGGAGGGGCGCTCAAGATATCGACCGGCACGGTCGACGCCCAGGGCAAAAAGTACGCGCGGCTCACGGTCGAGGACACCGGCGAGGGCGTCCCCGCCGAACTCATCGGCAGGATATTCGACCCGTTCGTTACGACCAAGGAGGCCGGGAAAGGGACCGGCCTGGGGCTTTCCATAGCGGGCGGGATCATAAAGGAGCACCGGGGCGAGATAAAGGTCGAGAGCGAACGCGGCAGGGGGACCGCCTTTACCGTCACCATACCGTCCGCATGAGAATCATTGAACTCGCGCCCGTGAAATGATAGAAACGCAGGCGTGCTCAACTCCCTCCTGGACATACTGCTCCCCCGCCTGTGCCTCCTCTGCGGGGACGATGCAAGGGACGACGGCTTCTGCCCCGGGTGCGCCGCCCTCTTAAGCGAAAAACTGATAAGCCCGCCTGTGTGCAGCAGGTGCGGGGAACCGTTCCCGGACTCTGCCGGGCCTGACCGCGAGTGCGGCGCGTGCATATCGAAGGCCCCGCCGTTCCTCTCGGCCCGGAGCGCTTATTCATACGAAGGCGCCGTGCAGGACGCGGTGCACAGGCTCAAGTACGCCGGAGAGACGGGACTCGCAAAGCCGCTCGGCAGGCTGCTTTCACGGCTCCCGATGCGGCTTGCGCCGCACAAGGTCGTGCCGGTCCCGCTCCATCCCAAAAGGCTAAGGGAGCGCGGCTTCAACCAGTCGCTCCTTATTGCCGGGGCCCTCTGCAACGAGCTCGGACTGCGCCTTGAAGGGGCCGGGCTCGAACGGACGAGAGACACGGAAAAACAGACCGGCCTCGGCGCAGACGAGAGGAGGAAGAACGTCAGGGCGGCCTTCAGGGTGCGGAAGCCCGGCTCTTTCAAGGGGACGCGCGTGCTCCTCGTAGACGACGTATACACGACCGGCGCGACCCTGATGGAGTGCGCCAGGGCGATAGCGGGGGACGGGGCCGAGGTCGTGGCCCTGACCCTTGCGAGGGCAATGAGGGTATGATAATCTCTTCCGTGGAAGAGAGGCCGGCATGGGAAAGGTGATAGCCCGCTCAAGGCTCGCAAAGGAGCTTGCAGGAGCGCGCAGGAGGGGTCGAAAGGTCGTATTCACGAACGGCTGCTTCGACATACTCCACGCAGGGCACGTAAGGTATCTGAAGAAGGCCAGGTCATTGGGCGACATACTCGTCGTCGGCCTCAATAGCGACTCCTCCGTGCGCTCGATAAAGGGCGATAAGCGCCCCATAGTGCCGTGCGGTGAGCGCGCCGAGGTGCTCTCCGCGCTCGAGTGCGTGGATTACGTGGTCGTCTTCAGCGAACCCACCCCGCTCAAGCTCATCGAGGCCGTGAGGCCAGATGTCCTCGCAAAGGGCGCGGACTGGGCCGCAAAGGACATAGTGGGCGGGGAAGGCGTGAAGAGCAGCGGCGGAAGGGTCGCGAGGATAGCGCTCTTGCAGGGCAGGTCCACCACCAACATAATAAGAAGGGTGCTCGAGCTGCACCGGGGGCGGGGCCTCAGGGGTAAGGGCGCCTGTTGAAAGCCAGCCAGTAGCGGCAGGCAGCCCTTATCATCTCGGTATACTCGTCGTAGTTCAACGACTTGACGAGGTAGCTGTTAGCCCCGAGCCTGTAGGCCGTCTCGATGTCGCGCTTCAGCTCCGATATCGTAAGCATCACGACAGGGACCGTTGAAGTAAGCCTCTCCGAGCGTATCTTTTCCAGCGCCTCTAAGCCGCTCATCCCCGGCAGCCTTATGTCCATCAGAACGAGCTCGGGCCTCCTGGACGGGTCCCTGCCCCTGTACCTGCCGGTGCCGAAGAGCCACTCCAGGGCCTCTTCGCCGTTTTTCGCAATCGCCAGTTCCGTCCTTGGCGGGCAGCCCGAGAAGGCGCCCCTGGTAAGCGCGACCGATTCGGGGCTGTCCTCGATAAGGAGTATGGTCGCCATCAGGCATCTCCCTCCTGTAACGTGAAATAGAAGGCGGCCCCCCTGCCCGGCTCGCCTTCGGCCCAGATAGTGCCGCCGTGCCTCTGGATTATCCTCTGCACGGTAGCCAGGCCTATTCCAGTGCCCGGGAACTCGTCAGAGGGATGGAGCCTCTGGAAAGGATGGAAGAGCCTGTCCGCCTGCTTCATGTCGAAACCGGCCCCGTTGTCCCTTACGCGGAATACCGTCCACCCGTCCTCATGGCCCGCAACCCCCAGCTCTATTTTTGGAGCCGGAATTTTGGAAGTGAACTTCCACGCGTTCCCCAGGAGGTTCTCAAGGACCAGCTTCAGGAGCTTCTCGTCCCCCCTGGCCCGGAGCCCTTCTTCTATGTGGAAAGCGGCGGTCCTCTCGGGCTCGGCCTTTATGAGGTTGCCTGCTATGGACCTTGCAAGGCCGCTCAGGTCCACGCTCCCGTAGCTTATCTCGGCCCTCATGACGTACGAGAGGTTCAGTAGGTCGTCTATGAGCTCGCCCATCCTCTTGACGGCCCCCCGTATCCTCATGACCTGCTCCTGCCCGTCCCTGTCCAGCTTCTCCCTCTGCTTTTTTACAAGGAGCATGCTGAAGCCGTCAACGAGCCGGAGCGGCGAGCGGAGGTCGTGCGCCACGGAATAGGTGAACGTCTCTATCTCCCTGTTGGCCGCGGAAAGGCCCTCCATTGCCCTCTTGAGCTCCGCGGTCCTCTCCTCCACTCTTTTCTCCAACTCGATATTGAGTTTCCTGACCTCCTCCTCGGCCCTTTTCCTCTCCGTAATGTCGAGAATTATGCCTGTCATGCGGACGGGCCTGCCTTCCTTGTCCCTGAGGCACTCAGCCTCGGAATGGATTATCCTCTCCTCGCCCCCGGGCCTCAATATCCTGTAATCGATGGAATATGGCTTTGCCCCGTACAGGAGCCCTTCCATGGCCTCTTTCACCATTTCGAGGTCGTCCGGATGGACGGCCCCGGTGAAGTCCATGATGCTCTCAAGATCCCCTTTTCTCCTCCCGAATATGCGGTAGACCTCGTCCGAGATGTACAGCATGTCCGTTGTGACGTCGTGCTCGAAATTGCCGAGGTGGGCGATACGCTGCGCCTCTCTGAGGCTTGCCTCGCTCCTACGGAGCGCATCCTCGGCGCGCTTAAGGGGCGTTATGTCGGTCACGACCCCGCACATCGCGTACTTCCTGCCGTCCTTGTCCTTGAGCGTGAATTTGGTCGCAATCGCATAATGGACGCCGTCCGGAAGCAGTATCTCGTTCTCGACCTGAACCGGAACGTCGGATTCCATGGCCCTCAGGTCGTCCTTGTGCAATTCTTCGGCCACTTCCGGCGGGAAGATATCGAACACGGTCTTGCCGTAGACGTCCTTCTCCTCGGCCCCCAGATTCGAGAGGAAGATATTGTTCACGTAAATCATCCGGCCTTCCATGTCCTGCATGAACACCGGGTTCCCCATGTTCTCGAGTATGGCCCGGAGCCTCGCCTCGCTCTCGCGGAGGGCCTCCTCTGCCTTCCTCCTTTCGCTTGTGTCGATTAGCCCGGTGATCGAGCCACTGTACTCGCCGCCTTTCATCAAAGGCGCAGCCGCGACAGTCACATAAAGCGCCCCTCCGTCTTTTTTCAGATACTCCGAATCGAAGTTCTGTGTTATGCCTTGCCTCCTCCGTTCGAGCCTTTTCCTGGCCCTTTCAGCCTCGGCCCTGTCCATGAACTCGAAGAGCGGCCTTCCCATCATATCCTGCACCGTGTATCCGAGCATATCCGCCATCCTCGGGTTCACGTAGATGATGCTGTCATTTTCATCCAACGCGATTATCCCCTCCTGCAGGTTCTCCATGAGGGTCCTGTACCTCTCCTCGCTCTCCTCCAAAGCCCTTTCGGCCCGCCTGTGCTCGGTTATGTCCTGAACGGAGCCGGACATCTTTACGGCGTTCCCGTTTTCGTCCACCTCCGCCTCGGCCTCCTCGTGGACTATCCTTTCGGCACCGTCCGTTCGTATTATCCTGTGCTCATGCGAATAATGCTTCCTTTCGCGGACCGCCTCCATGACCTTCCCGCTAACGAGATCCCTGTCGTCCGGGTGCACGAAGGCCAGGAAACCCTCGAAATCCGGGGCAGGCCCCTTCGGGTCCACTCCGAATATCCGGCAAGTCTCTTCGGACCAGACCGCCGTATCCGCCTGGATGTCCCACTCCCACCCTCCCAGCCGCGCTAACCTTTGGGCGTCCGCGAGTGTTTCGCGCTCTTTCATGAGCTCGTTAGTCCTTGCTTCTATGCTCGCGGCCATCTCGTTAAAGGCCACGGTGAGAGCGCCCATCTCGTCCCTGCCCCTTACGGGCACCCTTATCGTGTAGTCCCCTGTCGCCACCGCCATCGCGCCTGTCATGAGTTTCCTGACCTGGGCTATGATTATGTTCAGGAAAAAGAGCACGAGCGCCCCTATAAACAGCAAGACGACGAATATCAGCAGAATGATATTCTGCTGGAATCTACGGACCGGCTGAAGGACCTCTGCAGTGTCCACCTCGGCAATGAGGGTCCACCCGAGGGACGGCATGCACATTGACGAGCCGGCTGATTCCAGGCCCCTGTAATCGTGATATATCCCGGTCACCTCCCGGTTTTCCTCAAGGCAGGCCCTTACCGGGAGCGTGTCCACCCGCTGCCTGAGGGCCGCGCCGGGTATGAACCTCGACTCGGTGAGCATGAGCTTGTCCCTGTTCACCATGTATATATCCATGGTCTCCCAGGGGAGCGGGTTCAGTGAAAGTGCCCCGAGCTCCTTTATGAACTCGCCTGAGAAGAGCTCCCCGAACCTTGAAAGCGCCGTGAACCCGGTTATGACCCCGAGGAGCCTGCCCCCGTCTCTTCTGCTGTAAATAGGGGCGGAAAAGGCCAGCTCCGGCGTGTCTTCAACCTCGGTTGCCTCGATTACTGAAAGGCCCTGCCTGCCCTTCAGGAAGAACTCCTCGCCTGAAAAATCCCTGCCCTGAAAGCCCGGGTCGGTTGAGGCCATCACCAATCCGTCCGCGGCTGTCACCACGCTAAGGCGGTACATGCCCCTTATAAGCGGCAGCTTATAGCGTGCTATGTAATCCGAAAGGGCCTTGCCTGCGCTCTCCCTGTCGGTTATGTCCTCAAGGGCGCTCACTATGTAGTCGTCTGTCGAGAAGTCCTGTATCCTCGTCTTGCTCATCTCGATATAAAGGAGCACATAGGCCTCCCTCTCGTCCGCGACCCGCTCGAGTGTGCCGAAAAGCTCTTTTTGAAGCTCGTTCCTTTGCTGGACGAAGAGCGCGGATATGGCTATGAATATGGGGACGAGTATGATGAGGAACGCTATGAGCACCTTATGTATGAGGGTCAGGCCGGCTTTGGGCATTTTTCTCCACCCTGAGGGTAATTGAGCGGAAAAGGATATGATTCGAGTCTACTTTAAGGAGGAGTGTTGTCAATGGGGGCCGGTTGGAGGCTTCTGTTACATGGTGTTCAGGATGCATTTCGATGTGGTCCCCGGAAAGCGGGAGGAGGACCGGAGCAGGGGCGAATGAAAAGGACCGCCATCTTTCTATTTACGGGAGCTTCGCCGTGACAGCACCAAAAAGGGATGAAAAGAAAGGGAGCGAGGCAGACCCCATCCCTCTCCTTATCTGTGCATCTATTCCGGGTCGGCTGAAAGCCTTCGGACACGATACAGTCGTCATTGCGAGGGACTTTAGTCACGAAGCAATCTCATGTACTTCTGATGAGTCCTGTTGAGATTGCCACGGCGCTAAAGCGCTTCGCAATGACAGACTGAAGTCTGAGATTATCAGGCAAAAAAAACCATGCCAACCCGATTCTGACGGGTTGAAAAGAGAGGGCCCCACGCTTTAAGCGTGGGGCCCTTGTTATTCACCTTCTTATTCAAGCTGCGGCTTGAAATAAGGGTCTTTCCCAGGGTTCCGGGAGAAGAACGACTCTCTGGCAATCTCTAAAAATTAGAGATTTTTGCCGCAGTCAAGGAAGACCGGGAATAAAAAGCGCAGCATATATGAATAATATGTGAGCATTTTTATTCCCGGTCTGACACAGAATCCGGGAAAAAGATCAATTTTTAGAGGTTGCCAGTCAGCAGTCGTAGTACAGGGCAAACTCGTAGGGTACGGGCCTCAGCCTTATCGGGTCGAGCTCGGCCTTTTTCTTGTACTCTATCCAGGTGTCCACGACGTCCTGGGTGAATACGTCGCCGTTAAGGAGGAACTCGTGGTCCTTCTTGAGCGCGTCAAGGGCATCTTCAAGGGACCCGCACGCCGAGGGGACCTTCGAGAGCTCCTCTGGCGAGAGGCCGTAGATGTCCTTATCAAGCGGCTCGCCCGGGTGTATCTTGTTCTTTATGCCGTCGAGCCCGGCCATGAGCATGGCCGCGAACGCGAGGTAGCCGTTGCAGGACGGGTCAGGGAACCTTATCTCTATCCTCTTTGCTTTGGGCGAGGGCGAGTACATGGGTATCCTTATGGCCGCCGAGCGGTTCCTTGAGGAGTAGGCCAGGTTTATAGGGGCCTCGAAGCCCGGCACGAGCCTCCTGTATGAATTGGTGCCCGGGTTGCAGAAGGCGTTAAGGGCCCTCGCGTGCTTCAATATCCCGCCGACGTAATAGAGCGCCATCTCGCTCATGCCGCCGTACTCGCTCCCGGCGAAGAGGGGCTTGCCGCCCTTCCAGATGGACTGGTGGACGTGCATGCCGCTCCCGTTGTCGCCGAATATCGGCTTGGGCATGAAGGTCACGGTCTTGCCCCACCTCTTTGCCACGTTCTTGACTATGTATTTGAACCACATGAGCTTGTCGCCCATCCGGAGGAGGCTGTCGAACCTCATGTCTATCTCGGCCTGCCCGGCTGTCGCCACCTCGTGGTGCTGCCTCTCGACCCTTATGCCGACCTGCTCCATCACCAGGCACATCTCCGACCTGAGGTCCTCCTGGCTGTCGGTGGGCGGGACCGGGAAATAGCCCTCCTTGTGCCTGGGCTTGTAGCCGAGGTTCGGGCACTCCTCCCTGCCGGTGTTCCATATGCCCTCTACGGAGTCTATGTGGTAGAAGCCCTGGTTCGGGCCCTGGCTGTACCTGATGTCGTCGAATACGAAGAACTCGGGCTCCGGGCCGAAGTACGCGACGTCCCCTATTCCGGTGGACTTGAGGTACGCCTCGGCCTTCTGGGCGATGTTCCTCGGGTCCCTCGAATAGGGCTCCTTGGTTATAGGGTCTACTATGTTGCATATGAGGCTCATGGAAGGGGTCTCGTGGAACGGGTCCATGACCGCCGTAGTGGGGTCGGGTATTACGAGCATGTCGGAGGCGTGTATGGGCTGCCAGCCCCGGATGCTCGAGCCGTCGAAGCCGAGCCCTTCCTCGAATATGTCCTCTGAAAGCTCCCCGATGGGCACTGAAAAGTGCTGCCAGATGCCCACGAAATCGAGGAACTTGAAATCCACCATCTTCGCGTTCTTTTCCTTTGAAAGCTTTAGTACGTCCTTCGGCGTCATTTCAGAAATCCTCCTTTTATTGAATCCAAAAGATTTAACAGCTTACGTACTCGAAAATGCTTAAGGCTGCTTGAAAAACTCCAGATGCAAGGCCCCCCTGGGATCGGGGAGCGAGGAATGAAGGTACTTTTCGTGTACGCCGGAGTGTCCAGCGACGAAGACAACGAAGCAGATGGATTTTTTCAGCAGCCTGCCAAAGGGTCGGCTCAGATGGCCTCCTCCCCGCGCTCTCCTGTCCTTATCCTTACGACCTCGTCGACGGAGGTCACGAAGACCTTGCCGTCGCCTATCCGCCCGGTCCGGGCGGCGTTTACTATGGTCTCCACCACCTTGGCCACCATCTCCTCCCTCACGACTATCTCCATCTTTATCTTCGGGAGGAAGTCGACCACGTACTCTGTCCCCCGGTATAGCTCCGTGTGCCCCTTCTGCCTGCCGAAGCCCTTCACCTCCGAGACGGTGATGCCCTTGATGCCTATCTCGTTAAGGGCCTCCTTCACCTCGTCGAGCTTGAAAGGCTTTATGATGGCCTCGATCTTCTTCATCGACCGCACCTCCGGGGATTGAGTTCCAAAGAAACTAACACACGGGACCCGCCTTGTAAAGCCGCTTGGGGCCTGAACCCCGGGTCTTTCCGTATAGCCTTCTGCCATAGTGGTTTTAGCAATATCCATGCCGACATATTTACTCGGAAAACGGCCCTTTCAGCCGTTTTCAGAAGGCCTGAAGACTAAAAAACATGCAGCGCCCCCTGCGGCTGCACACTTTTTGAGCAGCAACTGGACAAAGCCTTTGGACACACGCTTTTAAACAAGTGTGCATTACCTTTTATCTGGATAAAAAATATACGCCGGCCATAAGCAAAAGGCCTATATCGCGCTTCCGCGCTTTTTGCATAAGGCTCCGCTCTCATTCCGCCTCCTTCCTCCGGACTCGGCCCATATGTCGCTCGGCCTTGGGCCTCGCTCCTGCTGCCCCGCCTCGCCCGCCC
>DIDN01000083.1:10013-18006 GCA_002418185.1 Deltaproteobacteria bacterium UBA5799
CCTATGTTCGCTCCGCCTTATGCCCGGGTTATTCTGAAAGACAAAACAAAGAAGTTTTTATGTTTTCAACAAACCCCGGAGGATAAGGCGAGCGTTGGATAAGGGGGCTGAAGAACGAGGCCCTTCGCCTCGTTCAGGATAGGCTCCGTTACTTGGGGGCCATCGGAGGTTCCCGGCATTTTGCCGGGAACCTCCGACACAAGAGGAAGATTTCCGGATTTTCATCCGCTCGATCGACCCCGAAAAAACTCCGGGGTCTCTGCACGCTTTTATGTGTTCACGGGCAGGGGGAGGGACTGGCAAGCGAGCCTTACCCTCGAACCGCCAGCGTGGAAAGGCCTACCGGGATAAATTACGACAGTGCTCCGAATATTTTTTTCATGAGTTTACGGCGAAGAAGTGCATACTCCCGCCCTGCTTCAAATCCGCCTCCCTTCCGGTGTATAATCATGGCATGGCCCTGCACCTCATTATTGACGGCTACAACCTCATAGGCTTCAGAAGGGGCGGCCTCGGCGACATAGAGGAAGAGAGGCGAAACCTCATCGAGGACCTCATGGTCTTTAAAAAGCTCAAGAAGGCCCGGTTAACCGTCGTCTTTGACGGGCCTGCGATAACGTATCCGGGCACGCATCCCGCGGGGCTTGACGTCGTCTTTTCAGCGGGAAGGCAGGCGGACGCGGTGATAAGGGATATCGTGGCCCGTAAGGGCGCCGGCGCCACCGTAATCACCTCGGACAGGGAGGTGGCAGGGTTCGCACGGGCGCGCGACGCGGTAGTCCTCGGCTCCGGCGAGTTCAGCGCGCTCCTGGACGACGCCCTCTACCAGGAGATGAAAGGGGCGGTCCCGGAAGAGGAGGACGCGCCCGGCCCGGTCAAGAAAGGCCCTTCAAGGAGGCCTGCGAAGGAGGCAAGGAAAAAACAGGGCAGGATAAGGAAGCTCGGGGGGAAATGAAAGCTGCCGCAGTCATAATCGTATCGGCTGCCATATTATTTGCCTTCGCCCCGTTCAGCGAGCGTCTTGCCGCGGAGGGACTGTCCTTGAGAAAAGCGCCGGTCGATAAGGACGGCAGGTTCTACAACCCCTGGACAGGCGAGGCCGGCGGCTCGTTCCTCGATTTCCTGCGATGGAAATTATCCGAAAACCCCTATGCCGAGGAGAAGAGGAGGGGCGTTTCCTTTCCTGTTGCGCGGCCCGATTTCGATTCCCTCAACGCCGTTGACGGGGACTGGTTCGTCTGGCTCGGCCACTCCACGGTGCTCATGAGGACCGGGGCCAGGACCATAATCACGGATCCGGTCTTCTGGGACGTAAACTTCCTCATCAAACGAAAGACCCCTTTCCCGGTGGAGCCGGCCGGCCTGCCGAAGATAGACATCGTCCTGATATCCCACAGCCACTACGACCACCTGGACACAAAGTCGATAAAGTTCCTCAGGGACAGGGACGACCCGCTATTCATAACCGGGCCGGGCTATGAGGACTATTTCGAATCGCTGGGGATCAGGAGGCGCGCCTCCCTCGACTGGTCGGAGGTCTACGCCTCGGAAGGGCTCGTAATAACCTCGCTCCCGTCGCAGCACTGGTCCAAGAGGACGCCCTTTGACGGTAACAGGAAGCTCTGGTGCAGCTTCCTTGTCGAGCACTCGGGAAAGAGGTACGTCTGGATAGGCGATTCCGGCTATTTCCCGGGGTTTACCGATATAGGGAAGAAATACGGCCCGGTCGACGTAGTCTTCGCGCCCATCGGGGCCTACGAGCCGAGGTGGTTCATGAAAAAAAACCACATGAACCCGGAAGAGGCGCTAAAGGCCGCAGGAGACCTCCGGGGCCGCATCTTCGTCCCCATACACTGGGGGACCTTCGACATGAGCGACGAGCCGCTACGGCTTCCGGTCGAGCGGTTGAAGGAGGCCTATAAAGAGGGCGACGGGCCTGCGCTAATGATACTCGGCCACGGCGAGCATCTCATACCCTGAAGGGCTTTCAGAATGCTGAAAAACTTAAATCATTATGCAGGCTGCTCAAAAAGCTCCAGATGCGAGGCCACGTTGGAACAGGGGAGCGAGGAATGAGGCGTACTTTTCGTGTACGCCGGAGTGACGAGCGACGAAGCCTTCGACGCAGATGGACTTTTTGAGCAGCCTGTCAGCCCTTTTTCCCGCCTATCCTGTTCTCCGTCCCGGAGGCGAGCCTTTCGATGTTGTCCTTGTGCCTGATTATTATGAGGACCGCGAGCGCGGCCCCGAGGGGGGCGTACTCCCTTGCGCCTTCGAACAGGTAGAGGAAGACCGGCATGGCTGCGGCGGCGAGCATCGAGGCGAGAGAGACATACCTTTTAAGCGCGGCCACGAGCGCGAAGACCGCGGCTCCGAGGAGCGTCGCCGCGGGGCTTACCACAACCAGCACGCCGCAGGCGGTCGCGACCCCCTTGCCTCCCCTGAACCCGAGGAAGACCGGGAACAGGTGGCCTATGAAGACCGAAAGTCCGACGATGCTTACAAGAAGAGCCCCCGCATCGAGCCGGAGGGCAACGAGCACAGGGAGCGCCCCCTTCAGGATATCGCCTGCGAGGGTAAGCGCGCCGGCCGCCTTCCCGGAGGTACGGCTTACGTTTGTAGCGCCCATGTTGCCGCTGCCGGACTTCCTCGGGTCGGTCCCGCCGAAGGCCCTTGCGGCCAGCACCCCGGTCGGTATCGAGCCGAGGAGATAGGCGAGAGGAACTATGGCGTAGCGATATATCTGGTCGTCCAACCTGGCGTCCTTCAGAGAGTGTCCCGGAAGTGAAACCAAGAGTTCCATTCCGGCCCAAGGTCCCGCATTATAACATGCCGCGCCAGGAGGGACAACAGTATCGCCGCCGCGACCAAGGACGCAAGCCCCGGAGCGCCTCTGCCGCTAACTGTTTGCATTTCGAGACTGACGCGGAGCCGAAGTCCTCGCAATGAGGGCATTCAATTCCAACCGAACCCAACGTGAACCGGCTCATTCCGGCCTGCCGGCGCCCTCCCGGGGCCCGTCCTCAAGCTCTCTCACCCGGTCCCTCAGCCTCCTCACCTCCCCCCTCAGCTCCTCCATCCTCAGTTCCCTGCCGACCATCAGCCTGTTCATCCTTTCCAGGTCCTCGATATTATGCCTGAGCTCCTCTTCGAGGAGCTTCCGCGAGCTTATGTCCCTTATTATGCCGACCGCGTTCCATTGCCCCTCGAGGTTGAACGCGGCCAGCGAGACCTCGACCGGGAGTTCCGAGCCGTCGCGCCTGCTGGCGCTTACCACGACGGCCCGCCCCAGCAGGTCTCCCCTGCCGGTCTCGAAGAATTCCTTCAGGCGCTCGCGCGCCTTCTCCCTGTACCGCGCAGGCACTATAAGCTCGTGCATCCCGCTCCCCACGGCCTCGGAAGCCGGGTAGCCGAACATCTCCTCCGCCTTCCGGTTCCAGACGTATATGGTGTCGCCGGGGCCCAGGCAGACTATCGCGTCGTTTGCGGCCTCCAGCACGGCCCTGAACCTCTCCTCGCTCACCCTGAGGGCCAGCTCAGCCGCCTTCCTATCGAGGACCTCGGCGCTAAGGTCCGAGGTCCTCTCCCGCACCATGTCCTCGAGCCTTTCGTTAAGGAGCTTAAGCTCCTCCTGGGCACTGCATAGCTCCCTGTTCTGCAATACGGCGTTCTCGTAGGTGGAAAGGAGGAAACTGACGGACTGGGCCCTCCCTGCTTTCACGGAAAAACGCCTGCCCCCGTACTCGATCTCCACCCTCTTTTCATCGCGGTTGTTCCGAACCCGGGGCCCGTTTGAAAGGAGCGAGGATATCCTCGAAAGCACGAACTCCCCGTTGAAGGGCTTGGTTATATATCCGTCGGCGCCGGAATCCAGGCCCTTCAGGATGTCCCCGAGGCCGGAGAGCTCTGTCACGAGTACGACCGGAACGCCCTTCAGCTCGGACTTGAGCGCCCTGCAGACGCTCAGGCCGTCCAGGCCCGGCAGCGCCACCTCGCTCAGCACAAGGGCCGGCCTCTTCTTCCGCGCGGCCTCCAGGGCCTCTCTCCCGTCCCTGGCGATAGAGGCGGCGTAGCCCCCCTCGGCGAGCATGGACTGGAGGTGAAGCGCCTGCGGCGCGCTGTTCTCCACTATCAGGACAGTTTTTTTTCCGGGTCTTTTCATCGCGCGCGGATATTCCCAAATATGACCGGGCGGACCGCTCATGATGGCGTGCTTAAAAGGTCGAGGTTACTCCGGATGGCAGGTCTAGGTCGGGATTGTACGGCCTTTTGGGCCGGGTGTGCCCGGGCAGGGTATTGCCCGGGTCTTATTGGATTCTACTCTACCGTGACGCTCTTTGCAAGGTTTCTCGGCTGGTCCACGTCCGTGCCCTTCAATACGGCTATATGGTAGGCGAGGAGCTGAAGGGGCACGGACATGAGGATCGGGGTAAGGTATGCCAGGGCCGCCGGGATTGCGACGGCGTCGTCCGCCTTTGACCCGGCTTCGGCGTCGCCTTCGGTGACGACCGCTATTATGCGCCCCCCGCGCGCCTTGACCTCCTCTATGTTCCCGAGCATCTTCGGGTAGCTCGCGTCCCTCGGCGCAAGGGCCACGACCGGCATGTCCTCGTCGATGAGGGCGATGGGGCCGTGCTTCATCTCCCCGGCGGCGTAGCCTTCCGCGTGGATGTAAGATATCTCCTTGAGCTTCAAGGCCCCTTCGAGCGCAATGGGGAAGTTAAGCCCCCTGCCGAGATAGATGAAGTCCCTGTAATGGAAATACTTCTTGGCGAGCGACTCTATCTCCGGTGCGCGTTCGAGCACCTTTTCCACCTTCTTCGGCAGCTTTACGAGTTCCTGTATAAGGGCCACCCCCTCTTCCTGCCCCACCCTCCCCGATTTCCTGCCCATGAAGATGGCGATGAGGTAAAGGGCCACGAGCTGGGTGGTGAAGGCCTTTGTCGAGGCCACCCCTATCTCGGGGCCGGCGTGCGTCATAAACGACCAGTCGGTCTCGCGGGTGAGGCTCGATTCCATCACGTTGCATATGGAGACCGTCCTTGCCCCGACCCTCCTCACTTCCTTTACGGCGGCGAGGGTGTCTGCAGTCTCCCCGGACTGCGAGATGGATATGACGAGACAGTCCTCGTCGATAAGGGGGTTCCTGTAACGGAACTCGCTTGCGAGGTCCACCTCGACGGGGACCCTGAAGAAGTCCTCTATGAGGGATTTGCCCACGAGCCCGGCGTGCCAGGACGTGCCGCAGGCTATGATGTATACGCGCCTTATCTTGTCGAGCGGGATGTCGAAGCCGTCAAGGAACACGTCCCCGCTCTCTTCGAGTATGAGGCTCCGGAAGGTGTCGGTAAGGGCCCTCGGCTGCTCGAATATTTCCTTCAGCATGAAATGCCTGTAACCGCCCTTCTCGGCCATGACCGGCGACCAGTTTATGACGCTCGGCTGCCGGTCCACCCTATTGCCCTCGAAGGTCGTTATCTCGGCGCCGCCGCTCGTGATAGTGACTATCTCGCCGTCCTTGAGGAATATGGCCTTGCTCGTTATGTCCAGTATGGCGGGTATGTCCGACGAGAGTATCGACTCGTGCTCGCCCACGCCGAGGATAAGCGGGCACTCCATGCGCGCCCCGACGACCTTGCCGGGCTCGCTCTCGCATATGGCGGCCATGGCATAGGTGCCCTTGACGAGCTTGACCGCTTCGCGGACCGCCCCGGCGAGGCCGAGCCCCTTCTTCATCTCGCGGCATATGAGGTGGCTGAGTATCTCGGTATCGGTTTCGGACTTGAAGCTCGCGCCCTCGTTCTGGAGCTCTTCCTTGAGGGAGAGGTAGTTCTCGATTATGCCGTTATGCACGACTGCGACGCCCCCCTCGACGTGCGGGTGCGCGTTCTGCTCGGAGGGCCTGCCGTGCGTGGCCCAGCGCGTGTGGCCTATGCCCACGTTCCCGGCAAGGGGCCTCTTCAAAAGCTCGGCCTCGAGCTTCTCTATCTTCCCGACGCTCCTCCTTAGCTCGATCTTCCCTTCCTTGAATACCGCCAGGCCCGAGGAGTCGTAGCCCCTGTATTCGAGGCGCTTAAGCCCCCCCATGAGTATCCCGACCGAGTCCTTCGGCCCTACATATCCGACTATACCGCACATCAGTTCTTGCCCCCGGCCTTCTTTTTCCTTGCAGCCCAGCCTTCTATGACCTTCTCGGGCGCCCTTGTGACCACGAGCGCGCCCGGAGGCACGTCTTTAGTGACCGTCGTCCCGGAGCCGACATAAGCGCCCTTCCCTATCCTTACCGGGGCGACGAGCTGGGAGTCGCTCCCGATGAACGCGCCGTCCTCTATTACCGTCCGGTATTTATTTACGCCGTCGTAGTTGCAGGTTATAGAGCCGGCGCCGATGTTCACGCCCTCGCCTACCGTCGTGTCCCCTATGTAGCTCAGGTGGTTGGCCTTGCTGCCCTTGCCCATGACGCTCTTCTTGACCTCGACGAAGTTGCCGACTCTGGCCTGGTCTCCGATGGAACTACCGGGCCGGAGGCGCGCAAAGGGGCCTATCGATACGCCTTTCCCTATCTTCGAGTCCTCTATTACCGACGAGCTCTTTATGACCGTCCCGTCACCTATCCCGGCGGAGTCTATTATGCAGTTGTCCTCTATCACGCAGCCCGAGCCTATGGAGCTGGTGCCCGTTAAGCGCACGCCCGGGTATATGACCGTGTCCGCGCCTGCGGATACGCCGTAGTCAACGTACGTGGCCGCGGGGTCCACGACCGTCACCCCTGAGAGCATGAGCGAATCGAGTATCTTCGAGCGCATGTGGGCCTCTGCCCTGGCAAGCTCTATCCTGTTGTTTATCCCCATTACCTCAACAGGGTCTGCCGCGGCAAGGGCCTCTACGCGCCCGCCCTCAGAGACCGCAAGCTGAACGAGGTCCGGGAGGTAATACTCGCCCTGGGCATTTTTCTTCCCTATCTTCTTCAGATTCTTCGAGAGGAACTCGCAGGATGCGAGGTAAATACCGCAGTTGACCTCTTTTATGCCCTTCTGGAGCGGGCTTGCGTCCTTGTCCTCGACTATCCGGGTAATATGGCCGTGCTCGTCCCGCACGATGCGCCCGTACCCGGCAGGGTCGGGGACGACTGTCGTAACGAGCGAAAGCACGGCCTTCCGCCTGCCCTTCCCGTGGAGGCTAACGAGCCCCGAGAGGGTCTCCTTTTTTATGAGCGGCACGTCCCCGGAGAGTATGAGCACGTCGCCTTCGAAGCCCTTGAGCTCCTTCATGGCGCACATGACCGCGTGCCCGGTGCCGAACTGGTCTTTCTGGAGGACGAAGTCGGCCTTCTCTCCCTTGAAGGCATCTCTTATGGCGTCCGCGCCGTGCCCTACGACCACGAGGACCTTTCCGGCCTTCATTTCCTTAAGGAGGTCCAGGGGATAAAAAAGCATGGGCCTGCCGGCTATGCCGTGCAGGACCTTGGGGGTCTTGGATTTCATCCTCGTGCCCTTGCCTGCGGCGAGCACGATTGCTGCTAAATTCCTCATAGGTTCAAAGATATATGAACCGCTCTGGTTCGTCAAGGAGTTTGATAGTAGCTGAAATATAAAGGATTATTTAGTGCTGGCAGGTGACTTGAAAAAACCTTTTTCCGCACTGCCGTGCGGTTTTCGAGGGTAAGGCTCGCTTGCCAGCCCCCTCCCCGACCCCGTGAACGGGCCCCCGAAGTCGCGGAGTTTACCCTGAGCGGAGCGAAGGGCCTCGTTCTCTACCCCGGCCCGTTCACGCTCTTCCTCCCTTATGCAGCGCTCACCTTACCCTCCGGGGTTTGTTGAATGACAAAAAAGTAGGGTGCGCTCCGCGCACCAGAGTTTTTTGTCGTTCTGAGCGAACGGAGGAATATCGTATGCAAGCCCTGTCGCAAAAGGCCTTTTAACGCGCTGCCGCGCTTTCGGGCATAAGGCTCCGCGCACTTTCCGCCCCCATCCTCCGGGCTCGGCCCTTATGT
>DIDN01000130.1 GCA_002418185.1 Deltaproteobacteria bacterium UBA5799
AGACGAGGGCCGCGATTATCCCGAGCATCAACCAGTCGAAATGCGTAAACAGGCGCCTGTCTATCATCTCGGCACCCCGGTCCTGGCCGCGACACTGGCCGCAGTCCCGTCCTCCGCGTCCGAGCCGGCCGTCAAGCCTGCCGGGAGTTCGCCCGGTGCTCCCAGGTAGGCCTTGAATACCTCCCCGGCGACCGGGGCCGCGGCGGATGCGCCGAACCCGCCGTGCTCGACTATGACCACCACCGCTATCTGCGGGTCGTCATACGGCGCGAAGCCCGCGAACCACGCGTGGTCGCGGAGCTTGTAGGGTATTGATTCGATGTCCCTGGTCCTCTTCACGAGCCTCGCCACCTGGGCCGTGCCGGTCTTTCCGGCTATCTTGAAGCCGGCCGTCCTCAGGAAGCGGGCGGTCCCGCCATCCTCATGGGTGACGCCGGCAAGTCCCTTTCTCACGTGCTCCATCGTCTTCGCGGAAACGCCCAGTTCCCCGTTCTTTTCAGGTTCCTGGTCATGGAGCACTTTCCCCTCGGGCGTCGTTATCTCGTCCACGAGTATGGGCTTCCAGAGAGTGCCGCCGTTGGCTATGGCCGCGTATGCGTTAAGGAGCTGCAGCGGGGTGGCGAGCATGTAGCCCTGCCCGACGGATACGGAGATGGTCTCGCCCTCGTACCACCTGGTCTTGTACGCCTTCTTCTTCCACTCGGACGATGGGACGAGCCCGGACTTTTCGCCCTGCAAGGGAACACCCGTCTTTGAGCCGAAGCCGAACTTCCTGCTGTACTCGGCGAGCCGGTCGACTCCGAGCATGAGGCCGACCTGGTAGAAGAAGGTGTCAGACGACTGGACTATGGCCTTGTGCACGTTTATGTGCCCGTGGCCCTCTTCCTTCCAGTCGCGGTATGCCCTGCCGGCGAACCAGAACGACGGGCCGGAGAATATCTTCGTCCAGGGGGCGATTATGCCCTCCTCGAGCGCCGCTGCCGCATGTATGGGCTTGTAGGTCGAGGCGGGCGGGTATTGACCCTGTATGGCGCGGTTGTTGAGGACGTTGAAAGGGTTGTCTATCACGGCCCGCCATTCAGCCTGCGTCATGCGGGAGGAGAGGGCGTTTGAGTCGAACGAAGGCGAACTCACCATCGCGAGTATCCTTCCGGTCCGGGGCTCCATGGCCACGACCGCGCCGACCTTGTCGCGCATGGCTGCCCAGGCCGCCACCTGCGTCTTTATGTCGATGCTGAGCCTCAGGTCGTTCCCCGGGTAGGGCGGCATCCAGTTGACGACCCGTATCTGCCTGCCCATTGCGTCGACCTCGACCTCCTTGCCGCCCTCCACGCCGCGGAGCTCCTTCTCGAAGTACTTCTCGAGCCCGTATTTGCCGACTATGTCGCCGGGCGAGTACTTTTCGCCGGCGGCCTCCTTCTCCTTGAGCTCCCTCTCGCTTATCTCGCCCAGATATCCCAGGACGTGCGAGACGGCCTCGCTGAAGACGTACGACCTCTTGGGCGCGACGTCAAGGAGCACCCCGGGCATCTCGAACCTGAAGCTTTCGATTTTGGCGGTCTCTTCCCAGGTCAGGTCCTGCTTGAGCATCACGGCCTGGAACGGCGGCCTCCTCCTTGACTTCTCAAGCTTGTCGTCGATGTCCTCCGCCGTTATTTCCACCAGCCCGGTGAGCATGCGCCTGGTCCGGTCCCAGTCCTTGACGTCCTCGGGGACGATGTAGAGGTCGAAGCCCGGTCGGTTCTCCGCGACCTTCACCCCCAGGCGGTCGTATATCAGGCCCCTCGGGGCCGGGGCCTTTATGAAGCGGGTTGCGTTATTCAGCGAAAGCTCGTGGAAATGGGAATGCTGGAATACCTGCAGGTACCAGAGCCTTGAGGCGAGGAGGAAAAAGAAGACGCCCGCCAGGAGGACGGCGGCATAGACCCGGCCCTTCAGTTCCCTGGGCTCCTTGTCCTTGAAATAGCTTCCGCTCAATTCTCGTTGTCCTTGAATTTGCGGGGCGTCGCGAAGTCGACCGTCTTCTGGAGGACGGCGAAGACCGCCGGCGCAAGGAGTCCGCTCACGGCGGCCTCCAGGAACACCCCGGACTGGAAGATCGCGTCAAGGCCGGCGGCCCTGAGTATGTAGTACGCGAGCGCGCCCTTGAGGAGAGAGGCCGCGAAGACCCCGCCTCCCTTCACTGCCGGCGTGGTGAACTGCACGACCTTCGAGAGCAGGTGGACGGCAAGGAAGATGACGACGAGCGAGAAAGAGCTCGTGCCGAGCATCCCCCCGCTCATTGCGTCGTCGAGGTACCCGAGCGCGAACGCGCAGAGCGCTCCGTCGACTGCGGCCTTCCTGTGCGCCATGTAGAAGACGATTATGAGCGGTATGTCGGGTAGCGGGAACCCGGCGAGGACCGTGCTCTTCAAGGCCATGTACGCGATTGCAAGCGGAAGGAAAAGAAGGAACTCTTTCATGTAAATGCCCGGTTTCTTATTCAGGGGGCCCCTCCCGTACGGCTCGGGAGGGGGGATGCTATTCCATCAGCAGGGGGCGCTCGCTCAAGACCAGAACTTCCTCGAGCCTCCCGATGTCAACCGCCGGGCGGACCTCGACGTGGTTGAAGAAGTTGTCCCTGCCCTTTTCAATCTTGGTGACCTCTCCGACGACGAGCCCCTTGGGGAAGATGCCTGATATGCCGGAGGTGACGACCAGGTCCCCGACCTGGACGTCGTCTATAAGCCTCACGTACTTGAGCACCAGGGCGTCGGTGCCGTTACCCTCGGCCACTCCCTTGACCCTGGTCCGCTGGACTATGACGTCTATATTGGACCTCGCGTCGGTTGCGAGGAGGACCCTTGAGGCGGTGTTGTGCACGTCGAGCGTCCTGCCCACTATGCCCTCGGGGGCGATGACCGCGTGGTCCTTTCCAATCCCGTCCCGGAGCCCCTTGTTCAATACGATGGTCTTCATCCAGCGCTCCAGGTTGAAGCCGGTGACAGCGGCGCCGGTGGTGCCGAAGGGCAGGGCGTCCCTGTACTCGAGGACGGACCGGAGCCTTTCGTTCCTGAGTATCTCCTCGCGGAGACTGTTGTTCTCCTCTTCAAGCAGGGATACGGCGTTCCTGAGGACGGCGTTTTCCTGGTTCACCCCGACAAGCATGACGTAGTCCGACCAGACGCCTTTGACCTGGGCATCTGCGCCGAGGAGCGCCTCCTGTACGGGCGTTACGGTGTACGAGAGGACCTCCTTCAGGATATGGCCCCTTTCGTATTCCTTTCTGTCGGTCAATGCGAGGTGAAGGGAAAAAAACGCCAGGACGGCGGAAATGAGCACAAGCTGGTGCCTTTTGACAAAAGAATAGAAATTTCGCTCAGAGATCCTCATTCAGCCTGGTCCGCCTCCGTTGGCCGCGGCTGCCGAAAGGCCGGCAGCCGCCGGGTCAGTTCGGTATGGTGACTTCCCTTAAAAGACGTATCTCGTCGAGGACCTTGCCCGCGCCCTTCACGACGCAGGTGAGAGGGTCCTCGGCTATGGTGACCGGGAGCTGTGTTTCGTCGCGGAGTATGACGTCGAGGTTCTTGAGGAGCGCTCCTCCTCCGGCGAGCACTATGCCCTTGTCTACCAGGTCCGCCGCGAGTTCCGGAGGCGTCGTCTCGAGGACGCTCTTTACCGCCTCGACGAGCGCGTTTACGGGCTCGTTCAGGGCCTCCCGTATCTCCCCGGACTCTATCTCCAGGGTGGTGGGGATGCCGGTTATGAGGTTCGAGCCCTTTATCTCGAGTTTCTGGGTGTTCTCGTCCGGCATGGGCAGGCCGAGCGTCATTTTTATTATCTCCGCGACCCCGGTGCCTATGGCCAGGTTGTATTTCCTCTTTATGTACTGGACTATGACCTCGTCGAGCTTGTCCCCGCCGACCCTTATGGACTTGGACTGGACTATGCCCGCGAGCGATATGACCGCTATCTCGGAGGTGCCGCCGCCTATGTCCACAATCATGTTGCCCGAGGGCTCGGTTATGGGGAGGCCCGCGCCTATGGCGGCCGCCATGGGCTCCTCGATGAGGTAGACCTCCGCCGCTCCGGCGGAATAGGCAGACTCCCTTACCGCCCTCTTCTCGACCTGGGTTATGCCGGACGGGACGCCGACTATGATGCGGGGGCGGACAAGCAATCTCCTGTTGTGCACCTTGGCGATGAAGTACTTGAGCATCTCCTCGGTGACCTCGAAGTCGGCTATGACGCCGTCTTTCAAGGGCCTTATCGCGGCGATATTGCCGGGCGTGCGGCCCAGCATGGCCTTGGCCTCCCTGCCGACCGCCAGCACCCTTTTCCCCTTGCCGTCCTTCTTGACGGCGACGACCGAAGGCTCGTTGCAGATTATCCCCTTGCCCTTTACGTATATGAGCGTGCTGGCAGTGCCGAGGTCTATGGCCAGATCGTTCGAGAAAAGACCTAACAGGTAGTTAAGCATGAGATTTCCGTACTCCTTTGGAATTAATACAGGCTGCTAAAAAGTCCGTCTGCTTCGTTGTCTTAG
>DIDN01000019.1 GCA_002418185.1 Deltaproteobacteria bacterium UBA5799
TCTCGTCCCGCCTTAAATCAAAATCTGGTGCCGAAGGGGGGACTCGAAGGGCTCCGCTCCGGCCTCCCGGCCGTTCGCTCTGCCCCGCGCGTCCGAGCTTTCGTCGTTCCTCCCGGAACGCCTCATCCTCCCTCCGGTCGGCGCTCGGACGCTGTTCGAGTCGGGCGATTCCAATCCGAGAGGGAGCTTCCCCCGCATCGCTTCTTTAATTTTTGGTGCCGAAGGGGGGACTCGAAGGCCGCCGCTCGATGCTCCCGCATCTCGCTCTGACCCGCGTTTGCTCGCTTACGGCCTTTCTCCCGAAAGGCCTCGTCCTCGCGCTGCTCGGCGCGCGCAAACTGTTCTCGTCCCGCCTTAAATCAAAATCTGGTGCCGAAGGGGGGACTCGAACCCCCACAGGCTTTCACCCACAAGAACCTGAATCTTGCGCGTCTGCCAATTCCGCCACTTCGGCATCGTGTACCCAATTAAGCCTTGAATTGGAGCCTTTTTCAGGCTATCATTCGGCTTTAAACCGGGCAATGCCCTATTGTCTCTCGACAATTCGAAATCTTCGCACAGCGGAAAACTTTAGTCAAGGGAGTTTTTGATGAAGTTCTTCATAGATACGGCCAACTTGGAGGAAATACGGACGGCGGACGAGTGGGGCCTCATAGACGGGGTTACAACGAACCCGACGCTTGTCGCAAAGGAGAAATGCGACTTCAGGGAGCGGATACGGGAGATTTGCACGATAATAGACGGCCCGGTGAGCGCCGAGGCAGTATCCCTGGACGCCGCCGGGATAATATCCGAGGCCAGGGAACTTTCGAAGATACACAAAAACGTGGTCGTCAAGGTGCCCATGACCCTGGATGGGCTCAAGGCCGTCAAGGCCGTAAGCAAAGAAAATATCAAGACCAACGTGACCCTCGTCTTCTCGCCGGTCCAGGCCCTCATGGCCGCCAAGGCGGGCGCGACTTACGTAAGCCCCTTCGTGGGAAGGCTCGACGACATATCGCATACGGGCATGGACCTCATCGCCCAGATACTCGATATATACTCGAACTACGGGTTCTCGACAGAGGTCATAGTCGCGAGCATAAGGCACCCTGTGCACGTCCTTGAGAGCGCGGTCATGGGCGCCCATGTGGCCACCATACCCTTCAAGGTGCTCGAGCAGCTCTCAAGGCACCCGCTCACCGACTCGGGGATAGAGAGGTTCCTGAAGGACTGGGAGAAGGTCCCGAAATAGGCGACCGCTCCGGTTAAGGCCCGTGTGACTGCAATACGGAATCGACGAGACCAGCCCAAGAGTGTTTCTTCAGGCCGCCCGGCGCGGGCGGCCCCATTCCTTTCACATACTACATTTTCGCCCGCAAGGCGAGGAGCGGATATAATTCTAATATCGGGCCGCCGGAATGCACGCGCGTCAATTCGCACCCTTTTGCAAGGGTCCTTCCGGCAAGTCTTTCGAAAAGAGGTGCAAAGTGCTGGTCCATATCGTTCTCTTTAAGCTCAGGGACAGGTCGCCCGGCTCGATAGCCAGGGCGGCTCAAGTCTTGAGGGGGCTTGAAGGCAAGGTCCCGGTCATAAGGGATATAGAGGTGGGGGTTGACGCATTGAGGTCGGAACGGTCCTACGACATAGCCCTGACGGTAAGGTTCGATAGTCTCCGCGACCTCGAAACCTACCAGTCGCACCCCGAGCACGTGAAGGTCGCGGAGTACATCGCATCCGTAAGGGAGTCGGTCGCGGTAGTCGATTATGAAGAATAACAAGAAGGAAGACCCGCGTAATATAGTGCTCCGGTTCATGGAGGAGGCCTCACCCGGCCCCCTGACCCTGAGGGAGCTCGTCCACGCCCTCGGGGTGCCGAGGGCCGACAGGGACAGGTTCAAGCGCCTTGTCAAGTCGCTCGTCTCCGAAGGGCTCCTCATAAAGACCAGGGGCGGGAGGTTCGGCCTGCCCTCGAGGATGAACCTCGTGACAGGCGAGCTTGTCTGCCACCCGGACGGCTACGGGTTCGTGGTCCCGGAGGAGGGGCGCGAAGAGGGTGACGTATTTATAGGGAACCGCAAGCTCTCGGGCGCGATGCACGGCGACACGGTCGTCGCGAGGGTGGAAGGCAGCAAGCGCGGGGGCAGGCGCGAAGGCGCAATAATAAGGATTACATCGAGGGCGCACAGGACGGTAGTCGGCAGGTTCGAGCTATTAAGGGGCTTCGGCGTGGTCATTCCGTCGGACGAGAGAATAACGAACCAGATAATAGTGCCCCTGAAGGAGTCCGGCGGCGCGCCCCACGGAAAGGTCGTCTCTGCCGAGATAACCCGCTGGCCGGCGAAAGAGATGGCCGCGACCGCCAGGGTCATAGAGGTCCTCGGCGAACCCGACGACCCGGACGTGGAAGCTGACGTGATACTCCGCAAATACGGGCTCTCGAACAGGTTCCCGGCCCCGGTCATGCACGAGGTCAAATCAGTACCCAAGGATGTCTCCCCGAAGGATATAAGGGGCAGGACGGATCTCCGCGAACGGAACGTCTTTACCATCGACGGCGAGACGGCCAGGGACTTTGACGACGCCGTCTCGATAGAGAAGACCGACAGGGGCTACAGGCTATGGGTATCCATAGCCGACGTAGGCCATTATGTAAAGGAAGGGACGGAGATAGACAAAGAGGGATACGCGAGGAGCACGAGCGTATATTTCCCAGACAGGGCCATCCCCATGCTCCCCGAGGCCCTCTCCAACGGCATCTGCAGTCTTAACCCCCGGGTCGACCGCCTGACCATGACCGCGGAGATCGAGTTCGACGAAAGGGGCGTACCGACGGGAAAGAGGTTCTACGAGAGCGTCATCCGGAGCGTAGAGCGGATGACCTACACGGACGTTAGGAAGCTCATACTGGACGAAGACACAGCGCTCTCTTCGAGGTACGCGCACATAGTCCCGGACCTTAAGCTAATGGCGGCGCTCGCGGAGAAGTTGAGGGAGAGGCGCGCCGAGAAGGGCTCGATAGACTTCGACCTCCCGGAGCCGCAGATAATAATCGATATCGAGGGCAGGGTCGAGGACATAATAAAGTCCGAGAGGAACGTCGCGCACAGGCTCATCGAGGAGTGCATGCTCGCTGCCAACAGGGCCGTTGCAGAGGAGTTCTCCAGCCGGGGCCTGCCGTTCCTGTACAGGGTCCACGAGGAGCCGGGCGAGGACTCGATAGCGGACTTCAAGGAGTTCCTATCGGCCTTCGGCATACGCTTCAGCCCCGAGGGGCCGAAGTCGTTCCAGGCCGTGCTCGAAAAGGTGGAGGGAAGGCCCGAGGAGAAGCTCGTGAACCACGTGCTTCTCCGCTCCATGAAGCAGGCGGTCTACTCCGAGGAGAACGCGGGCCACTTCGGGCTCGCCTTTGACGACTACACGCACTTCACCTCGCCCATAAGGAGGTACCCGGACCTCATAGTCCACAGGCTCTTGAAGCTCCTCCTCAGGAAGAAATACGGGGCAGAGGCCAGGGAGCGGATGGAGGCGTACCTGCCGACAGCCGCCGGGCACACCTCGGCAAGGGAGAGAAAGGCCATGGAGGCCGAGAGGGAGATAGCGGACCTCAAGAAGTGCCAGTTCATGAAGGACAAGGTCAACGAGGTCTATGAAGGCCTTATCTCGGGCGTAACGAGCTTCGGTTTTTTCGTGGAGCTCAAGGACTGGTTCGTCGAGGGTCTCGTGCACGTCTCCATGCTCGCTGACGACTATTATATACACGACGAGAAGCGGCACGCCCTCGTTGGCGAGAGGACCAAAAGGGCGTTCAGGCTCGGCGACGAGGTGGTGGTCAAGGTCGCGGCAGTGGACCTCGAAAGGCGGAGGATAGAATTGGTCCTCAATGAGGACAGACCGGCGAGGGCCGGGAGGAAGGGGCGCAGGTGAGCCCCGTTAGGGTGCATATCGCTTACAGGAGCGCGCGGAGGCTCAGAGAGATAGCGGGCGTTCTGGTGCGCCACGGCTTCTACCCCCTCATGGAAAGGCTCCGGCTCGCAAGGCTCGTGTCAATACCCATGCGGTTCGCCGGAAAAAGGAAAGGAGAGGACAGGCTTACCGAGCCGGCGAGGGCCCGGCTCGCCATGGAAGAGCTCGGCCCCACCTTCATAAAGTTCGGCCAGATACTCTCGACAAGGCCCGACGTCGTCCCGCACGAGTTCATAATAGAGTTCCTCAAGCTCCAGGACTCCGTGAGCCCGCTCCCGTTCAGCGAGGTGCGTAAGGTCGTGGAGGCCGAGTTCGGCAGGCCTGTCGAGGACGTATTCTCCTCGATAGACGAGGCCCCGGCAGCCGCCGCGTCGATAGCCCAGGTCCACAGGGCGGTCACCCGGGACGGCAGCGAGGTGGTCGTAAAGGTGCAGAGGCCCGGCATCGAGGAGGTCATAAACACCGACATAGCGATACTCAAGTACATGGCGCGGCTGGCCCTGAAGTACATCCCCGAGAGCAGGCTTTACGACCCGGTCGGTATGGTAGAGGAGTTCTCGAGGGTAATCAGAAGGGAGATGGATTTCAGCCTCGAGGCCAGCTACATGGAGAAGTTCAGGGAGAACTTCTCGGGCGACCCGAGGGTGAAGGTCCCGAAGGTATACTGGGACCTCACCGGCAGGGGCGTGCTCACGATGGAGCGCGTCCGCGGCATAAAGGTCGACCAGGTAAAAAGGCTCAAGGAGGAGGGCATAGACACCGAGGCGGTCGCCCACCTCATAGCCGACATATTCTTCAAGCAGGTCTTCGAGTTCGGCCTCTTTCACGGCGACCTCCATTCCGGCAACATATTCGTCCTCTCGGAAGACAGCATAGCGCTCGTGGACTTCGGCATAGTCGGCAGGATCGGGCCGGACATGAAGCAGGACCTTGCCGACATCCTCATCGGCATCGCGACCCAGGACATCGATGCCACGGTCAGGGTGTACCAGAGGATGGGCATACTGCCCGAGGCCATCGACAGGACCTCCTTCGAGATGGAATACCATGATATAATCCTCCGGTATTTCGGGAGGCCCCTCAAGCACGTAAGGATAGGGGAGCTGCTGCTCGACTACATCAGGCTCGCCGCCCGGTACGAGATAATGCTTCCGAGGGAGCTCCTGCTTTTCGACAAGTGCATAATAGAGCTCGAAGGGCTCGCGAGGGTGCTGTACCCGGACGTCAACATACTCGACGAGAGCGAGCCGTACGCAAGGAGGCTTTTCGTCGAAAGGATAAGCCCGAAGTCGATTGCGGAGTCCGCGCTCTCGACCGCCTCTGACTACAAGGACCTCATTGCGGAGTTTCCCTCTCAGGCGGACAGGCTTATGAGGAAGGTGCTTGACGACAGGCTGAGGATAGAGTTCCTCCACAAGGGGCTCGAGGACTTCATGGGCGAGATGGACAGGTCCTCGAACCGGCTCACCTTCGGGGTCATAATAGCCGCCCTGATAATAGGCTCCTCGCTCGTTACCGCCGCTGAGGCTGCTCCCAAGTTCCTGGGCCTCCCGGTGCTGGGCGTGCTGGGGTTCGTAATCGCCTCGGTCCTCGGCTTCTGGCTGGCCGTCCAGATATTGAGGTCAGGGAAGTTCTGAGCCGTAGCAGGCTGCTGAAAGAGCCCAATCTGCTGCGTCGTTTTCAAAATTCGTCAATGAGGCGTACAAAAAAGTACGCCTCATTCCTCATTTTTTGACTCTTTGCATCTTGAGCTTTTTGAGCAGCCTGCATGTGATTTTGAGTTTTTCAGCAATCTGGTAGACCTATGCGGATATTCCACGATTCGAAAAGACTGAGGAACAAGGCCGGCGACAAGGTGCTTACGCTCGGCAACTTCGACGGGCTCCATCTGGGGCACCGGAAGATACTCGAGAAGGTAAGGGAAAGGGCCGGGAAGCTCGGCTGCGCTTCGGTCGTCTATACCTTCGAGCCGCACCCGCTAAAGGTGGTCGCCCCTGAGAAGAGCCCGCCCCTCATACTGGACCCGGAGAAAAAAACGGAGCTTGTAGCCTCCCTCGGCATCGACTACATGGTCATTGCGAGGTTCACGAAGGGTTTTGCCGCAAAGCACCCGAGGCAGTTCGTCCTGGAGGAGCTTGTCCCGCTCAGGGTGAGGGAGGTCTGGGTCGGGCACGACTTCTCCTTCGGGAAAGGGAAGTCCGGCACGGCAGAGTACCTTGAGGCGCTGGGCCGCGAGCTCGGCTTCAGCGTCCGCGTGGCTTCGGCGTACCGGAAGGGCGGGGACGTGGTCAGCAGCTCCCGCATAAGGGGGCTCGTAGCCGTGGGCAGGGTCGGCGAGGCAGGAAGGCTCCTCGGGCGGCCCTTCTCCATAAGGGGCAGGGTGGTGCGAGGCATGGACCGGGGCAAGGAACTGGGCTTTCCGACCGCCAACCTCGAAGCAAGAAGCGAATTGCTGCCTGCCGACGGGGTCTACGCGGCCTACGCCGTCTTAGAGGGAAAGAGGATTGAGGCAGTGGTCAACGTTGGCACGGCCCCGACATTCGGCGGCAAGAAACGGTGCATCGAGGCCCATATACTTGGATTCCGGGGAGACATTTATGGTAAAGATATCGAGGTGGAGTTCGTAAGGAGGCTCAGGGGCGAGAGGGCGTTCGCGTCCATGGACGCCCTTGCGCGCCGGATAAGCAAGGACGCGGAACGGGCCGGAAGGATATTAGGCTTGAGGTAAAGGGATGAAGATAAACGGCAATACGAAGATAGCCGGCATATTCGGCGACCCCGTAGGCCACACCCTATCGCCGGCCATGCAGAACGCCGCTTTCGCCGCGCTCGGCCTGAACGCCCTTTACGTCCCCTTCCATGTGAGCTCAGCCGCTCCCAACGGACTCAGGGCGGCGGTAGAGGCGATACGGGCGCTCGGCCTCCTGGGGGTGAACGTCACCGTCCCCCACAAGGAGAAAGTGCTCAAGTATCTCGACGAGGTCGACCCGCACGCCCTGGAGCTGGGCGCGGTGAATACCATCGTCAACAGGGACGGAAAGCTCGTCGGCTATAACACCGACGGAGCGGGCTATCTCCTGAGCCTCAGGGACGAGACCGGCTTCAGGGCGGCCCGGAAGAGGGTCGTAGTCATCGGGGCAGGCGGAGCGGCCAGGAGCATAGTTTATTCGATGCTCGCAGCCAAAGCCGTTTCAGTCGTAATCGCCAACAGGACGGTCAAGAGGGCTGAAGCGCTCGCCAGGGGCTTTGCCCGGAAGTTCGGCTCTGCCGAGATAACTGCGTCCCCCCTGGATAAGGCAGGCAGGGACTCCCTTTCCGAGCACTTCATGAAGGCGGACCTCGTCGTAAACACCACCTCAACAGGCATGATGGGCAAGGGGGATCTCGATCTCCCTCTCGAAGCCCTCCAGGCCGGGGCGATCGTCTCGGATATCGTTTACAGACCGCTACGGACAGGACTGATAAAGAGCGCGGAGAAAAGGGGGCTTGAAACGCACACGGGGTTAGGGATGCTCGTCCGCCAGGGGGCAATGGGGTTCGAGCTCTGGACCGGGAAGAAGGCGCCCATAAAGGTAATGGAGGCCGCCGCAAGGAAGGCGCTCAGGGCCAGATGAAAACATTCTTCGTTGCCGACGCCCATTTGAAGGGCGAAGGCGACCCGCACCAGGCAAGCCTCACAGGCTTTTTCGATTCCGTGGACGCCGGAAGGCTCGTGATCCTCGGCGACCTCTTCGATTTCTGGACAGGCTCAAACAGCGTTGCCGAGAGGGTCTATAAGCCTGTTCTCGATAGCCTTTTACGGTTACGGAAGCGCGGCGTCGGTATAGTCTACTGCGAGGGCAACCACGACTTCTCCATGGGCCCGTTCTTTACCAATGAGCTCGGGGCAAAGGTCTGCCCCGACATGGAGGAGATGGCCTTTGGCGGGAAAAGGTTCCTCGTGGGGCACGGGGACACCGTTTCCATGACCGCGGGCTACAGGCTCTGGAGGGCTTACCTCCGAAGCCCGCTTTTCAAGGCCATGGCCATTGCCGCTACGCCCGGCGGCGTGTGGGCCATTGCGGGGGTGCTCTCCAGAAAGAGCAGGGGTAATGCCCTCCGGTACGGCTCGTCCGGAAACATCACCGAGGCGAGGCTCAGGGAATTCGCAGCCGGGAAGATAGCCGGGGGATTCGACGCGGTGGTGCTGGGTCATTCCCATGAGCCTGGCGTGCATACAATCGAATCAGGCGGCAGAAGGGGCGTCTACGCAAACCCCGGGAGCTGGGCTCACAGGGGCACCTATCTCGTCTTTGATAATGGTGATTTCAGCCTTAAGAGCTGGAATGGGTAAGTCTGCATAGGGAAAGAAGACGCGGATGGAGATACCGTACCAACTGCTTACAGATGACGCGCTTACAGGGCTCATAGAGGAGTTCGTAACCAGGGAGGGCACGGACTACGGCCCGGGCGAATATACGCTTACGGAAAAGACCGCTCAGGTCAGGCGGCAGCTCGAAAGGGGACTTGCTGTAATAGTGTATGATGAGGCAGACGGGAGCTGCAGCATAATGGCGGTGGAGCGTAGCGCATCAAATAAGCAACAGGCAACATAAAACATTATTCAAGACCCGGTAAATGAGTCAGTAGAGCTCGACCATAATCTACTTTTCCGCGCTTCCGCGCGGTTTTCGAGGGTAAGGCCTCGCTTGCTATCCGCCTCCCCCACCCCGTGAACGGGCCCCTTAAGTCGCTTCGCTCCTGACATCCTCGGCCCGTTCACGCTCTTCCTCCCTAAGGCTACGCTCGCCTTACCCTCCGAGGTTTGTTAAAGACAAAAAAATGCGAGAGTAGCGCGATTGCGTTTTTGTTTCGTCTTTAGAAACAACCCCGGGGCATGAGGCGGAGCGAACATGGGAACGGGGGAGGGGCGGGCGAGGCGGGGCAGCAGGAGCGAGGCCAAAGGCCGAGCGACTTAAGGGCCGAGCCCGGAGGAAGGAGGCGGAATGAGAGCGGAGCCTTATGCCCAAAAAAAGCGCGGCAGCGCATTAAAAGGCATTTTGCAACAAAACTTGCGAACAGGTTCGGCCAAGTACGCGCTCGCATTACCTCATGATTGATAAGAATTGATAAGATGGGAGATCCTATCTCTTCGACGGAACGACCACTGTCCCGGCCACCCTGTCCCCGAACCTGGCCCCGCGTTCGTCCGTGTAGACGAGGACCAGCTCGAATGCGCCCACTGCGAGCGCGGCCACGAGGAAGAGGAGCTTCCCGAGATACGGTATCCAGCCTACCAGGAACCCGAACACTATGAGGAGCGCGAAAGGGGAGTTCCGGACGATAGACCTCTTGAAGTCGCACGGCTCGCCTGTTTCCGCCAGAACGGTCCTGAGCCCGATGACACGCTTACCCAGGCTCTGCCCGCCCCGAATCCCGTCCGAGATAAGTATGTAGGTCATGGCGGCGAGCGGCCCCACGAAGGTGGGGAAGGCGAAGAACGCCCCGGCTATAAGGAGGTCGATGAACTTCGCCAGGAACCGTTCGAGCGCCTCGGCCTTCTGAAAGGGTGCTGTTTCGGCTTCCATGCAGACATACCCCTCAGTCACTGTTGCCTCCTTCGGCGGCTTCCGTTTCCGGCTCCTCGCGCGTAAAGAGGAGAACGCCATCGAGGGCCGTTTCGAGGAATCCCTCATGGCGAAATGGAGGCTTTCAAGCCTCCATCCTTGGGGAGTAAGCGAATTGAGCGGCCCCTCGATCGCCTCGTCGGTTACTGTCGAGAGCTCTACGACCTTGTACCTGAGCATGGTGCGAACGTCTTGCCTCTATTTCTTCTTAAGGTCTAACGCGCATTGCGGCTTGCGCTGCGTATTTCATTCCGCTTTCATCGGGCTCTGGTAAGCGGCCCTCCCCACGAAAAACGGACCCATCTCCTGGATGTACGTCGAGGTCTGCCTTGTCCCCCTCATCGTCTGCACGAGGGCGGAGAGCGGGTGGAGCTCGTTTCCGATAAGCCCTATTACGAAGTCGTTGTCGTTCTGGTCGAGCCCGTTAGAGACAAGCCTTACGTCATGGCCCAGGTCTGCCTTTCCGAAGGCCCTGCCGATTAAGCCGTGCTCCATGAGCATTGCAGTCTGCTCCTCCTTCGGGAGCCGTGCGAACTCGCCGGTCCTCCGGAGCGGGTACCAGACAGCCCAGGGCCAGTCCGCATTGAGGACCACCCGCCGCGTCCGTTTGAGGAGCCAGTCCTCGAGGTCCTCCTCGTGTCCGAGGCCGTAGGTGCGCCCCAGCATCGAATACTCGCGCCGGAGCTCAAGCTCCATGAAACCAGGGGCGTTCAGGAGCTCGCGCAGCGCGGTCACGAAAAAGAGCGGGTCCTGGCTCATGGTAACGAGGCCTATGCCCTGCGGGTCGTGTATATCGAGGTAGAGGGCCGCCTCTATACCGGCCATCTCGATTGATTTTATCAGAGGTTTGTAGTCCCTGCAGCGTGTAAAGACATTGAGCTGGACGAAAAGACGCCTGTTGAGACGCTGGCGCACCCCGTCCTTCAAGCCACCCTTCTC
>DIDN01000076.1 GCA_002418185.1 Deltaproteobacteria bacterium UBA5799
TAATCAGCGGGTCGTAGGTTCGATCCCTACGCGGCCCACCAAATAAGAGAAAAAGGGGTTACGGCATAGCCGTAACCCCTTTTTCTTTGCGCAAAGTAACTGAGCGGGACGCGCCCATGAATTGTATGGATTGCAAATGCCCCCCTGGACTGAAGTGCAGGGAGAACGACCGGGATTATAAAGCCAGCCAAGTATCTATTTTCAGGGGATTTGAGGAAAACGTAATTTGTGGAGTGTTTGGGGACAAAAAAGGGGGGTGTCCGAAATGACACCCCCTTTTAAAAACTGGTGGAGGCGGCGGGAATCGAACCCGCGTCCGGCAACGCTTATCCGGTTCTTCTACATGCTTATCCTCTCAGGGTAAGTCTCACTCTCCGGCCCCCTGAAGGCACAAGATCCGGAAAGCCAGCCCGGTTGAGTCTCGCTCCCAGGTCCTTCGGACAGAGCCCCGGAAGCCATCCTGCTGAGTGTCGTCTCTCAGGCCCCGCAGGAAAAAGCCTGAAAGACGCTGGCCGGTTTAAGCGGCCAGGGCGTAATCGTAGTCGTTGCCGACTGTTTTTGTCTATCTGATTTACGAGGAGATAGAGCTCGGCATGCTTCACCCGGAATCAGACCGTCCCGTCGAAGCCAGTCGCCCCCATTTTTCAAAGAACACGATACTTAAATAAAGTGTATCATAAAGGCCGCCCGGTTGAAAGCGGTTTTCAGCTTTTCCCGCGCCTGCCGAGGGCCTTCTCCATCTCCCTCTTTACGTCCCGCTTCTTTATGCTCTCCCGCTTGTCGTAGAAGGTCTTTCCCTTCGCAAGCCCCAGCTCCACCTTGGCCTTGCCGTCCTTGAAATATATCTTCGTGGGGATGAGGGTATAACCCTTCTCGCGTGTCTTCCCGAGAAGCCTCCTTATCTCTCTCTTGTGGAGGAGGAGCTTCCGGGTCCTGTCCGGCTCGTGCTGCTGGAAGCCGTCCGCCTTCGAGTACGGGCTTATGTGCGCGTTCAGCAGGAACGCCTCCTCGCCGATTATCCTTGCGTAGCCGTCCTTCAGGTTGGCCTTCCCGGCCCTGAGCGACTTGACCTCAGTGCCGGTGAGCATTATGCCCGCCTCGAATGTCTCCTCGATGAAATAATCGTGGTAGGCCTTCCTGTTCTGGGTGACTATATCTATCGACACTGGCCTTCAAGCCTCCGGATGCTCAGGGTCATAAAGAGGTGGTAAAAAAGGCGGCTGATTTGTTATTCGACCCTCAGGACCCTGGGCCTGAAAGACCTGCCGCGCTCGGAAAGAACGCTGAAGCCCTTTAGAAACATGAATGCAGCCGCCAAAAAGGCGACCCCCGCAATGCCTGAGACGAGGTCGGGGTGGTAGCCTGGCAGGAACCTCGGGAATACCGACTGCCCGAGCGCCACCCCGGCTATGAAGCTCAATATGGGGAAGAGGTAGAGGAGCGCCCCGGCTTTCAGGACCGACCCGGCGCTCACGGAAAATACGACCCTGTCGCCCACTTTGGCGCCGACCGGGTCGAGCGCCTCCACAAGGACCTCAGAGTCTGCCCCGCCTGCGGTCGCGCAAGACTTCTTCGAGGCGCAGCTCTCGCACGCTCCCGTCCTCGCAGCCCTTATGACCACCCTCTCCCCGTCCTTCCGTATTACGGTTCCGTGCTCTTCCATATCCATTAAATCGTAACAAATAAGGCGCGGCTTTTCAAGGAACGCCGCGGGCCAAAAAAAAGGCCCTGCCCCTTTCGGGGAGGGCCTTTATCAAAGCCTCTTACGCCGAGGCTAGGCCGCGTACTCTTCCGCTCCGGGGTCGTCAACCGCCAAAGGCCCGCTACCCGGGCGTTTGGCGCTGATGTTGAAGACCTCAACCTTCGATTTGAGGGCTGTCGCCAGCTCCGCTATCTCCTCGCTCGCCCTGGCTATCTGCTGGGCGCTGGCCGAGGTCTCGGTTATCACGCTGGCCATGGTGGCCACGTCGCCGCTTATCTGGTCGGTCGTGGTCGACTGCTGCTCGGCCGCTGCAGCGACCTGGTGCATCCTTGAGGTCACCGCGCCGACCTTATCCACTATTTCCTGGAGGGACTGGCCGGCGGCCTTCGCGAGCCTGACACCCTTTTCCACGGCATCTACCTCGTGCTCCATCGACGATATCGCCTTTCCGGTCTCCTCCTGCATGGCGGTTATCATGACGCCTATTTCCTTCGTGGCCTTCATGGTCTTCTCGGCGAGCTTCCTGACCTCGTCCGCGACCACCGCGAAGCCGCGGCCCTGCTCGCCGGCCCTCGCGGCCTCTATCGCCGCGTTCAGGGCCAGCAGGTTGGTCTGGTCGGCTATGTCGTTAATGACGCTTATGATATTGCCTATCTCCTCGGACCGGCTGCCGAGTTTGGATATCGTCTCGCTCGATTCACGCGCGGATTTGGCTATGCCGTTCATCGAGTCGATCGTCTCCGAGACTATCTCTCCGCCGCTCATCGCGACCTCGCTCGCCTCCCTTGCGGCCTCTGCCGCGCCGGAGACGTTCTTTACGACCTCGATGATGGTTGCGCTCATCTCCTGTGCGGCGGTCGAGACCTGGTTGGCCTTCAAGCTCTGCGATTGGGAGCCCCCGGCTATCTGCACGGCGGTGGCCGAGAGCTCCTCCGAGGACGAAGCGAGCTGCGCGATCGAGGTATGGAGCTCGTTCACGATGGAGCGGAACCTTTCGAGCATGCGGTTGAAAGCTCCGGCCGCCCTGCCGCTCTCGTCTTCGGATGAATGGTCGAGCTTGAGAGTGAGGTCGTTCGTGCGCTCGACCTCCGACATCGCCTCCGAAAGGTAAAGGAGCGGCCTGACCACCTTGCCCTTCATCACCAGGGCGGAGCCGACCCCGAGGGCGAGCACGACAACGAGAGTCGCCGCCGAGACCGCCATCATGGCCTTTGACGACCAGAGGTCCGCGGCCACCCTGGAATTGACCATCTCTCCCACGGCGGCAGAGATGCCGAGTATGGAATCTATGCCCGTCGTGCTCTCTTCTATCCACTCCCTGCCGGTAATCCCGTAGTCGCCCGTGGCGCTTGAGGACATGACGGAGCTGCGGACGCCCGCGAAGCTGCCGAGGAAGGCGGACTCCATGTTCGAGACAGCCTCCAGCACCTTCGGGTCCATGCCCTGGGTTTCCTTGAGGCGCAGCACCGGTTTCAAGTTGATATCCGTTATGGCCCGGAAGGTGTTGAGTCTTTCGCGGGTGGCGTCGTCAACCGGGACGCGCCTGGAGACGACCTCTGCCAAAGCGGCCCGCTCCCTGCCCGCGTACTCTCCCATGAGCCAGACAGCCTGCTTAACTTCCAGGTTCATTCTGAGGGCTTCCTGGCTGGTGTCGGCGCCGGCGCTTGTGGCAAAGGCGGCGAGCCTGGCTTCCGATGCCGCGTCGATGAGCGATGTCGCGAACCTGAACCATTCGTCAGCGGGATAGTCCTTCACCGCCCTGGCCATGTTTGAATCGGCCCTCGCCCTCGCGTTCGAAAGCTCCGAGCCGAGCCTTTCAAGCTCATTTACCCGTGCCATGACCAGGCGGTTTCCGGGGTCCGCGCCCATCAGCCTCACGGAAAGGTCCAGGGCCGCCTTCAGCGAGCTGTCCATCTGCTTCCTGATGCCCTCGATCCTGAGGACGACACCGTTCTCAACCGGCTTTTCAGAGGAGAGGGCCATGAAGGTCGTACCCCGTTCCAGCGCTGCGAAACCGGCGACGTCGAGCAGGCGGTCGGAAAGCGCGTTGGCCTCTCCCATGCGCGCGGTCTCCTTGTAGCGCTGGTAGCTCCAAAGCGTGTTCCATACCGAAAGGATAGCGAGCGCCAGCACAAGAAAGCCTATTGCGGCCAGCATGAAGTTCCTTATGCTGATGCGGTCCAAAAATCTCATACAGTCCTCCTGCATTAAGATACAAGAATACTAAAGAATGCGTTTTGCCCGGATATGGTTGGAAGCGATAATTCTCATATCGGGAGGTGCGTCGGAGACTTTAATTAATTTCAATTTCCCGTTGCATTATTCCGAGCAAGACGCCTCAAAACGGTTGAATCGCCGGTCCTGCGTGGTAAACTCATAGTAAACAAGGAGGGGACTTGGCCGGAAAAGAAATTAAAACAGGCGCGAGGAACGCTGCCCTCAAGGTGCTTGAAAGGGTCGAGGCAGGGGCGTACGCGGACATACTCCTCGATTCGGAGCTCAAGGGCCTGAGCGCCCAGGACGCGGCCCTCGCGACCGAGCTTACATACGGGGTCCTGAGGTGGAAGCTCAGGCTCGACTACACCATAGACCTCTTCTCGGCCATAAGGACGGGAAAATTAGAAAGGAAGGTCCTGAGCGCCCTGAGGCTCGGCGCATACCAGCTCCTTTTCCTCACGAAGGTGCCAGCCTCCGCGGCAATAAACGAATCTGTCGAGCTCGTGAAGCCCGACAGGAAAAGGGCCGGGTTCGTGAACGCGGTTTTAAGGAAGGTCCTCTCTGAAAAAGAGAGGATAGCCCTGCCTGAAGACGGCGACCCTGTCCGGCGCGTCTCTGTCGCCTGGTCACACCCGGAGTGGATGGTCAGGAGGTGGGCTGAGAGGTACGGCCTGGAAGAGGCGGAAGAGATATGCAGGGCAGGGCAGGCCGCGCCCCCGAAGACCATAAGGGTAAACACCCTCTTGACCACAAGGGAGCGGCTGGCGGACGAGCTTGGAGGCGAGGGGTTCGATGCAAGAGAAACGCTTTATTCGCCCTGCGGGCTCGATGTGAGGGGAGGGGGCGCGCTCGGGCCGAATGACCCGAGGTACTATATCCAGGACGAGGCCTCGCAGCTTGTCCCTCTCCTCCTTGCCCCCCGGCCAGGGGAAACCGTGCTGGACGCTTGCAGTGCGCCCGGCGGGAAGACCTCGCACATGGCCCAGCTCATGGACAACAGGGGGGTGGTCTATGCGGTTGACAGGAACGCCTCAAGGCTCCGGGCCGTCGCTGCAGCGGCTTCGCGGCTCGGCGCAGGGATAATACAGGCCTTCAAGGCCGATTCCTCGGCCCCTTTTGCTTTCATCAAAGAGGGCGCCCTCGACGCCGTACTCTGCGACGCGCCCTGCTCGGGGCTCGGGGTGCTCCGCAGGGCGCCCGATTCCAGGTACAGGCGGAAGGAAGATGATATCGAGGAGCTTGCCGGGATACAGGCGCGGCTTCTCGACAACCTCTCCGGATACCTCAAAATAGGCGGGAGGCTGGTATATTCGGTCTGCACCTTCGAGCCCGAGGAGACGGAAGGTACGGTCTCCGGGTTCCTGGAAAAACACGGGGATTTTTCAATAGAGGACGCGTCCGTTCACCTCCCGCCCCGATGCCGGGAGCTCGTTGACAAGAATGGTTTCCTGAGGACCTTTCCGCACAGGCACGGGATGGACGGCTTTTTCGCGGTGCGGCTGAGAAGGGATTAGTTGCTGAGACCCGGGTGAATCCGCTCAGGCGATTATGTCTATTATGGACTTCTCCATATCGAAGCCGGTCTTGAGGGCGGCCGCGTTCATGGAGAGCATGTGCCTGGCGGTCATGAGCGAGACCATCTCGTATGCAAGCTCTACGTTCGAGGCCTCGGCAACCCCGGTATCGAGATAGCGCGCGCCCGGGCCTGAATCGACCGAGACCGAGGCCTGCACGCCACCCTGTGGGGCCTCGCTGAATGCGACTGAATGGCGCTTGAAGCCGACGGTGTTCGCGTTCGCGATATTGTGGGCGGTCGTATTGAGGAGCTTGAAAGAGGAGAAGATGCCGGATGAGGATATGCCGACAGGACTGAGCATGCAGACCTCCTATATAGCTTATCGGCAGGCCGTCTTGAGACTTTAGCTTTTTTTAAAAAAAAATAAAAATTGTTGAATTCGCAAGCAATTCAAAGGAATTGTCAGGCAGGGTGCGCTGTGCGCACCACATCATGCTGTTTTTTTTTGATATGACCAGGGTCATAAGGCGGAGCGAACATAGGGATGGAGGAGGGGCGGGCAAGCGCGAGGAAGCAGGAGCGAGGCCCCGAAAGGGCCGAGCTACATAAGGGCCGAGCCCGGAGGAAGGAGGCGGAAAGGGCGCGGAGCCTTATGCCCGAAAAGAGCGCGGCAGCGCGATAAAGGGCCTTTTGCGACGGGGCTTTTGAATACGAGATCCTTCGGTCGTTTCATTCCCTCGGAATGACATAAACGGAAACCGGCGGCTTATTCGATTATCAATGCCGAAGGTATCTCGCCCTCTCTTAATATGACGGGCCGCTCGCCCGTGGCGTCCACTATGGTCGAGCCTTTCCCTCCCTTGAGCGCCCCCCCGTCTATGAGGACGCCGATGGAGCCGTCGAAATATGAGAGCACCTCTTCGGGCCTCGTTGCGGGCGGCTTGCCCGAGGGGTTTGCGCTGGTCGAGGTTATGGGCGATGATAGCGTTACTGAAAGCCTCCGGGCGTGGGCGCTCCCCGAAAGGCGGACACCTATTGTCCCGGTACCGGCTGTGAGCCTCGATGGAAGGCTTGGCGCGGCCTTTAGCACAACGGTCAGCGGGCCGGGCCAGAACTTACGGATGAGCCTGCGGGCGAGGGGTGTGATAACGGAAGCGACGCTCCCGAGCATCCCTGTATCGCCAATTATGAGCGGTATCGGGCTCGACAGCGGCCTGCCCTTGAGTTCATAAAGGGCCTCTACTGCGTTTTCATCGAAGGGGTCCACGCAGAGGCCGTAGAATGTCTCGGTGGGGTAAGCGACGACCCCTCCGGCCCGGAAGACCTCTGGCGCGCCCGAGTAATCGGCGTCAGCCTGGATTATGGGGGTTCCTCCGGACATGTGCCTCAGGCCTTGAGCTTCTTCGCCTTCTCCTCGACCTGGCTCGCCATCTCCTCCCTGTGCCTCTTGAGCGCTTCCCTCAATGAGGCGTCCCCGGTTGCGAGTATCTGGACGGCGAATATCCCGGCGTTTTTTGCACCGGCCTTCCCTATGGCCATGGAAGCGACCGGCACGCCGCCCGGCATCTGGACGGTCGAGAGGAGCGAGTCAAGGCCCTTCAGCGGGCTTGAGTCTATGGGGATTCCTATTACCGGCAAGGTCGTCTCGGCTGCCAGGAAACCAGCGAGGTGGGCTGCGCTCCCGGCCCCGGCAATGATGACCTTTATGCCTCTCGATTCCGCGCTCCTCGCGTACTCGAGCGTCCTCTTGGGGGTCCTGTGCGCAGACGAGACGGTTATCTCGTAAGGTACGTTAAAGGCCTTGAGCACATTGGCGGCCTCTTCCATTACGGGGAGGTCCGAGTCGCTCCCCATGAGTATGCCTACGAGCGGTGTATGTGGCATCTTATTCTCTCCCGTATCGTTTTGTTTGGCGGATTCAGGGCGCGTCAGCGCCGGTCCGAAGCGCCTTCTGTCCTATGTCTTTCCTGAAGTGCGCGCCTTCCCAGCTTATCATCGAGACGGCCTCATAGACCCTGGCTATCGCTTCCCTTATCGTCCCGCCGAGGGCGGTAACTCCAAGGACCCTGCCGCCCGACGTTACCACCGTCCCGTCCCTGAGCGTTGTGCCCGCGTGGAAGACCATGGCGTCCTTGAGGAGCGCCGCTTCCCTCAACCCCTTTATCTCGCTCCCCTTGACATAGTCTCCGGGATAGCCCGGCGCGGCCATGACCACGCAAACGGCCGCGTCGTCCTTCCAGCGGATGCGGACGGCATCGAGCCTGCCTTCGACCGCGGCCATGAGCACGTCAAAGAGGTCGGTCTCCATGCGCATGAGTATGGGCTGGGTCTCGGGGTCGCCGAACCTGCAGTTGAACTCAAGTACCCTGGGCCCGGACGCCGTAAGCATGAGACCGGCATAGAGGACGCCCTTGTAGGGCCTGCCCTCCGCCTCCATGGCCCGCACGGCCGGGTACATCACCGTATCGGTGATGTACCTTTCCATCTCCGGAGTCACTATCGGGGCCGGGGAGTACGCGCCCATGCCGCCCGTATTCGGGCCTGCGTCGTTATCATAAACCGCCTTGTGGTCCTGGGCAGGGGCAAGGGGCGCCACCGTCTTTCCGTCGGTTATCGCAAGGAAGGAGGCCTCCTCGCCTTTCAGGAACTCCTCTATGATTATCTTCTTCCCCGCGCCGCCGAAGGCCTTCCGGGTCATTATAAGCTCAACGGCGTCAAGGGCCTCGTCCCTTGTCCGGCATATTATGACGCCCTTGCCTGCCGCGAGGCCGTCGGCCTTCACTACGAACGGCGGCTCGTGCTCCTGGATGAACGCCTTTGCCGGGCCGGGCTTTTCAAATGCCTGGTAGAAGGCAGTGGGTATGCCGTAGCGGGTCATAAGCTCCTTGCTGAAGGACTTGCTCCCCTCTATCTCGGCTGCGGCTTTCGAGGGCCCGAAGACCTTGAGGCCCGCCTTCTCGAACTCGTCCACAATGCCGAGCGTGAGCGGAAGTTCCGGGCCTACCACCGTAAGCGAGATATTCTCATTGAGCGCAAAGTCCCTCAAGCCGGGTATGTCGTCCGCGGATATTGGGACGTTCTCGCCGTGGAGCGCCGTGCCGGGGTTCCCTGGCGCGATGAAAACCTTCTCGACCTTCGGGCTCTCATTGAGCTTCCATGCGAGGGCGTGTTCCCTCCCTCCGCCGCCCACTACGAGTACCTTCATCCGTTACCCTTCTTGGTGGTTTTCTTTTTTAGGCAAGGTCTGATCAATCAACAAATGTTGTCATTCCGAGCGCAGCGAAGAATCTCGTATTCCGAGAATCAGTTAATCAGACCTTTCTTAGTGCCTGAAATGCCTTACGCCTGTAAAGACCATCGCGATGCCGTGCTCGTTTGCGGCCTTTATCACCTCTTCGTCCCGTATCGAGCCGCCGGGCTGGATTATCGCCGTGACGCCGTGCTCGGCTGCGAGGTCGACATTGTCCCTGAAGGGGAAGAAGGCGTCCGATGCCATGACCGACCCCTTTACGGCGAGCCCCGCGTCAGCCGCTTTCTGCGCGGCTATCCGCGTCGAGTCTATCCTGGACATCTGTCCCGCGCCGATGCCGATGGTCCGCGTATCCTTCGCGAATATTATGGCGTTACTTTTGACGTGCTTGCAGACGTTCCAGGCGAAGAGGAGGTCTTCGAGCTCCTTGTCGTCGGGCCCGCGCTCCGTGGCCGTCTTGAGGTCGGCGGCGCTCTCGATATCGAGCCCCTGGAGGAGCACGCCGCCGGAGACCCTCTTAATGTCCAGGTCAGCCGGGCCGAAGGAGAGGGCTGCCGGCTTAATTTCGTCCATCTCGAGTAGGCGGAGGTTCTTTTTTGCCGAGAGCGCTTCGAGCGCATCGGGCGCGAACTCCGGGGCTATCACGGCTTCGAGGAATATTTTCCCCAGCTCATCGGCGACTTCCTTCGTGACCTTCCTGTTGAGGCCCACGATGCCGCCGAATGCCGAGGTCCTGTCGCACTCGTAGGCGAGCCTGTAAGCGTGGAGAAGCCCCGCTTTCGAGGCCGCCGTGCCGCAGGGGTTGTTGTGCTTCACGATAACGGCCGCCGGCTCGTGGAACTCGGCCGCGAGGTTCAGCGCCGCGTTGAGGTCGAGGATGTTGTTGTATGAAAGCTCCTTGCCCTGGAGCTGCCTGGCGTCCGCGAGCCCTGCCTTCCCCTTTACGCGCCTCCTGTAAAAGGCGGCCTTCTGATGGGGGTTCTCTCCGTAGCGGAGGTCCTGCACCTTCTCGAATTGTACCGTGTAGGTGTCCGGGAACTCCTTCCCGGGCTCGGCCTCCGGTATGTCCGGAACGGTGCCGAGGTAGTTCGAGATGGCCGCGTCGTAGCGCGCGGCGAGCTGAAAGACCTTCTTTGCGAGCGCGAACCGGGTCGTCTTCGAAAGGCAGTTTTTCTTTTCCTTCATCTCGGAGACTATGCCCGCGTAGTCCGAGGGGTCCACGACCACTGCCACGTCCTCGTAGTTCTTGGCAGCCGCCCTTATCATGGTCGGCCCGCCGATGTCTATGTTCTCTATGGCGTCCGCGAGGGTCGCGCCCCTGGCGATGGTGTCCTCGAAGGCGTAGAGGTTCACGACCACCATGTCTATGGGGAGTATCCCGTTCGTCTCCATCTCCTTCTGGTGCGTGGGGTTCCCGCGCATGCCGAGTATGCCGCCGTGTATCTTCGGGTGGAGGGTCTTGAGCCTGCCGTCGAGCATCTCCGGAAAACCCGTGTAGGACGATATGGGTATCACGGTCACGCCTGCGTTCTTTATGAGTTCGGCGGTGCCGCCGGTAGAGATTATCTCCACTCCCGCTGCCGAGAGCTCTTTTGCGAACTCGACGACGCCGGTCTTGTCGGTTACGCTTATTATCGCTCGCCTTATCCTCTTCATCTTTGTTACTCCGGACCTCCTTATGTATTGGGGACCGGGCCTCAGGCCCGGTTGAAAGCAGACAGGTTCAGGAAGCTCAGAACCCCATGTTCCTTATGAACTCACGTTCGAAGCGGGCGCTTCCGGAAAGCGGCACGTATTTGGCCGTCCGGGCCAATTCTTCGGCCTCTTCCTTTTGTTCGTCGTAGAGGGCCAGGGCCGCGCCTTCGAGAGCGGCGTCGCCGACATACCTGATCTCATCCCACCGCTCGTCCAGGAGCCCTATGCCCCTGAGAGAACCGGTGCTCAGATGGGCGCCGAACGCGCCTGCAACGTATACCCGCTCGACCTCCTCGGGGCTGATTCCCGCTTTTTCAAGGAGTACCGTCATCCCCGCCCTGGTAGCAGACTTGGCGGTCTGCAGGGCCCTAACGTCCGCCTGGCTTATCCTGACCGCTCCTTTTGCGTCCCTGTAGAGCACAAAGGAGTTTCCGTCCTTTCCGGGCGTTATCCGGGACGCGAGGTTCGTCTTGACTTCGTCTCTATCCAGTATCCTCCCGGACCTGTCGATGACGCCGGCCTCGATAAGCTTATGAACCGACTCCACCAGCCCGGAGCCGCATATGCCCCGCGGGGCGGCGTTGCCGACGACATCCAGGCTGAGCGTGTCGCCGTTTATATTCAGTCCCTCTATCGCGCCGGGGCCGGCGATCATGCCCTGCTCGACCTCTCCGCCCTCGAATGCCGGGCCCGCGGCCGCCGAAGTGGCGAGGACGGTCCCGTTTACGCCAAGGAGTATCTCGCTATTGGTGCCGATATCAATGACAAGCGCAGGACGGAGCGCCTTTTTAAGCCCCAGCGTAAGCGCAACGGCCACCGCGTCACCGCCGACAAAGCCGCCGATCAGGGGGAAAAGGTAAACCGTCGCATTACAATCGAGCCCCGCCCCGGAGGCGTGGATGCGCTTCGAGCCCCTGAAGGCCGGCCTGTACGGGACCTTTGAGAGCGTCTCCGGCGAGAGTCCGAGCAAAAGGTGCTCCATAACGGTATTCCCCGCAATGGACACCTCTTGCACGAGGGGCTTTCTTTCCCCGGCGAGCCTCTCGATAAGGGCGTTGCATGCGTGCCTTGCCGCCTCTGATATTTCCCGGAGAGGCGCGGGGCCGACAAGGGCCGCATCCATCCTGGACACCACGTCCCGGCCCCACGCGGCCTGCGGGTTCGGGAGCGACGAGGAAGCCTCGACAGAGCCTGACCCGAGGTCCACGAGCGCACCCGCTATCGTGGTCGTCCCGAGGTCTATGGCTATGCCGAGGCCCGTTTTAACGGCTTCTTTTCTCAATTGGCGGGTAAGCCTGACGTAACCATAAAAGATTAAGGCTGGCCCAAGAGGCCAGCCTTAATCTTTTATCCTTTTTCATGGCTTAAATCAAGGTTTTCACGAAATACCGGAAGCTTTGGGGGAGCTGCTGAAAATACCTCAGAGGAATGTTCTGCCTGAAAGGCGCTGCCGGATTCTCAGACGTATTATTTTTTCAGCGCTGCCGCCAGGTCAAGTATCCTTTCCGCGACCTCGTCCTTCCTCAACGGTGGAAGCACTTCCTTTTTCCCGTCGCGGTCGATAAGGGTGACCTGGTTCAAGTCGCTGTCGAGCCCGGCGGGGGTGTTGCCGACCACGAGGTCGAGGCTCTTTTCCTTCAGCTTCTTCCTGGCGTTCTCCTCAAGGCCGTCGGTCTCGAGGGCGAACCCCACGAGGAGCTGGTCATCCTTCTTTTGCTTCCCCATGTATTTCAGGACGTCCGGCGTCCTCTCCATCTCGAGGGAAAGCGTTTTTGCCTCTTTCTTGACCTTCGTGGGAAAGCTCTTGGTGGGCCTGTAGTCGGCGACCGCGGCGGCCATTATGACTATAGTAGACTGGGCGAAGTGCCTTTCGCAGGCGTCCAGCATCTCTTCTGCCGTCGTAACCGGCACGTGCGCGACCCCGGCGGGCCTGGGGATGTAGGTCGGGCCTGAGACGAGCACCACCTCGGCGCCTCTCCTCCGCGCGGCCCGCGCAACGGCATAGCCCATCTTGCCTGAGGAGGCGTTCGAGACGTAGCGCACAGGGTCTATGGCCTCGCGCGTCGGTCCGGCCGTGACTAACACCTTCTCGCCCCTCAGGTCCTTGGGACTCAGCGCCTCCATTGCCGCGTCGAGTATATGTTCCGCCCTGGCGAGCCTGCCCCTGCCCTCGTACCCGCACGCGAGTTCCCCTTCCTCCGGGCCGATAAAGAGATAACCTGCCCTCTCAAGCCTCTTTACGTTCTCGCTTACGACCGGGCTCTCCCACATGCGGGTGTTCATGGAAGGCGCAAGGAGTATCGGAGCAGAGGCGGCCATAGCTATATTCGTAAGGAGGTCGTCGGCAATGCCTCCGGCCGCCTTCCCGATGAAGTTCGCGGTGGCGGGTGCGATGATGATGAGGTCGGCCTTTTGCGCAAGCTCTATGTGGCTTATCCGAGCTTCACCAATCGAATCGAAAAGCTCCATAGAGACCGGGTTGCAGCATAGGGTCGAAAGGCTCAAGGCGCTAATGAACTCGGTCGCGGACCTCGTCATCACGGGCCTGACGACCGCTTCTTCCTTCACCAGAAGGCGCGCGAGCTCGAGGGCCTTGTAGGCCGATATGGCCCCTGTGACTCCGAGGGTTATTTTTTTACCCTTGAGTAAACTCATATTCTGCCTTTGCTCAGGACGCAAGAAATGGCTTTAGACAAGGCGCACGACGAGGAAAACCGCAGGCGTACTTCCATGTACGTCGAGGATTTTCCGAGGAGTGCAACGCAGTATAAAGACATTTTATTGCGTCCTCGTTGCTATTTTATCCTTTTGACTCCGGCTATAAAAGGGTTAATCTCCCTCTCATCCCCGATGGTCGACTCCGGGCCGTGCCCCGGGAGCACCCTCACATTGTCGCCGAGCGGGAGTATCCTCTCGAAGATGGAGTCCATGAGCTCGTCCATGGAGCCCCCCTCGAAGTCGGTCCTCCCGACCGAGCCCGCGAAGAGGGTGTCCCCCGTAAAGAGGACGCCCTCCTTTTCCATGTAAAGGCATACTCCGCCTTTCGAGTGCCCCGGGGTGTGTATTACCCTGAAGCCCAGGGGGCCCACGGACAGTATCACCCCGTCCTCCAGGTAGATGTCCGGTTTCGGCTGTTTCGGGGTCTTCAAGCCGAACATGACCGCCTGCTCGTGCGCGTACTCCAGAAGGGGCTCGTCTTCCGCGTGTATGGCTATCTCGGAGCCAAGCGCGGATTTAAGGAGCCCGTTCCCGCCCACGTGGTCGAAGTGGCCGTGGGTGTTTATTATGTAACGGACCTTAACGCCCTCCTTCTTAAGCGCCGACTCTATATCGTCCACGTCCCCGCCGGGGTCGATGACCACCCCCTCGCCGCTAACCCTGTCCCATACGATATAGCAGTTTACCTCGAGCGGCCCGACGGGCAATGTCAGGATCTCTGCCATCCTTTTATCTTCTCCGCGTATTTGTTTACGAGCGACCGGGCCGCCTCTTCGGTCGAGGCCTCGGCCACAAGGTTGAAGTACGGCATGTCCTGGCTCGGGTAGGCGACCAGCCAGTCCTCGCCGAACCTTATCTTTATCCCGTCGAGGAGCACGGTGTCCAGGTCCCGCGAGTCCTCGGCAAGCCTCCTCATCACCATGCCCTTGCTCTCGAACGAGCACGGCACCCTGTCCTTGATGATTATGGAGGGCGGTATCTCCCTCATGAGCCTGTGCAGCCTCGTCCCGTGCCTGGAGAGCATCTCGAGTATCTTGGCCACGGCGTACATGCCGTCGAAGTTCGGCTGGAAGTCCGGGAATATGAAGCCGCCGGACTGCTCTCCCACGAATAGCGCTCCTTCGGTTGCCGCGGCCTCCATCTGCCCCCTTGGGGTGGTCTTTGTCCTCCTTACCCCGAAGCCGTAGGTCTCGGCCATCCGGTCTATGGCGCGGGAGGCGGTGACCGGGACGGCCAGGTGCCCCTTTTTCCCGGCGTCCTTGTTGAACTTGAGGACGAGGAGCGCGACTATATTGAGCGCCGTGTCGCCGTCGATGGCCTCGCCGGTCTCGTCGAAGAGGAAGACCTTCTCGCCGCCCGCGTCGAGGTAGAAGCCCATGTCCGCGTCGAGAGAGCGCACTATGGACGAGAGCTGGTCCATAGCCCTCTGGAACTCCTCCGGGCTCTTCGTCGTCTTGCTGCCGTCGAGGTTCGCGTTCAAGGCTATGACTTCGCAGTTGAGCTTCCCGAGGATGTAGGGGAATATCCTTGAAGACGACCCGTACGAGTAGTCCACCACGAACCTGAACCCTGCCCTGGAGACGGCCTCGGCGTCTATCATGGACATGAAGCCGTTCTGGTAGGACTCGAAGCCGTGCACCGGGAAACTCATCTCGCCGGTCTCCTCCATGGGGGCGCGGAGAAAGTCCTCCTTGAAAAAGAGCTTCTCTATCGTCTTCTCGTATCCCGGGTGGAGGTCCATGCCCTTGCCGTCGAAGAACTTCAGGTCCACGAGCTGTGAGTCAAATGGCGACCTCCGGGTGTGCACCCCTCCTGCCTCGGCGCCTCCCCTTGCAAGGAACCGCACTACAGGCATGGGCGTTACGCCGTAGTCGTGGACGTTCACGCCGGTCGAGAGTATGCCGGTCATTATGGCCCTGTTTATCATCCGCGAGGTCTTGTGCGCGTCCCTGCTGGTGGATACCGAAGCGCCCTTCTTGAGGGACGCGCCGTACGCGGCCCCGAGCTTGGCCGCGAACTCGGGCGAGAGCTCGATGTTCGCAAGCCCCGTTACGCCGTATGTCGAGAATATGTTCCTGTTCCACTTCTCGCCCCATACGAGGCTCGATGCGAGGGTTGCGTCGTCCTCGACGGTCTTGTAGGGCCAGACCTTCACGTTGGCCTTTATGGTGGCGTTCCGCCCGATGCGGCAGTGGTCGCTCACGATGACGCCCTCTGCCAGATGGGCCTGGTCCAGGATTTCGCTGCCGCGCGCGACCACGTTCTCGTGGAGCGACGCGCCGTGGGCCACTTTCGTAGAGTCCCAGAGGACGGAATCGAGTACGACGGCGCCCTCCTCGACGACCGAGCCCGGCCCGATTATGGAATTAGATATCCGGGCCTCGGCCCCTATCCTGCAGTTCTCGCCGATGATATTCGCACCCTCGAGCTTGGCCGTGAAGTCTATCCTGGAGCCCTTGCCGACCCAGAGCCTCCTGCCGTCTATCCTCTCGCCCGGCACGTCCACGTGGACGCTCCCCTGGAGGATGTCCATGTTCGCGGCCCTGTACTCCTCGAGGCTCCCGACGTCCTTCCAGTATCCCTCGGCTATGTAGCCGTAGAGGGGCTCCTTTTTCTCGAGCATGAGCGGGAAGAGGTCCTTGCTGAAGTCGAACTCCCTGTCGGGTGGTATGTAGTCGAGCACCCTTTGTTCCAGGATGTATATGCCGGTATTTATGGTGTCGCTGAAGACCTCGCCCCAGCTCGGTTTCTCCAGGAACCGGACGATCTTCCCTTCCTCGTCGGTTATGACTATGCCGAAGGGGAGCGGGTTCTCTACCCTCGTAAGGACTATCGTGGCGGCGGACTTTTTTTCCCTGTGGAAGTCCGCCGCTTTCTGGAGGTCTATGTCCGTAAGCACGTCGCCGCTTATTATGAGGGTGGTCCCGTCCCCGCCCATCTTCCTCATCGCGCTCCCGACCGCGCCGGCGGTCCCGAGGTCCACGGTGAGGGTTATGTAGTCGAGCTTCACCCCGAAGGCGCCGCCGTCGCCGAGATAGCCGGATATCATCTCTGGCTGGAAATAAAGGAGCGCTGTAAGGTCTCTTATGCCGTGTGACTTGAGGAGCTCTATTATGTGCTCCATCATGGGCCTGTTCGCCATCGGCACCATGGGCTTCGGCAGGTTGTTCGTGAGGGGGCGTAGCCTGGTGCCGAACCCGCCCGCCATTATGATGCTCTTCAATTTGTCTCCCTGGATACGATAAAGTAAAGGGCTATGGCCCGGGGCTCTCGAAGCAAGGCCTGAATACGACCGACCGGGAACCGCGAAATTCCTCCTGCGTGGAACCGGGCTGAACGGCAAAGGAAGGCTCGAAAGCCTTTGGATTTTACCATATTTGTCCGGGGCGTCAAGAAAACCCGGAGAAAAAATGGGGGGAGCCCTGCTTCGAGGCCCGAGCCGGACCGCTGCAAAGGGACTATAATCCAATAAGGGGGCGTTGCCTTCGCAGGAAAGGGGGCCAAAGGAGCCCGGCAGGGCCTTTCTGCCGGGCGGAAGTCGACAAATTTCCTTTGACTTTCTTTTCCTCCATGTGATAATAATCCCGGATTGCATGGGCCGTCCCCCTGAAAAATCAGCTGATAAATCAACGGCAAGGGGGGCGCCTTATGCCTGAAGAGAACGGCCCGGGTTTTTACAAGGGCCTCGCCATGCTCGCGTCCATGGGCATAGCGATGGTCGTCTCGACGGTAATCGGGCTGGTCATCGGCATATACCTTGACAAGCTCTTCGGCACAAAGCCCTGGCTGACGATAATCTTTCTCCTTTTGGGCATAGCCGCGGGCTTTAAAAACATGTACGAGACTGCCAGGAAGTATGGACTATAGCCGGGGGACAGGCGACGTAGAGGCCTTTTCAGCCGTGGTCTCGCTAAAGCTACTCGCGGCGAACCTCCTCGCTTTCATCGCGGCCTCGGGCCTCGTGCTGGCCTTTGTCGGCGCGCACGCGTTCCCCGGCATTGCCGCCGGGTTCTTCATCGGGACCGCGAGCACGCTCTGGCTCCTGAGGATAGCCAGGAAAGGGGCCCGCATGGACCCTGAGAAGGCCGGGAGGTTCATCCCCGCCGCGTACCGCCTGAGGTTCGCGGTGGTCGCGGTACTCCTGGCGCTCATATTGTATAAAGGGATTCTGGCCCCGTGGCCCCTCATCGGGGGTTTTCTGGGCTCGGCTTTGATTACGGTCTGCACCACGATATACCTTGCCAGGGAGGAAGCTTCACATGCATGACACCATATTGCCGACCTTCGGGCTCCACGCCCATACAGCCTTCACGATATACATAACCATCGGGCTCGCGATATTCTCGCTCCTCCTCGCCAGGAGGCTGGCGCTCGTGCCAGGGAGGGTACAGTCGATAGTGGAGCTCGTCGTCACCTCGTTCGAGGGCATGGTCGACGAGACAATGGGGCACAAGGGGAGGAAGTACTTCCCCTTCATAATGACCTTCGCGATATTCATATTCATATCGAACCTCCTCGGCATGATACCGGGGCTTCTGCCGCCGACCGCGAACCTCAACACAACCGCTGCCCTGGCCCTCATCGTATTCGTCGCAACGCACATCATAGGAGTAAAGGAGCACGGCATAAAGTACCTGAAGCACTTCACCGGCCCGGTCTGGTGGCTCATGCCGCTCATGATACCCATAGAGATAATAGGGCATCTAGCGAGGCCCGTATCCCTCTCGCTCCGTCTTTTCGGGAACATAATGGGCCACGAGCAGGTAGTGGCGGTCCTCCTCATCCTCATGCCGCTCGCCTATCCGCTCCTTGCCTTCTCGACGGTGCTGGGCGTGCTCGTTGTCTTCATACAGGCGTTCATCTTCGCGCTCCTCTCGATGATGTACATAGGGGGCGCGCTCGAAGAGGCGCACTGATACTGGATTTTTCAAGGGAGCCGACGCCTGACCCTGGCGCCGTACGGGGCCGGGAGTCAGCCGGGGAAGATGGCAATCCCCGGCCTGTCCGACAGGAGAGCCGGTCTGGTCAGGCGGAGTGCGGGTTCCCAATCTCAAGGAGGTAGTAAAGATGAGGAAGTACGCGGTAACAGCGGTATTGGCATTGATCGCCGTCGTCGCCGGCTCCAGCCTGGCATTTGCCCAGGAAGCGGCCGTCGAGGGCGGGAGGAGCGCGCTCGTGCAGGCGGCCATATTCATCGGCGCCGGACTCGGCATGGGACTTGGCGCGATCGGCCCCGGCATCGGCATGGGCCACGCCGTCAGGGGAGCCCTCGAGGGCATGGCCAGGAACCCCGGCCATTCGAGCAAGATCATGACGACCATGCTCGTCGGTCTCGCCATGATGGAGTCCCTTGCCATCTACGCGCTCGTCGTAGCCCTTATACTCCTTTTTGTCGTCTAAAGGAGAAAAGGAAAGTAGAAAGAGAACGGGGCGGCAATCCTGCCGCCCCGTTTTTTTTCGCCGCGACCGGGAGTCTCTCCCGCCTGTGTGCCAGCTTCAAGCCATTCGTCAGTCGAAAACAATCCGGGGTCTTGACAAAATTCAACTCTGTCTTTATAATATTAGCACTCGGCAAGAGAGAGTGCCAGCAGGAGGTGGCGCCTGATGAGTCTTCCAGTCGTAACGGATTCGGTCCAGAGCTATCTCGCGGAAGTGAGCCGTTATCCCATGCTCTCCGCCGAAGACGAGTTCCGGGTAGCCGAGCGCTACTACAAGACGAGGTCCATAGAGGACGCGCACACCCTCGTCACATCCAACCTCAGATACGTCGTCAAGATAGCCCTTGAGTTCAGAAACTACGGGTGCAGGCTCGCGGACCTCATACAGGAGGGCAATATCGGCCTCATGACCGCGGTCAAGAAGTTCAACCCCTACAAGGGCTTCAGGCTCATCACATACGCGACCTGGTGGATACGGTCGTTCATACAGGACTATATCCTGAAATCCAGGGGGCTTGTAAGGAAGAACACAAAAGCCCTCAAGAGGAAGCTCTTCTACAAGGCCCCGGCGCTCGCGGACGGGGCCGAGCCGGATGTCCACCCTGCCGCCGCCGAGGAGGTCGAGTTCAAGAACGACCTCTCGCTGGATGCGCCGCTAAGGGAGGACAGCGCCACCCATCTCGACCTCCTGAGGGACGAGGGGCCGGGCCCGCTCGAGGCCGTTGCCCTGAGCGAGGAGAGAGCGCTTGTAAGAAAAGAGGTCTCAAGCGCCCTTGCGCTCCTTAACGAGAAGGAGCGGGTAGTCGTCCAGAAAAGGCTCATGGCCGACGAGCCCGAGAGCCTGCAGGTCATCGGCGACGCCCTCGGGGTAACGAGGGAAAGGGTCCGCCAGATAGAGAGCCAGGCAATAAAGAAGCTCGAAAAGTCCCTTGTCAGGGTAAAGCAGGCGCTCCCACAGGGCGCTTGGTAACCTAAGCTGTTCCCCTCAAAAAGACCTTGCCCTCACCACATGCGTGGATAAAGTCTTTCCTCTCTCTTGATGCCATGCTGATAAAAGCCTTTTAACGCGCTGCCGCGCTTTCGGCATAAGGCTCCGCTCTCTTTCCGCCTCCATCCTCCGGGCTCGGCCCTTAAGTCGCTCGG
>DIDN01000142.1 GCA_002418185.1 Deltaproteobacteria bacterium UBA5799
GGATTTTAAATACCTGAAATCCGGGCCGTTGTCAACATATCCTGTCGACCGGCCCGGTATTCGCCTGAAATCGAGCGCCTTTACCTCTTTTCGGGCGAACGGCGCGAATACTTTAATCATGTTCGGGCCAGATTCCTTGCAGCTGCTTCGAATCGTATTCGGCCCTCCCACCGGGTGGAGAGGCAGGGAGCGGGTGAAGAGAATCTCACCCACTCCCATCGGTCCCCTCCCGTCAAGGGAGGGGCGGTTTTGGAGATGCCCCGCTGCTTGCTGCGTGGAGATCCATTTTCGAATGGAGAGCCCCTTTTAACAGATTGTCCGTAAACCGACTTTATAGTATCATTGGGAAATGCGCTGGATCCTCAGCCGGTACATACTGCGGGAGATGTGGTCCCCGTTCATCCTGAGCCTCGTCATACTAACCGCGATTTCGCTCCTTACGAAGGCGGTCCGTATAATAGAGCTCCTGCTTGTGCAGGGCGTCGGCGGCCGGTTCATCGCGTGGTTCGTGCTTTCGGTGCTGCCTTCCCTTCTCATCTACACCCTCCCGGTCGCCTTTCTCGTAGGCGTCCTCGTGGCGTTCACCAGGCTCAGTTCCGACAGCGAGCTGACCGCCATGAAGTCCTCGGGCTTAAGCCTCTACGCGGCGCTCCGCCCGGTCCTCCTTTTCGCGGCGGTAGTGTTCTCGGCGAGCCTCCTCGTGACCCTTTACCTCTTCCCCTGGGGCAACCTCTCTCTCAAAAACCTCGTCTACGAGGCTTCAAAGGAAAGGTTCGTCTCCGGCCTCGAGGAGAAGACATTTTACGACAGCTTCAGGGGCTTCGTCATCTATATAGACAAGATAAACGTCAAAAGCGGCGACATGGAAGGCATATTCATCTCGGAGTCGGGCGGGGACGGCGAGCCGAACCTCTTCTTCGCGGCGGGAGGAGTGTTTTCCCCGGCAACCGACCGCCAGACGGTCTATCTCAGGCTGAGCGACGGGGTAATGCACCGGAAGGCAGAGGGCGGCGGGGCCTACCACATAGCCGATTTCTCGTCATACACGCTCGAACTCGGCCTCTCGGGGCAGCCCGGGGCCGCAGGCGAGAAGCGGAATAAGGAAATGTACGCGGGCGAGCTGAGGAACAGTATAGAGCTTGCAAGGGCGTCCGGCGAAGACCCTTCACGCCACATAGTCGACCTGCACAAGAGGTTCGCCATACCCTCGTCAGTGTTCGTCTTCGCCCTCCTGGGGGTCCCGCTGGGACTTCAGAAGATAAGGGTTGCGCGCTTTACCGGCTTCTCCGTAGCCATAGGCGTGGTGCTGGTCTATTACCTCCTATCGACAGGCTTCGAGGCCCTCGGCGAGAGCGGCTCCATGAACCCGTATGTCGCGGTCTGGGCGACGGACCTCATATTCCTCGCCGCGGGCCTTTTCGTGTTCTCGCGGACCTCGGCGGACAGGCCGGCAAACCCGCTGGCGATGCTCCGCGGAGGGAAGTCGAGATGAAGGTGCTCCAGAGATACCTGCTTCAAGAGTTCCTGAAGCTCGCGGCCATTGCAGCGGCGGGCTTCGTTGTCCTCTTCATCACGGTAGACATTTTCGAGAACATGGACAAATTCATGGAGCACAAAGTCCCGCTCGTTCCCGCAGCCGGGTTCTTCATCTACAAGATACCCTTCATAATAGGCCAGGTCCTGCCGGTCGCGCTCCTTGTGGCTACTTTCGTCTCCCTCGGCCTCCTCTCAAGGCACGGAGAGATGACGGCTGTCAGAGCCGGCGGCGTCAGGGTGCTGCGGGCCGTGGCCCCGCTGCTTGCGGCAGGGCTCGTCGCAAGCGCGGGCGTGATACTCATGAACGAATACGTAACCCCGTCCGCCATGAAAAAGGCCGACTCTTTCAGGCAGAGGTGGCTCGGAGAGCAGGAAGGCACCTTCGGCAGGGAGGGCCTCTGGATAAAGACCTCCGAGGGCATTCTTAACGCGAAGAACATGGACCCGGACGGAAGCCGCCTGCACGGAGTCACCTATTACTTCATCGAGAGGCCCTTTACGCCCACGGGCCGGGCGCATTCAAGGATTGCTGCATGGCAGGGGAGCGCCTGGGCCGCCGAGGAAGCGACCGTCTGGGAATTCACCCCCGGGGGCGAGGCCCGAAAGAGCGAGAGGGCAAGCTTCATCCTCCCCGGGCTCGCGGAACCGGACGAGATGATGAACATGGAGAGCTTCCAGCGGAACATGGGCTTCGTGGACCTCAGGGAATACATAAAGGACCTCGAAAAGGAGGGCTACGAGGCCACGCGCTTCAAGACCGACCTCTGGAGCAAGCTCTCGTTCCCGCTCGTCAACTTCATAATGGTGCTCGTCGGAATACCCTTCGCCCTCAGGACTGGCCGGCAGAGCGGCATTGCAGCCGGGATAGGCTTGAGCATCGTGATCGCCTTCAGCTACTGGGGGGTGTACGCGATAACGAGGTCGCTCGGCCAGAGCCAGCTCGTGCCGCCCTTCCTCGCGGCCTTTTTCCCGGACATACTGTTCGTCGCGGTGGGAGCGCTGATGATCGGGTATGTGAGGGAGTAGGGGGTGAAATTTATTGTGGTGCGCACAGCGCAAACTATGGGACCTGCCATCTTATTTCATGAATGATTTCGACCCAATCCGCTCAGTCAAGACCTCCATCAATGAAATATCATTTATTTCTTTCCGAACGGAATCAATAATTTTACTGACATGCTCTTTGGTAAAAAAGTTTTCTGGCTCCTGCGGTTTATATCCGTCTAAATAGTCAACATACAATGCCTCCATTCGTGTTTTATGATATTCCTTGCCGTCAGAAGGGTTGTATTCGATAGTCATATTGTCCAATACGAATTTACGAAAATTATAAGCTGATTTTATTTCATGTTTTTTAAAAGCCTCCTCCATTTCCGAATTTGAAACCATATCATTAAAGAAATCTGCAACTATTTGCGATTTACCAATTTCTTCTATTGCGAAAAGGGCCAAAGCCATAGCACGTGCATACCGACAGTTCTCGCAAAGTAGTTCGGCTTCATCAGCCAAATCAGAGGCATTCTTTAAGCACGCCCTGTAGAGTTTCAGTATATTATCCCAGTGCTTTACCTTAAGACTGCCGTCTTCTGATTGTTGCTTCTTTTTTGTTTTCATAACGAACCAATGTAGCACTGCGGGTTGGTTAGCCGGGTGGGCACCGCCCACCATTTTTCATCATTCCGAGGTGTAAGGCCACCGAATAATCTCGTATTCAAGCGCCGTAGTGAAAAAACCTTTTAACGCGCTGCCGCGCTCTTTTTGGGCATAAGGCTCCGCGCACTTTCCGCCTCCTTCCTCCGGGCTCGGCCCTTAAGTCGCTCGGCCTTTGGCCTCGCTCCTGCCGCCTCGCCTCGCCCGCCCCGCCTCCATCCCTATGTTCGCTCCGCCTTATGCCCCGGGTGGTTTGAAATACAAAAAAAACAGCCTCAATATACAAGGGTGCGCTGTGCGCACCGCTCATATTAATCACCATGAGATTGCTTCGGGGCTTTCGCCCCTCGCAATGACTACCCGCAATATCCCCCTTTTCTAAAGGGGGACGGAGGGGGATTTGTAATGGGCGCACAGCGCACCCTACAAGATAATCTCCCCCTCCCCTCTTTAAAAAAGAGGGGAGTTTCTCCTACGCCCCGGTCTTCTCCGCCTGCCTCTTGGCTACTCTTATAAATAGCTCGTCCAATTGTTTCTGGTCCACAACCGACGGCGCGTCGCTCATCAAGTCCGTGCCCTTCTGGGTCTTGGGGAAGGCTATGACGTCGCGGATGGACTCCGAGCCGGTCATTATGGCGAGTATCCTGTCGAGGCCGAAGGCTATGCCGCCGTGCGGGGGCGTGCCGAACTTCAATGCCTCCAAAAGGAAGCCGAACCTTGCCTTGGCCTCTTCCTCGGCTATGCCGAGCATCTTGAATACACGGGCCTGCACGTCGCTCCTGTGTATCCTTATCGAGCCGCCGCCTATTTCGCTCCCGTTCAATACGAGGTCGTATGCCTTTGCCCGGACGCTCAGGGGCGCGCTCTCCATCCTTTCGACGTCCTCGTCCATGGGAGAGGTGAAGGGATGGTGCACAGCCACATACCTCTTCTCCGCCTCGTCGTACTCGAACATGGGGAAGTCGGTCACCCAGACAAAGCTCGTGCCCTCCCTCGGGATAAGGCCGAGCCTTCCGCCTATGTTGAGCCTCAGGCGGCCAAGTACGGTATTCGCAATAGTCGGCCTGTCGGCCCCGAAAAGGAGGAGGTCGCCTGTTGCCGCGCCCGTTGCCTTTGCTATGCCCTCCTTCTCAGCGTCGCTAAGGAACTTGGCGATGGGCGACTGCCAGCCCTCTTCCGTAAGTTTCACCCACGCAAGCCCCTTTGCGCCGAACGAGACGGCGAACTCGGTGAGGTCGTCGAGGTCTTTCCTCGAAAACGAGGCCCCGCCCTTTACGCAGAGCGCCTTTACGACCCCGCCCTTTGAGACCGCGTCCGAAAAGACCTTGAAGCCCGAGCCCGCGAGGAGCCCCGAGAGGTCGACGAGCTCAAGGCCGAACCTCACGTCAGGGTTGTCCACCCCGTATCTGCCTACGGCCTCCGGATATGCGAGCCTCGGGAAAGGCGGCTTGAGCTCCACTCCCGCCTCCTTGAATATCCGCACCATGAGCCCTTCCATGAGGGACATGACATCTTCCCTGTCCACGAAGCTCATCTCCGCGTCTATCTGCGTGAACTCGGGCTGGCGGTCAGCGCGGAGGTCCTCGTCCCTGAAGCACTTGACTATCTGGAAGTACCTGTCAAAGCCGGATATCATGAGTATCTGCTTGAAGAGCTGCGGCGACTGCGGCAGGGCGAAGAAGCTCCCGGGGCTCAATCTGCTCGGGACGAGGAAGTCCCTTGCGCCCTCGGGGGTGCTCTTCGTAAGGACCGGGGTCTCCATCTCGATGAAGCCGTTCTCCGCGAGGTAGTTCCTCGCGGCCATCGCCACCCTGTGCCTGAGGACGAGCTTTTTCTGGAGCTCGGGCCTCCGTAGGTCGAGGTACCTGTAAGCGAGCCTCGTCGTCTCGGATACGTCGGTATCGTCCTCTATCATGAAGGGCAGCGTCTCTGAGTCGTTAAGTATCTTAAGCTCGTGCACCTCGACCTCGACCTCTCCTGTCGGGATGTTCGGGTTATCGGTCCCCTCCGGGCGCTTTCTTACAAGGCCCTCGATTGCCAGCACGAACTCGTTCCTCAGGTTGTGCGCCCTCTTATGCACCTCGTTCGGGCTATCGGGGCTGAAGACTAGCTGCACTATGCCTGCCCTGTCCCTCAGGTCTATGAAAACAAGCCCGCCGTGGTCCCTCCTCCTCTGGACCCAGCCCATCAGGCAGGCCTTTTTCCCTATGTCATCCCTGGTGAGGTCCCCGCAGTAGGAGCTCCTCCTCCAGCCACCCATTTTCTCAAACAAACCGAATACCTCCTTCAAACAGTTGTAAATACGGTTTTCCGGGCTATCATATACTGTATAATAAATAGCAACCGTTCCAAAAGACAAGAAAAATCTTGGCAAGGCGCGCGGACAAGCCCGCCTGAGGAACGGGACGCGCCCGTTCAGCTCTCGCGCCACGGAAGCGTTAAATTATACAGCAAAAACCATTTTTGTCTTGACAGTACATACGTACTCAGGGCTATAATGCAACTTCCGTAACTCCAAAAGCCCATATCCCAGGGGAACATACATAAGGAGGCACTATGAAGAGAACGCGCTTCTGGACACTCCTCCTGACTTGTATTGGTATGGCCGCCGGGTTGCTGGTTCCAGGCAGCGTACAGGCGGAATACGGGGACCTAGTCCTCAACAGCAAGTCAGAGAGCATGCAAAAAGCCGGAGTGGACCCGGTCCT
>DIDN01000017.1 GCA_002418185.1 Deltaproteobacteria bacterium UBA5799
CTCGGGGCCTCTGAGGAGTTTTCCGTCCACCTTGAGGCCGGGGAGGACCGGTTCACCGTAAAATTCAACCCCTACTCGGGAAGGCCCGATGTGGTCGAGGGATATGCCTGAAAAAAGGGAAGAGGGGTTTACCCTCCTCGAGGTCATGATAAGCCTTGCCATGCTGGCAGGGGCGGTAGTGGCGCTCGTGTCGGCCTTCAACTACCACCTGAGGACCGCTTCGGAGACGAGCGACCTTGTCGCAGCATCCGTACTCGGGCGGCTCAAGGCAGAGGAGGCCGCGCTCTACGGGCCGCCAAGGGACATGAGCGGCTCCTTTGAGGGCGAATTCAATGCATTCAAATGGGAGATGCGGTCTTCGGATACCGACCTTCCGGGACTCAAGCGCCTGGATGTCAGGGTAAGCTGGGATGCGACCAAAAGTTTTACGCTCCATACCTTTTATCGGGAATAGCGGGTTTACGCTCATAGAGGTGCTCGTTGCCCTGGCAGTCGGCTCTGTTGCGCTCCTGTCCCTTTACGGCGTCCTCATGAGCGTACTTGGCGCGGGCGAAAGGACCGGCGGCTCGCTCGACAGGGACCTCGAGGCCGGGATGTTCCTTGAGAGGCTTTCGGCAGAGGTCAACTCCGCTTACTTCACCCCCGAGGAGCCCCGTACGATATTCTCGGGGAAGATAAGGGGCGGCGCCCCTCTGCTTGAGTTTACGTCTTATTCAGCGGGACCGCGCAGCTCCAGTGCGCCTTCAACGGACCTGGCGGGAATCAGCTACCGCGCAGAGCACGGACAAGGGGGCCTTGTCATTTACAGGGAGACATGGAACCCCTTCATAGGCGAAAGGTTCGGCTCAGGAGCGCTCTCGGGCATAAGGGACTTTGAACTGAGCTACAATAACGGCGCTGCCTGGTCGAACGCATGGGAGGCGTCCCTTGAGGAGAAGCTCCCTCTGGCGGTCAGGGCCAGGGTGGTCCTGAGGGACGGAAGGGAATTTACAGCTCTTTCAAGGACCATGATAAGATGAGGCCGCCCCCGGAGAGGAGCGCAGTTTCGTTCGGGTCGAGGCGGAGTTCGCCTTCGAGTGAGAGCGGCTTTGTCCTCATAGCAACACTCGTTGCGCTGGCGGTCCTCGTTGCGATAGTGGTAGAGTTCGTCTACCGGGTGCACGTCGCAACCGCCAGGGGCTCCAACTTCGCCCAGGTGCAGAGGACCGCGCTCCTGGCGGGCAAGGGGGTCGAGCTCGCGGAAGAGGCCCTCAAGGAGATGCTAAAGTCCGGGCCGAATATCGCGATTGAAAAGGACGGGCTTTTTTTTACGGCTTCCGAGGGGGATGCGTCGGTGGTCGTAAGGGTCCATGACGAGCTTGGCAAAGCCTCTTTAAGGACCGTATATCCCAACGGGGTCAAGCACGGCAGGGCGCACCCTGTCTTCTCAAGGCTACTTGAAGGGCTGGGGATAAAGGGGCGAGAGGGCATCGAGGACGCGCTGGCGGACTGGATGGACGACGACGACCAGCCGAGGGCGTACGGGGCCGAGGGCCCGGAGCATTATCTGAGGCTCAAGGCCCCCTACGAGGCCCGGAACGGGTATCCGGGCTCGTTGGGAGAGGTCCTCATGATAAAGGGGTTCTCGCCGGAGGTGCTTTCAGCGCTCAAGCCCTTTGTCTCGCCTTACAATACGGACGGACGTGTAAACGTCAATACCGCTACAAAGGAGGTGCTCCTTGCCCTTTCGGAGGAGATGAACGAGGAGCTCGCCTCCAACCTCATGAGGCGGAGGACGGAAAGGCCCTTCAGGGACAGGTCGGAGATAATGAAGGTGCCGGGCTTTGAGAAGGCAGGCTATGCCCTGATGGACGGCATAAGGGTGGAGAGCCGCATGTTCAGCGTCCATTCGAGGGCCTCGTCAGGCGAGGTCTCGACGGAAATAGAGGCGGTCTTCGAGATCGGAAAAGGCGTCCTCTACTGGAGAAGGCTTTAGATGAAGGACCAGTTCGCGATAATCGAAATCGCGCCCGGAGCCGTAAGGGGCTGCGTTTTCAGCGCCCCAGGCGAGAGGGCCGCTTCCCATATCGTGCATTTCAGCGAGGGTGTCGGAAGAAGGGATGCGCTCACGCGCCTCGTATCGACTCTCAGGGAGGCCCGGGGGGGCGGGGGCCTGGGTAGTGCGGTATTTTTGAGCTTTTCCCCGGCGCTCCTGAGCATTCGGGCCGTCGAGGTCCCGTTCGAGGACAGGGAGAAGATAAACGGGATACTCCCTTTCGAGCTTGCGGGCTGCCTTCCGTCTGACGCGGAGGGGTTCGTATTCGACAACCTGCCGCTCGGAGACGGCAGGGCCATAGCCGCAGGCGTTGAAAAGGGGCTTTTGAAAGAGTGCCTTTCCGAGCTTGGCGAGCTCGGCCTGGACCCGCGCTGGGCCGGTCCTGCGGCCTTCGCGGCGCCGGCCCTGGTGGAGAGGCTGTCGAAAGGGGAAGGGCATGCCGCCCTCGTGACACCCGAGATGTTCGCTGTCTCTGAAGGGGGCAGGCTCGTCTTCCTCAATGCCTGTAACGGGGCCGATGCCCTGAGGCTGAATATCGAGTTGCTGGGCTCCAGGGGGGTTGTCATAAGCAGGGCCTGTTCGATAGGGCTCGAACCGGGCGCTCTCGAGCCCTTCATGCCTGATGTCGAAATAGTGAACGGAAGCCTTCCCGAAGGCATGGAGGAGATGGCGGCAATCTACGCCCTCTCGCTCACGGTCAGGGGGGGGCGGCCTCCGGCCTCTGCCCTGGACTTAAGGCGCGGGGAATTCGAATACACCAGGGAGAGGAGCGCGGTCGCAGGGAAACTGAGGCTCACCGTTGCTTTGTGCGCGCTCCTTTCCATTTTGGGTATTTCGGACCTTTATATGAGATACCTTGCCGCCTCGAACGAGCTCGCCTCGTACAGGGGCGCCCTCAGGTCGGGCTACCTTGCCCTCTTCCCGGGAGAGGGCGGCGCATCCGGAGAGCTATACCAGATGGAGGTCAAGATGAAGCTCTTGAGGGACGAGGCCCGGGTCCTCGGGGGCGTAAGGCCCGCCGAGGTCATGAGGGATCTCGCCTCCATTGCTCCGAAGGAGGCGGGGCTCGTTATAAACGAGCTTTACGTGGGCGAGGAGAGGATAGGCGCAAAGGGCGAGGCAGCCTCCTTCGAGGCGGCTAACGGCCTTAAGGACGCGCTTTCGAGGAGCGGCGCATTCCGGGAGGTGCTCCTTGCGGACCTGAAGGCAAAGGCAGGCGGAGGGGCCGTGTTCACGCTCTCTCTTAAGGAGGGCGACGAGTGACCAGGCCGGCTGACATCTTCTTAAGGCTCAGGCAAAGGCCCGCCCTCGCCCTCGCGTCTCTGGTTCTGGCGATAGCGGTTGTCGGCGCGCTCTTTTTAGTCGAGAGGTACTCGGCTGCCAGGAAACAGGCGGCTGTTGCAAAAGATGAGCTTTCGACCTTCCGGACGCTTGAGGAGGGTTACATCAGGGAGAAGGCCGGGATAGAGGAAGCCCTGAGAAAGGCACGTTCAAAGGCAGACCAACAGGCCGTCGCCGTCATAGAGCGCGCGGCGGATGCGGTCGGGGCAAGGCCCTCGATTGCTTTCATAAGACAGGCCGGGGAGGAGGAAAGGCTCGGCTACGCCGTGGCGAAAATCGATGTCAGGCTCGAAAGGGTGGACCTCAACCGGATAGTGAACCTCCTGTATCACCTGGAGAGGGGGGGCGCGCTCATCGTAACGAAGGAGTTCTCAATGAGGACGAGGTTCGACGAGCCGGAACTGTATGATGTCGACCTCAAGCTCACGCATGTGAGGAGAAAGCCGGATGCTTAGCGCCTTATACAACCTGTAAGGCCCTGTAAGTTTTCTTTACAGCGGGAGCGGTGCCTGATTTGTAACGCCTTGAAAAACAATTAAAAATTGTCTTAAGAAATATTCCTCGGCCCTGCGTACCTGTCAGCTTGCTTTACATTCCATTCTCATGTGATAGCGCCAGGCGCTTGTAACCTATTGAACTTTTAGGTTTTTTTGAAAAAAAGAAAGGCTGGCACGGCTATTGCAGAATATTCAAGCCTCAGGTGATATCGCACATAAAAGGAGGCTGGAGATGTTTACAAAAATGAAATATGCCATGCTGGCCGTGGCGGCTGTAACGGTGCTGGTCTTAACGCCGGTCGCAAGCCATGCTGTTCCGGCCCTCCAGCTCGATATAGAGGGCGGCGGCTATGATAACGCGACCGATACTATTGTGGCCAATTCCGATCCCTTCACGCTATACGCGTTCCTCAGCACAAATAACCATAACCTCATAAGCGATTCATTCTACATCTCTATCGCCGTTCTGCCCTCTCTGGAGTATGACCCCGAAGGCATGGACCTTGGGTCGTTCACGCTCAACGGAGCGCCGATTAACGTGACCGCGGACATGAATTACGGGACCCCGCCTGTCGAGGGCTACTACAGCCAGTTCGACGGCGGCGACCTGCCTCCCCATGGCGTCTTCCCGACGTATTTTCTCGAGCACGAGTTCCAGTTCGATGTAAACGATACGACGCCAAAGTACAACACCCAGGACAGGGCAATTTCCGGCACACTGGAGCCTGAAAGCGGGCTCATGTACTACGCGTCGTTCTCAATCGACACCAGCATGCTTGGCTCCGACTACGTCCTCCATTTCGACCTTTATAATACCAAGGTGAAAAACGGCGGAGATATCGATATCTCGATGTTCGCGCCGTTCTCGCACGACGCTGAATCCAGCAAGGTCCCGGAACCGGGCACCCTGATACTCCTTGGAAGCGGCATGATAGGCTTTTACCTCCACGGCCGCTTGAGGAAAATGGCTTAAGCAGGCTTATGGCGTTTGTTCATTTCCGTCACTCCGGATAATAGATGGAACAACATGAGTGCCCCAAGTGCAAACAATCCTTCTTCACGGCCATAATACATGCAGGCGCGACCATCAGGTGCCCTTATTGCAGTTTCGAGATAATTGCGGCAGGGCGGGAAAAAAGGTCCGGCGTGAGGGCAAGAGTGGCCAAGAGTTGCATTCTGTCTGCGGGTAATGAAAGCATAACCGCAAAGGTAATCGACATCTGCGAGCGGGGTATTGGCATCCTTGTGGAACGCGGAATCCCGCCCGCCATGGAAGCAAATACATTCAGGGTCGTTGTCGAGGACTTTGAGCTTGATGCTAACGCGATGTTGGCATGGAAGGCCGGGTTCGACGGGGGCTCGACAAGGGCCGGTCTGAGGTTCGTATGAAAAGCCCGGGGGAGCTTATCCTTTATAATCCCGGGCCGGAGAACCCGGGTTTTCAATTCCAGGCATGAACGGCCCACCGGAACGGGCCTGTTTTCCGGCGGGTTACATATCGTTATTCTGTGTGAGTCTGTTCTCCGTACCTGGAGTCAATTCCTGGGCGGTCATTTCAATTCCGGATTTCCGTATCTTTCGAGATACCATTTCACCGTCTTCCTGATACCCTCGTCAATGCCGTTTTCAGGCTCATATCCGAGGAGTTCCCTTGCCCTTGATATCGAGGCAAGAGAGTCCCGGACGTCGCCTTTTCTCGCGGGTTCGTAAACCGGCTCGGCCTTCGAGCCCAGGGAGTCCCGTATCTTTCTGAAGAGGTCGTTGATGCTGACCCTGCCGCCGCAGCCCACGTTGAAGTGCATGCCCTCGCAGCCCCTGGCGAAGCAGGCCTTTATGTTCGCCTGGTTGCAGTCGTCCACGAAGGTGAAGTCCCGCGACTGTTCCCCGTCGCCGTAGATGACCGGGCCCTTCCCGCGGAGCATCGCGTCCACGAACCTCGGTATCACCGCGGCGTACTGCGAGGCAGGGTCCTGCCTCCTGCCGTATACGTTGAAGTACCTGAGGGCCACCGTCTCCAGCCCGTAGACCCTGTGGAAGGCCTTGCAGTAATACTCGCCGGTTACCTTCGAAACCGCATAGGGTGAAAGGGGCGAGGGGGTCATCTGCTCCTCCTTGGGGAGCACGGCCGTATCCCCGTAGACCGATGAGGAGGAAGCGCACACTACACGTTTGACTTCCGCCGTTCTCGCGGCATTGAGGACGTTGAGCGTCCCCGTGGCGTTCACCTCGTGGGTGGTGGCCGGGTCCTCAATGGAACGGGGCACCGAACCGAGTGCCGCAAGGTGGATGACGTAATCCATTCCCTGCATGGCGGCCTCGATCGCCGCCTTGTCCCGTATGTCCCCCCTTACGAAATCTATCCGGCTCCTGATGCCGGAGAGGTTTTCATCACTGCCTGTTGCGAGGTTGTCGAACACGGCCACGGAATGACCTTGCTCGACGAGCATCTCCGTGAGGTTCGAGCCAATGAAACCTGCCCCGCCTGTCACCATGAACCTGGGCATCGCAGTCCCTTTCCAGGCCTCAGGCCTTTACGATATTGCGCCCCTTGATCCCGGCGGTAGCGTTCCTGGTGTCCACGACGAGCCTGCTGTTTTTCACAATCCACTTGTAGTCGTAGCATGAATGGTCGGTCGCGATGAGCACGCAGTCGTACCTGCCTGTCCTGGCTTTGGTAAGCGGGGTCGAACGCATCTTGAAGTGCCTTCTGTGGCTTACCGCCAGGGGGAGGTAGGGGTCGTTGTAGTCGACTGCCGCCCCTTTCTCCTTTAATATCCTGATTAGCTCGAGGGAGGGCGATTCCCTCAGGTCGTCCACGTCTTTCTTGTACGCGATGCCGAGGACCAGGAGCTTCGAACCCCGGAGGCTCTTTCCGCGCTCGTTAAGCGCCTCCATGACCCTGGTCGCGACGTAGTAGGGCATGTTGGAGTTTATCTCCCCGGCGAGCTCTATGAACCTGGTCGAGAAGTCGTACTCCCTGGCCTTCCAGGTCAGGTAGAACGGGTCGATGGGGATGCAGTGCCCGCCGAGGCCCGGCCCCGGGTAAAAGGCCTGGAAGCCGAAAGGCTTCGTCCTGGACGCCTCGATGACCTCCCAGATGTTTATGCCCATCCTGTGGCAGAGCATCTTCAGCTCGTTGACCAGCGCGATATTGACGCTCCTGTAGATGTTCTCGAGGAGCTTCGTCATCTCCGCGACCTCGGTGGAAGACACCGGCACCACCCTGTCGACTATCTTCGAGTAAAGCGCTCCGCCGAGTCTTGAACACTTGGGGGTTATGCCGCCGACTATCTTGGGTGTGGTCTTTATCGTGAAGTCCACCCTGCCGGGGTCCTCCCTCTCGGGGGAGAAGACGAGGAAGAAGTCGCGGCCGGCTCTTAGCCCGCCCGCCTCGAGCATGGGAAGCAGGAGCTCGCTGGTGGTCCCCGGATATGTGGTCGATTCGAGCGATACGAGCTGTCCCGGCCGCAGGCGTTTTGCTATCTCGGCACCCGTGGACTCGACGTAAGATAGGTCTGGCTCGCGCTTGTCCGAAAGCGGGGTGGGTACGCATATTATGACCGCGTCCATCCCGGAAAGTTCCGACATCTCGGTCGTCGCGTCGAAGGACCTGCCTTTCATCAGCCTGGATATGACCCCGGAAGGTATGTGCTTTATGTAGGACCTGCCCTTCCGGAGAAGGCGGATCTTTTCAGGGTCGACATCGAACCCCGTGACCCTGTAACCCACGTCGCAGAAGCGGAGCGCTATCGGGAGCCCCACGTACCCGAGCCCTATTATGCCTACGCGGGCCTTCCTGTCCTTGATGAGTTTGGCGAGTGCGCTTGACCTGTCTGCCATAACCTTTCCGTCCATGTCCTTTATTTGAGGCCGACCAGGACCTGCCTGGCCTCGTCCGAGCCCTCGAAGCCGTCGCTTAGGCTCAGGGCCTTCCTGAGCTCCCGTTTTGCAAGTGCCGTGTCGCCTTTCTTGTAATATGCCATGCCGAGGTGGTACCTGACCAAAGCGTTGGCTGGCATCTTCTCCGCGCTCTCTTCCAGGAGGGAGGCCGCCTTCAGATAAGCCCCTTTCTTGTAATAGATCCAGCCGAGGGTGTCCGAGACCGCGGGGTCGTCAGGCAGCCGCTCCTTCGCGGTCTCGGCAAGGGAAAGGGCCACGTCGATGTTGCCGCCTCTTTCTGAATAGAGCCAGGCCAGGTTGTTGGCTGCTGGGGCGAATTTCGGGTCTATCTCAAGCGCTTTCTTGTAGCTCGCGATGGCTCCGTCGTAATCGCCTTTCCGCTCGCTCAGGATGCCGATGAGCATGTAGGGGGCCAGCGCCTTCGGGTTCAGTTTGAGGGACTCACGGTATTGCATCAGGGCGTCGTCGAACGAGCCTTTTTTTGCGTGTATGTTGCCGAGCTCTATATAGGCTTGATGGTAATCGCCGTCCAGTTCGATCGCCTTTTTTATGGCCGCTTCCGCTTCCGCCGGCTTTTTCCAGGCCGCATAGGCCCTGCCGAGCAGCAGATGGTTGAACGGTTTTTCAGGGTCGATTGTTATCTGCTCCTTGATCCTGTTCACGGCTCTTTCGAAATCCCTCGATTCGACATGAATAGAGACCGCAAGGGCCAGGCTCTCCGTCTGGGCGGGGTTCAGCGCAACGGATTTTTCGGCGTTCTCCAGGGCCTTTTGGTCGTCACCGGCAATCTTGTATGCAGCTGCGAGCCTTGCAAAGCCGCTCGCGTCCCGGGGAGCTTTACTTGTGTGGGCTTCGAGAACCCGTATCGCCTCCTCGACCCTCCCCTGCCTTAGTTCTATGTCGCCTTTGAGAAGAGGGAGGCCCGGATAGGACGGGTTCCTTTTTTCGAGCTTTTGGGCCTCAGTGCTCGCGAGCTTGAAATCTCCGGTCCGAAGGTGCAGGGTCGCGAGCATGAAGGAGGCGTCGTCGAAGCCGGGCGAAAGCTCGACGGCCTCGTTGAAGGCTGTTTTCGCAGCCGTGAGGTCGCCGGAGAGCATGCTTGCCATGCCGAAGAAATACTGCGCAACCGGAGACTTGGGGTTTCGTTCCGCATAGGCCTTGAGGTCCGAAGCGGCCTCCTTGTGCTTGCCTTCTGAAAGGCGAACCCTTCCCCTCAGGAATTTCCCGTCGGGGTCTTCACCGTCTTTTTTGAGTATCTCATCGACGATTGCCGAGGCCTTTTCCGGCTGCCTGGCATCGAGGTAATGTCCCGCGAGGAATTTTTTGAGCCTGAGCGGGTCTGATGAGTGCTTTATGCCCCGTATAAGCGACTCTTCCGCCTTGTCCGGCTTTCCCGAAGATTTGTGAATGCCGGCCAGTATCAAGTACGGCTCGGCTTTTTCACTCGAAGCGGCTATGAGCTTTTCGGCGGTCTCCTCGGCAACTTCCGGCCTGCCTGTGGCCATGTAGAGTCTTGCCAGGGCAGAGGCGGCTTCAATGCTGGTGGGCGCTTCGTCGACGGCGGTCTTGAGTTCATCCTCGGCAGCGGAAGGGTTCCTTTCCTGCATATATATCCCGGCCAGCACAAGGCGGGTCAGAACCGGGCGTTCTTCCAGCGAGATCGCCTTTTTGAGCAGGGACTTGGCCTGCTCTTTCTCGCCAGCGGCCAGGTGCGCGTTTGCAAGCGCAAGGAGCGGCTTTGCGGCTTCGGGATGGACTTCGGAGATGTGCTTCAGCACCTTTTGGGCTTCTTTCAGTCTGCCGCCCGCTACATGGACGTTTGCGAGCAGGACCGTGGCGTCGAGGTTGTCAGGGTCGCGGTCGAGTACAAGCATTGCCTTTTCTTCGGCAGTGCCAGGCTCCCTGGAAAGCAGGTGGAGCTCGCCGAGCTTGGTCTGGGCATCCAGCAGGCCGGGGTCCAGCTCTACGGCGGTTTTCAGCGATTTGAAGGCAAGGGCAAGATACGCCGGCTCGCCGACCTTAAGGTAGGATAATCCGAGGCGGTAATGGACCCGCGGGTCGTCTGGGTTTATGCGGGCGGCGTTCTTGAACTCAAGCGCAGCTTCCTTGTACCTCGAAGAGTCGTAATAGACCTGGCCCTTTTGAAAGTGCTTCGAAAATTTCCGCTCTGACCCGCCGCAGGAGATGAGCAGAAGGCAGACGGCGGCAATTACAAAGATACGCAAACGACTCTGTGCCGTTCCATGCATGTTTAGGTTCCCGGGATATGCTCTTAGATGAAATGCCGTAATCGCCTGTTTAGCTACTCGCCGCAAGATAGCATTTGTAAGTGCATGCTGGCAAGAAGAAAGAGATTTATTAATATTTACGGCTGAGGAGAAGGCATTCTGAAGAGAAATCTTTGAGTTCCAAATAAAAGAAGCAGGTGAATGCTCACCTGCTTCCAGAGGGTCTGAAACCTAATTGCGCCTCAGGAATTTCTCCTCCTCAGCATGGCGTAGCCGACAAGGCCGCTGCCGAGCAAGAGAAGCGTGCCGGGTTCAGGGACCGGCGCTATCCCGTCATTGCCGTTCGCTATGAAGTTTACGGCCCACTCGTTGGTGTTCACTTCATTGGAACCGGGCAGGTACCATGTGATGTTGACGTTGTTGTAGTATGGATTGGTCCAGCCAGAGGGCTGCTGGGCCTCTCCGTTGGTGACTTCGTTGCCGAAGTTCATAAGGACGCTGTAGGAATCGTCCAGAAGGTCGCCTGAGAGCGTGTAGTACCTGTCAAGGGCCGTATCGTACAATGCGAAATCCATTATGTCGCCGCCCGAGAAGGGAACGGTTTCGACCGGTGCCAATGCTGTAAAGACCGGGGAGCCGTTCAGGAAATACCCGTAGGTGTATTCGGAGGTCCCGCCGAGGTTCACTATATCGACAGTGACGTTAGCATCGGTATCGCCGTCTATCGCGATTATTTTGCTGCCATTGGTCAGGGTAAGCGCCGAGGCGCCGGATGGGGCGAGAACGGTAGAAGCAGTGATCAAGCTGAAAATGCCGAATATCGCGAGTGCCTTCCTTTTCATGTTCCCTTCACCTCGGTTGTGATTTCTTCCCAAGGTATTCTGCAACTCGCATGCCAAGTGCAGTGGCGTTGTTAGTTATTTGAATTTATTGAGTTTTTTGGTGTGGTTTTTTTTCAGCCTGGATTTTACATCCAACTATTGTAATGAAACCCGACATTGAAAAAAATTGATTCAGACCTGGATATCCCTTTTTTAAGGAAAATCAGGGCTTAGCTTGTTGATAAGAAAAATTGTTGAATTATTTTTATATGTAAAAAAAGCTGACATCATTTGAGGTCCATCAAATAAGCGAATCAGGAGCATCTTCTCAGGCGGGTCAATAGCTCAAGCCGTATTTCTTGATAAGGTTGTAGAGCGTGGGCCTGCTAAGCCCGAGGTCTTCGGCGGCCTTGCTGATGTTGTGGTCATTTCGCAGAATAGCCGAATTTATAAGGCGTATTT
>DIDN01000059.1 GCA_002418185.1 Deltaproteobacteria bacterium UBA5799
GGCCCCGGGCCGAAGGAGCGCGTCCATGACCCTCGCGAGGTCCTCGGCGTCCGCGTTCTCGAGGTAGTGTACGTTTATGCGGCTGCTCGCCTCGGGCGGGGCCACGTCGAGCAGCGTGATGAACTCCTTGTAGAACTCCCGGTCCTCGAGCGAATCGGAGAGTATTATCGCGTTCAGCCGCTCGTCCGGGGTAATCGAGCTCTCGCCCTCCTCGCGCCTTATGCCGGTCCTCCTCTGCTCCTCGCGCCGGAGTATCTGTGCGACCACCTCGGCCTGGGCGTTCCTCAGGTATATGACCTCAGGCTCGGTCAGGCCCTGAGGCGTGTCCATGGCCGTGAGTATCGTTAGTATCTTCTCGACGTTGTTGGCGGTATCGACAAGGAGGAGGGCGTTCCTGGCGCCGAAGACGGATATCTGGCCGTTCCTGGAGACAAGCGGCTGGACCGCGGAAAAGGCGTCCTGCACCGGGATGTAGCTCAATGGCATGAGCCGGACTATGTACTCGTCAGGCCTTGCGGTGTCCGGGTCGAGGACGACCGGCGTGCCGCTCTGCCTCACTGCTGACGAGGGGATTATCTTGTAGTAGCCGTCCGCCTCGACGAGCGAGAAGTTCTTTATCTCCAGGGCCGAGACGAAGATATTCAGGGCCTCCTCGCTCGTTAGCCTGCCCGGTGCTATTATCGTGACCTTGCCGCGTAGCGTTTCGTCGTAGATGAAGTTCCTTCCGGTTATCTCGCTCATTATCCTTACGAGCGAGGATATCTCCACGTCCACGAAATTGAGGGTTATCTCTTCGGCCTGGGTCCTCTGCTCCTGCCCCCCGGCGCTCCCGGACGCGGCATGGGACGTGACAAGGAGCGCCAGGAGGAAGAGGCATATGTGGGCCGCTTTACCTGTTTTCATGTATCCCATGGAGACGCCGTGGTCCGGGCGCGACGGTCTGTATTCCGGGCAGCTCTGGATTTCCTGGAGTACGGCTATAAATTCGGAGGCGAAAACAACTCGAAAGGTAAGCTCAAAAGCATGGACTTTGATTATAACACACAATTTGCTCTAAGGCCCTTTACCCTACTGGATGGAATAGCGGAAGCTCTTCGGCTGCCCCTGCCTGATTACGCCGAGGTCGAAGCTGGACTCGCCCTTCAGGGCCGAGAGCACCTGGACGGCCTTCTCGGGGGAGTCGATACGGTAGCCGTTTATGCTCGTAAGTACGTCCCCGTCCATGAGGCCTATGGCGTCGAAGACGCCCCTGGGCCTTATTTCGGTGACCATGAACCCCTGTACGGAGCCGTTCATGACGCGGGGCGTAAGCCTCGCGTCGGTCATTATCCTGCCCATGTCGGCCAGCGCGCTCTCCACGGCCCCGCGTTCTATTACCCAGTCCCTTTCGGCGACCTGCCTCGAATAGGCAAGGCCGCCTTTTTCGGGCGGAGCGGAAGCGGCGCTCTTCTCCCCCATCGCCTTCAGGGACTCCGGGATATCTTCGAGGAAGACCTTGTACGCGGCATCTCCCGAGCCGGTGGATACGACCGCCCGTCCCGGCGACACCGACTTGAGGGCGCCTGAGCCGAAGACGCTGTCGCCGACCCTGAATACCGATTCGCCTTCGGTGCCCTCCTTGCTGAAGACAGCGTAGCCCCCGGCGCCGGTGTATGTGCCGACGAGCTTGAGATCCGGAAGCAGAGCCTCGGCGCCGGCCCCCGCCTCCCTTATGTCTATCCTCGCGAGTTTTCCGGCCCTGCCCGGGTAAACGCCCTTTTCAACGATGGGCGCGTACTCCTCGAATGCTGGCTCCGCCCTGGCTTCCAGGGGCGCGGGCGCGGCCTGGAGACCGGGCTCGGGGGGATACCCTAACAGTATGTAGTCCCTTGCGAGCAGCCCCAGGAGCGGGAACGCCAGAAGCGCGAGTGCGATATTGACCAGTCTTATCCTTGACATCCTGTGAAGCCTTCCAGAAGACCCGGCTTATTTTACAGGGAAGAGCGCTCCCCTGGCCGCCGGGTTTCTTATCGAATAGTTGATGAGCTGGGACCTGGTGGTTATGCCCAGCTTCTTGAAAATCCTGTGGAGATGCGTCTTTACCGTCAGCTCGCTTATCCGGAGCTTGTCGGCTATCTCCCTGTTCCGGAGGCCCCTTCCGGCAAGGGCCACGATCTCCTTCTCCTTGGGGGAGAGGACCTCGCCGCTGTCCTTTTTGAGCCTGTTTACGCTCCAGAGGAGGTCCTTTACCGTCGCCTTGTCCATCCATATGTCGCCGCCCGCGACCGACCGTATGGCCTTCTTGAGGACGGAGGGGGTCGCCTCGGAAAGGAGCACCCCCCTGAGGTTCCTGGCTATTATGGCGGAGATGATGTTGTCTTTGCCGCAGTCGGTGTCGAGGAGTATGAACCCGTTCTTCGTGGAAGGGTCGAGCTTCTGGAAAGAGCTGTACAGAGTGGGGAAGTCGGTCAATATGACATCGGCGGATTCGATGTCGCCGTCGAGAATTTCGCCATCGCCTGAGATGTAGTCGGCCTCAAAATCGTCTTCGTCCTCCAGGAGCCTTGTCACGCCTTCCGAGAAAAGGTCGTTGCTGAATGCGACCATTACCCTGATGCTCATCGAGTCCCACCTCGCTGGTTGCGCCTTGTTGTTCGACGTCTTCGTCTACGGAGGCAAACGGCCGGGACAACATTCGGCAGGACTTCTCAGACAATATTCCGGAGGCAAAACCTGGTTTTATCCTGTCATCACCTTCCCCTCGGCTCCCGGTTCTCCCCGTGTTCTACCGGGGCGGAAAGCATGCGGCAGATTAATTGTAACAAAACCGCCGGGATTTTCAAGTGCCATGAGATTAAAAATTATTTGTTATCGGCGTCGAATTGATATATCATGTCGTGATGATGCACAGGAACAGCAAGGGTTTTACGCTCATAGAGCTTCTCATCGTCATCGCGATACTCGGCACTCTCGCCGCGATAATCGCGCCCAGGATAGTCGGCAGGACCGACGAGGCCCGCGTCGTGGAGGCCAAGGTCCAGATAAGGAACCTCGAGACGGCCCTCAGGCTCTACAGGCTCGACAACGGGTTTTACCCGTCGACCGAGCAGGGGCTCGAAGCCCTGGTCAGGAAGCCCGAGTCCGGCAGGGTCCCGGCGAACTGGCGCGACGGCGGTTACCTTGAGAAAAGCAAGGTACCCGGCGACTCTTGGGGCAACCCCTTCATATACGCCTCGCCCGGCCAGAGCGGAGACTACGACATAATCTCCTGGGGCGCGGACGGCGCGCGCGGGGGCGAGGGTTTCGACGCTGACTTGAGGAGCTGGGAGCTCGACTGAAGCCCCCGGGAAGCTACTGCCGATGAGCAACGCAGGTTTGCGAAGTGGGGCCGCTCCGCATGACGGGCGGCGAAGACAGGCCAAAGGCCCGCCCGGGGCCGATGGCCTTAAGAGAGACTGCCGCAGCACTCGCACCACGTACCGCGCACCCCGTTCCACGCTCCCCCTCTCACACGGATTCTCTCTCCTGGAACTAATCGCCGTAATCGCCGTGATCGGCATGACGCTCGCGTTCGTTCTCCCGAGGTTCCCGTCCCTCGAAGGCCGCGGCCTTGAGACCGACGCCGAGAGGCTCGCGCTACTCTTTTCCTTTACGGGAGAGAGGGCCGCTGCCACGAGGTCGGCTTACAGGCTCCAATTCGACTTCGGGGGGGCGGCGGTGCGCGTCGGGGTATCGGCGGACGGCAAGGAGTTCGCACCCGTTACCGAGCCCGCCGCAAGGGGCGGAAGACTCGGCCCGGGCGTCGTTATCGACGAGGTCTTCAGCCCGGGCCTCGGCCAGGTGAGGCGCGGGGAGGCCGTCATAGACATTACCAGCGCAGGCGGCCCTCCCTTTGAGGTGACCCTCTCATCGGGGGAGAGCAAGGCGCACCTGGCCTATAACCCCTACACCGGGAAAACGATCGTCTCGTATCCGGGGCGCGAGGAGGGGAAGGATGGATAAGAAGGGCTTTACGCTCCTCGAGGTAATGGTTGCGCTGGCGGTCCTTTCCGGGGCGGTCGCGATACTCGTTACGAGCTTCAATTACCATTTGAGTGCGGCTGCGAGGAGCAGCCAGGAGGTCGTCTCGGTAGTGCTCGGCCTCCAGAAGATGGAGGAGCTAAGGCTTGAGGGGAGTCTTGCGGCAGCGGCCCTTGATAGCGGCGTCGGGTCCTGGGAGGCGTTCCCCGGGTATACGTGGGAGCTCGCCGGCGAGGACACGGAGTTAACGGGCGTAATGAGGGTTGAGCTCAAGGTCGGCCATGACGGGTCATTTTTTTCGATTATTTCCTTCGTCAAGGAATAACGGCGGGTTTACGCTGGTAGAGCTCCTTGTGGCGGTCGCCATTACGGCGGTCCTTCTTGCGTCGCTCTATGCGGTCTTTTTCTCGGTTGCCGGGGCCGGGGGCCGGGCGAGCGAGGAGGCCTTCAGGCACGTGGAGGCAGGAAGGACGCTTGAGAGGATGGCGAGCGAGGTCCGCTCCGCGTATACGAGGCGCGGCAATACCCGGACGTTTTTCAAGGCCGGGAGCCAAAGGCGCCATTCCGAGCTCTCCTTCACCCTTTTTACCTATCCGGTCCAGGGCGGGGACGCCCCGAGAAGCGACCTGCTGGCGGTAAGCTATTCGGTCGGGCGGGACGGCCAGAGAAGGCACCTCGTAAAGGAAATCTGGAGCCCTTTTACCGCCGAGAAGATGAGCTTCAGGGCCGTCGAGGACATAAAGGGCTTTGAAGTGAGCCTCTTTAACGGAAAGGACTGGTCAAAGGCGTGGGACTCAGAGCTTGAAGGCTCTGCACCCCGGGCGGTGGCCGTCAAGATAACCCTCGGCACAGGCGAGGAACTGGCGATGACTGCCCCGCTGATGATAAGATAATCTCTTAAGTTTTTACCATAATGCACCAGTTAAAAAGGAGAAATACAGTTAGGGATGAAGGCGGCCTTGTACTTGTTACGGTCCTCCTGGTCGTTGCCCTCCTTACGGCCCTCGTAACCGATTTCATCTACAAGTCCCATGTCGCCTCGTCCAGGGCCGGCGCATTGAGGGACTCGGCAAGGGCCGGCGTGTTAGCGGCCGACGGCGTCTCCCTTGCCAGGGCCGGGATCGAGGAGTTGCTTGGAAAAAACCCGAATATCGTAACGGACGAGGCCGGGCTCGTCTTCTCGAAGCCCCTTGAGGACGGCCTCGGCATCTCAATACGGGCCGTAGACGAGAGGTCCAGGGCGTCACTGCGCATAGCGTATCCCATGACCGGGTCCATTGAACAGAAGTCGCACGGCATCCTGGCAAGGCTCCTTACGGTAAAAAGGGCCGGGGGCGAGGGGCTGGCCGACTCCCTTGCCGACTGGATCGATAACGACGCCGCGCCGAGGCCCAGGGGGGCCGAGGAGCAGTTCTACCGCGGCCTCAAGCCCCCTTACGCGCCGAAAAACGGTCTTCTCGACAGCGTAGAGGAGCTCCTGCTCGTAAAGGGCTTCACGCCGGAGGTCCTGGGAGCAGTGGGAGAGCACCTTACGCCTTATGTCCCGGACGGGCTCGTTAACATCAACACCGCCCCAAGGCCGGTCCTTGCCTCGCTTTCCGAGGAGATGACCAATGAGCTTGCGGACGAGTTGATCAGGTTCAGGAAGAACGCCCCTTTCACGGACAGGTCGCAGGTCATGAAGGTGCCGGGCTTCGAGAAGGCCGGCTTCAGCATCCAGGACCGGATAACCACGACGAGCAGTATCTGGAGGATCCATTCAAGGGCAAAGGCCGGCGACGTCATAAGGGAGGTCGAGGCCGTGGTCCAGCTCGGGGGAGGGGTCCTCTATTGGAGGGAGATGTAAGCATATGAAGGTACTTGTACTGGATATCGGCAGGGAGCGGGTGCTGGCCGGGGTCTTCGAGTCCGGAAAACCGCTCTCGTTTTTCAGCGCCTCGATAGAGGGGCCGGGCGACGAGGGCCTCAGGGAGGCTCTGTCCGCCGCCGCGGGACAGGCCAGAGCGAAATTCGGACGGGTCCTGGTAAGCCTCCCCGCGAGCGAGCTTATCATCAGGGTGGTGGAGATGCCCTTCAGCGAAAGGAAGAAGGTGCTCGAGGCCCTGCCTTTTGAGCTGGCCGGTCTCCTGCACGTCGAGGTCGGGGACGTGGTCATGGACGCCGTGCCCCTCGGGGAGGGCAGGTTCCTTGCGGTAGCAGCCGAAAGGAAGCTCGTCCGGGGGTATCTCGAAGTCCTGAATTCAATCGGGATCGACCCCTGCTGGACCGGCTCCGGCCTTTTCGCGGCCTCAGCCCTCGTGCCTGCTTCCGATGGCGGCGGCACGAGGGCCGTGGTCGTGCCCGGCGCCTTTGCCGTGACCGAGAACGGCTCGCCCAGGCTCTTCAAGCCTGTAAGGGGCATCGAGAACGTGCGCCTCGGGGCCGAGTTCCTGGACGCGGAGGGCATCGTAGTGGATGAGGTCCACAGCGCCGGATGGGACGAGGAAGAGCTCGCCGGGATATTCCACGGCGCGAGGCAGGAAGCGCTCGACCTGCCTCCCGGGTGCCCGCCCGAGGCTTCCCTTGCCTTCGCGCTGGCCGTTGTGGAGGACAGCGGTCGCATAGCCGAGATGGTCAACTTCAGGCGCGGCGAGTTCGAGTACACGCGCGAGAAGGCCGCGAAGAGGAGGGCGCTCAAGACGGCCGCCCTCCTTGCCTCCGTCCTCGTCCTCATACTTGCCGGGGACCTCTACGCCAGGTACCTGGGGCTCTCGGCCGAGTTGGAGTCCTACAAAGGGGCGCTCCGGTCGGGCTACGCCGAGCTCTTCCCCGGCGAGCGGGCCGCCGAGGACCCGGTCTACCAGTTGGAGACCAGGCTCAGCGCCATGGACAGGGAAATTGCCGCCATGGGCGGCGGGGCAAGCTCCCTTGATTCGCTCCTCGGGATAGCGCAAGCCTCTCTGGAAGGCTCCGGGACAAGGATTACGGAGATAGTGCTCGGCCCTGAGGGGAGGGTAATAGCCAAAGGCGAGGCCCCGACCTTCGAGGACGCGAACAGGCTCAAGGAGGCGCTCGCAAACGGGCCGCTAAGGGACGTGAGCCTGGATGAGACAAGGGCGAGGCCCGAAGGCGGGACCTCTTTCAGCCTGAACGCTTACCTGAGGTGAAGATAATGGAACTGAGAAGCGCTTTGCCGGCTTTCCTTCAAGGGGCAGCCGGCCTCGATATCGACAGGAAAAAGGCATATCGCTATGCGGCGTACGCCGCGGTCCCGCTGATGGTCCTCTTCCTGGCAATCCTGTTTTACGGAAGGTACGCGGACTTGAAGAAGTCGGTCGGGTCGGCCTCGCGCGACCTCGCGGCAATGGAGGCGCTCCAGGGCGAATACCTCGTCAAGAAGTCCATTCTCGACTCGATGGCGGCAAGGGCCTCGCCATCAGGGGAGTCCGCCGTGGCCGTAACTGAGGGCATCGCCCGGACGACCGGCATAAGCGGCAAGATAAAGTCGATAAAACCGCTGGAGGAGAAGGCCGAGGCCGGGTACGCCGAGAGCCCGGTCGAGGTGAGGCTCGAAGGCGTGGACATGAACCAGCTCGTCAATTTCCTCTACCGGGCCGAGCGCGGAGACAGGCTCGTGGTCGTAAAGGAGCTCTCTATAAAGGAGAGGTTCGAGGACAAGGACCTCCTGGACGTCGTGCTCCGGGCCTCGCTCATCTCAAGGCAGTGACTATTCGGGCCTCTTTATTATGAAGGCCAGCAGGAAGATGAAGAGCGCGACAAGGACAACGGTGCCTCCGCTTGCCAGGTCGAGGTAGTAGGACAGTATCAGCCCCGAGGCGACGGAGACGAAAGAGAAGGCTATCGAGAGGAAGATGGTGTTCCTGAAGCTCAGGCTGAACTGCTTGGCGCTAACGACCGGGATGACCATGAGCGCGCCGATAAGCAGTATCCCCACGATCCTCATTGAAAGTGCGATGGTAACCGCAGCCAGCACCACTATGAGGAGGTTCAGGTTCCTGGCCTTCACGCCCCCGGCCTCGGCGAACTCCTCGTCGAACGACACGAGAAAGAACTCCTTGTAGAGTAGCGTTATCGCGAGCACGACCGCCACGGATACGGCTGTGAGCATGTAGAGGTCCGTCGGGCTTATGGTGGAGATGCTCCCGAAGAGATAGCTCAAGAGGTCCACGTTCAGGCCACCGGCGAGGCTGATTATGACGACCGCGACCGCGAGACTCCCGGAGAGGAATATCGCGAGCACGGACTCGGCGAAAAGGGACTTTATGCCCCTGAGCCTTTCTATCGCGACCGCCGCGACGGCAGAGGCGACGGTCGCCGAGACGACGGGGTGGGAATTGGTGAGGATGCCGACCGCGACCCCCAAGAGAGAGACGTGGGCGAGGGTGTCGGCCATGAGCGCGTAGCGGCGCACCACCAGGAAGACCCCGATGAGCGGGACGATTACGGATATGAGGAGCCCGGCGGCAAAGGCCCTCTGCATGAACTCGAGCTCGAAAATCTCAGGCATGCTTCTTCCCTTCAGTGGCCGTGAAGTATGAACTTGACCTTTTTCCCGTAGAGCTCCTGCATGTATTCCTCGCTTATGAACTTCTTGGGCGAGCCGTGGCAGACGAGCCTCTTGTTCAGGCACAGGACCGACTTCACCTGGTGGGCCACCACGTCTATGTCGTGTGAAATGAGGAGCACGGTTATCCCGAACTTCGAGTTCAGGTCCTCTATGAAGGAGTAGAACTTTTCCTGCGAGGTCACGTCCACGCCAACGTCCGGCTCGTCGAGTATCAGTATCCGCGGCTCGCTCGCAAGGGCCCTGGCAATGAATACCCTCTGGCGCTCCCCGCTGGAGAGGTGTCCGATCAATTTGCCCCTGAATGCGGCCACCTCGGTTATGTCCATTGCTTTTTCCACGGCCTCCCTGTCCGCCCTGGAGAACATCTTGAGGAGCCCCATGCGGGCGGTCCTGCCGCTACGGACGACCTCCTCTACCGTTGCCGGGAAGTATATCTCCGAGATGGCGCGCTGCGGCACGTATCCTATGATGTGGCGCTTCCTGAACCTCTGTACCGGCTCCCCGTAGATCCGCACTTCCCCGCCGGTAGGGCTCATTAGCCCCAGTATGATTTTAAAGAGGGTCGTCTTGCCGCCGCCGTTCGGCCCTATTATGCCCAGGTACTCGCCTTCCTCTACGCTGAAGGTGATGTTTTCGAGGACGGTCGTTCCGTTGAAGCTCATGGAGACTTCCATGACCTCTATGCAGTTCTTTTTTGTCATTTGCAATCGAGGGCTTTCCTCAGGTTCTTGAGATTTTCTCTCATTATCGATACATAGCCGGCCCCGGAAGCCTCCTCGCTCCGGGTAAGCCCCTCCACAGGGTCGAGGACGAGTATCTCGGCCCCTGTCTCCCGTGAGATGGCCTCGGCTATCCTCGGGCTTCCGAAAGGCTCGGTGAAGACGTGCCTGATGCCGTTTTCCTTCATGAGCCTCGAAATCCCGGCTATGCGCCTGGGCGAGGGCTCCTCGCCTGAGAATATGCCGGTTGCAGGGACGATGTCCAGATTATATCTGGCTCCAAGGTAGCCGTACGCGTCGTGCGACACGACAATCTCCCGCAGCGTGCAGTCCTTGAGCCCTGCCTTGAACTCCTCATCGAGGCGTAAAAGTTCTTCTGTATACTCGCGGGCCCGTGCGGCGTAGTACGGCCTGTTTTCAGGGTCAACGGCCGTCAGGCTCTCCTTCATTATCCCGACAATCCTTGTTGCCAGCACAGGGTCGAGCCAGACATGCGGGTCAAAAGGCCCGTGGTCATGCCCCTCGTGGCCGTGGTCCTCGCGGCCGTCCTCGTCTTCTGCCTCAGGCTCCACTTCAAAACGTTCGGCCATCTCGACTGTCAAGGCCCCTGACTCCTTTACGGAGGGGGCGATCCTCTCTGCCCATGTATCGAACCCGCCGCCCATGTAGACGAAGAGGGCCGAGTCCATCGCAGTCCTTATGTCCCTGGGCGTGGGCTCGAAATCATGCGAGTCCACGCCCGCCGGGGTGATGGTGCGGACCGCCACCCTGTCTCCGCCGGTTTCCTCAAGGAAGTGGGCGAGGGGATAGATGCTCGCGGCTGCCCTGACCCTTCCGTTGTCTTCCGGAGGGGCTTCGCGCCTCAAGTGCAGGAGAAAGGCCCCGATTGCCGCAATGACGATTATTACAGTGAAAAAGATTATGTTCCTGAGCATAAGTTCACCTGCACCCCTGGCATATTCCTACGAATTCGAGAGAGTGGTCGAGCACCCTGAACCCGGTAGATTCGAGTATGCGCCTCTCCTCCTCTTCAAGGTCCCCCTCAAGGACGATGTCCTCGACCTTCCTGCATTTCATGCATATGAGGTGGTGATGGTGGTCGCCGCCAGCGAGCTCATATCTCTTAACCCTCTCGTGCAGGAACCTTATCTCCTTTATGATGCCGTGCTCCTCGAGGAACGCGAGTTCCCTGTATACTGTCGTCTTGTTGATGGACGCATTCCCTGGCCGGAGGGCTGCGATAACGTCGGCGGCTGAAAGGGGAAGGCCGCGATCAAGGAATATTTCGACCACGGCCCTCCTTACGCGGGTGAGCCTGAACCCTCGGCCCGTGATTTCAGATAGTATGCGGTCCAGAACCCTCTCCATGGTGAAGAGTGTAATGCAACTTAGTTGCATGTGTCAATCCCCTTCATCGATTTTTTCCGACGGCCCGCTTGACAAAGTGGCGCACCCGGAGTATAGTAAGCACTCACTTACCAGGAGCGACACGTATGAAGCGTCTATCGTCAAGGCAGGGTACGAAGCAGAAAAAGGCGCCATCCCGCCCGGCAAGGATGAGCGGGGAGGAGAGGAAGGCCCAGATCGTACGCGTCGCGACCGAGCTCTTTGCGCGCGACGGCTTCAAGGGGGCGACCACCCGGGAGATAGCCAGGAAGGCTGGCATAAGCGAGGCCGTCATCTACAAGCACTTCTCCAGGAAAGAGGACCTCTACAAGGCCATAATCGACTCAAGGTGCACCAATCCAGGGGGCGAGCCGCGCCTCCTTTCCATGCTTAAGGGCAAAGAGGGCCGGGAGGTGTTCGTCATAATAGCGTCCTACCTCCTCGAGGAGCACAGGCGCGACTCCTCGTTCCTCCGCCTACTCATGTACAGCGCGCTTGAGCAGCAGTCCCTCTCCGAGCTTTTCATAAATACGCGCGGGCTCGAGTTCCTCGGCTTTCTCGAAACGCACATACAGTCGCTCATTGAAAAGGGCTGCATGAGGGGCGTTGACCCGGCGCTCGCAGCCAGGGCGTTCATCGGCATGGTCGAGCATTACAGCATCGCCCAGGAGCTTTATAACGCGAAGAGTTTTTTCTCGCGTCCCGAAAGGAAGGTCGTCGAGGCCTTTGTCGATATATTCCTGAACGGCATGAAGAGGAGGTAGCCAATGGCTTTCAGCGGTAAGCCGGTCTGTCAGGGCCGCTTATGCGCGGCCCTGTTTGCAGCCGCAGTTTTCTTCCTTGCCCCTGCCGGGGGCGCCGAAGCAGAGGAAAGGACCTTGACCCTCGAGGAGGCCCGGAGGCTCGCAATAGAGAACCACGAGCGGGTGGCCATAGCCGGGGAGGGTGTCGCGCAGGCCAGGGCCGACCTCCGGAAGGCCACCTCCAGGATACTCCCTAACATCACGGCAGAGGGCAGCTATACGAGGTATACCGAGGAGAAGGGCACGGACAGCTTCATCATACAGCCGAGGGAGAGCACATCCGCCGAGCTGCGCCTCTCGCAGCCGCTCTACTCGGGCGGCAGGGAGTGGGCGACCAGGAGGCAGGCAAGGCTCCAGATACGGAGCAGGACCGAAGGGCTGGAGGCTGCAAGGGAGGACGTCGTACGCGAGACCTCCTACCGTTACTACGGCGTGCTCAAGGCCGGGAGGGACGTGGAGATAAAGTCCGCGGCATTGAGGCGGGCCGAGGAGAGGCTCGAAGTCGCCGAGGCGCGGCTCAGGGTGGGGGACGTTACGAGGTCCGCCGTCCTCCGGGCCGAGGCGGAGAGGGCCGGGGCCGAAGCCGAGCTAATAAGGTCGAGGAACGGACTTGAGAACGCAATGGCCCTGCTCCGGAGGGCCACGGGCCTCGAAGGGGAGGCTTTCATGGTGACCGAACCCGAGCGCATACCGGCAGACGAACGGAGCGCTGCCGCGCTCGTCGAGGCGGCGCTTGGCGAAAGGACCGACTACGTACAGATGCTCCTCGAGGAAAAGGCCGCGGGCGAGGGCATAACCATAGCCCGCGCAGGCTTCAAACCCTCTCTCAGGCTCGAGGGGCTTCTACTCTGGCGCGAGCAGGAGCCGGCGACGACCTTCTTCCAGGAGGAGAGCGCCTCCGCCACTTTACGCCTCACGTATCCGCTCTTCGAGGGCTTTCTGCGGAGGGCGGAGCTATCAGAGGCGAGGAGTCGCCTGCGCGAGGCGGAATTGAGGAGGCTGGGGCTCCGCCGCGACATCGAGGTACAGATAACCGAGGCGCTCAACAACATAGGGGCCATCGAGGCCCTTACCGAGTCCTTCAGACGGCAGCTCGCCTTCGCCGAGGAGGACTACAAGATGGTCTTCGAGCAGTTCAGGTTCGGGGTGGCTGCAACGCTCGACGTCATCGACTCCGAAAACACGCTTGTATCCGCCCAGAGCGCACTTGCAAACGCCATATACGACCTTGAGCTTGCCAAGATCGACCTGATGTATCTGACCGGGTCGCTTGTCGATGGGCGCGCAAGATAAACTTGTCCGAGGCCGGGCCGCTTGCCTGGCAGGGTTATTTCAGTCCGGAGGGGGACAATTTATATGAGTATCGGTTTCAGATCGCTGTTCATCAGCGCAGCAATATCGGTCATTTCATTACAGGGCTGCTCCGGCGGGGAGGCCCCGAAGGTAGAGGCCCCGAACGAGGTGCAGACGGAAGCCGGGGCCATAAATATAAGCGTCGGGACAATAGAGGCCCGGACAGTCGAAAGGACGGTCGAAGCTACGGGGACCCTCTCGGGGTGGGACGAGGCCGTCGTATCCGCCGAGACGCCCGGCAAGGTGGCGGAGATAAAGGCCGACCTGGGCGACAGTGTGAGGAAGGGCGATATACTCGCTGTCCTTGACCGGACCGAGGCCGCGCTTCTCCTCGACCAGGCAAGGGCGGCCCACCAGATGAGCCTTAAGGCCCTCCTTCGCGAGAAAGCGAATCTCGATGAGGCCAGGACCAACCACGGCAGATACGAGGAGCTCTTCAAGAGGGAGATGGTCCCGGCCTCCCAGTACGACGACATGAAGACGCGGCTTGAGGTGGCGGCCGCCCAGTTCCACCAGGCCGAGGCCGCCTCGGAGGAGGCGGCGGCAAGGCTCAGGCTCGCGGAAAAAAGGCTTTCAGACACGTCCATAAGGTCGCCCATCGACGGAGAGGTCGCGAACCGCTCCGTCTCCGAAGGAGAGTACATAAACGACAAGGCCGAGGCATTTACCGTGGTATCCACGGATACCCTGAAGTTCAGGGGGACGGTCTCGGAGATAAGCGCACCGGCGGTCATGCCGGGCCAGCCCGTGAGGATATCCGTCGAGGCCTACAAGGGCAGGGCCTTCGAGGGGAAGGTAACGAGAGTGAGCCCGACGGTCGACCCGAGGACCAGGACCCTCGGGGTCGAGGCCTCTATCCCGAACCCGGCGAACGAGCTCAGGCCCGGCTTCTTCGCCAAGGGCGTCATCTCGATTGGCAGGGAGCCCGGCGCGGCTTTCGCGCCGGAGGGCGCAGTGTACTCCTTTATCGGCATCAACAAGGTCTTTTTGGTCGAGGAGGGCGGCAAGGTCATGGAGCGGACGGTTGCCCTCGGGCCGAGGGACGGCGGGATGGTCGAGATAAGGGGAGGGGACATCGCCCCGGGACGCAGGGTGGCGACCTCGAACCTCCCGGACCTCTTTGATGGCGCAAAGGTCGTTGTAGGAGACTGAGACGATGCGTTTATACGAGATATGCATAAAAAGGCCGGTCTTCGCCACAATGCTCATATTGAGCCTGGTGGTCATGGGGCTCGCCTCGTACCGCGACCTCGGGCTCGACCTCTTCCCCAAGGTAGAGTTGCCGACTGTCACCATTACGACAAGGCTCGAAGGCGCAAGCCCCGAGGAGATAGAGGGCCAGATTACAAAGCCCATCGAGGAGGCAGTAAACACCATAAGCGGCATGGACGAGCTCCGCTCGACCACCATCGAGGGGCAATCGCAGGTCTTCGCGACCTTCATGCTGGAGAAGGACATAGACACCGCAGCGAACGAGGTGAGAGACAGGGTCTACGGCATGCTCTCCCAACTCCCGCCCGGCACCGAGCCGCCCGTAATAGAGAAGTTCGACCCGGATTCGGCACCCGTCGTCTCGATAGTCGTCTCGGGGCAGCGCTCCGCAAGGGAGGTCACCGAGATAGCCGATAAGAAGATAAAGCGCCAGCTCGAGGCCGTAAAGGACGTCGGCGCCATAACCCTCGTTGGCGACAGGAGCCGCGAGATCCAGGTCGTCGTGGACCCGGACAGGCTCGCTGCGTACGGCATCCCGATAGCCGAGGTGGCCTCGGCCATAAGGCGGCAGAACGTGGAGGTCCCGGGCGGGAGGCTCACGTGGGAGTCAACCGAGCATGGGCTCCGCACAATGGGGCGCATGGAGTCGGTCCGCGAATTCGAGGACCTCATCGTAGCCGACAGGAAAGGGGCCCCTGTCCGCCTAAAGGACATCGCCCGCGTGCTCGACACCGAGGAGGAGCCGAGGACATTATCGAGGCTCGACGGCGAGAGCGCGGTATCCCTCCTTATTCGCAAGCAGTCGGGCACCAACACCGTCGAGGTCATAGACAGGATAAAGGAGAAGCTCGGGGAGATAAGGCCGGCCCTGCCCTCGGACATTGAGACGCAGGTCGTAATAGACCAGTCCAGGTTCATAAAAAAGGCCATAAGCCAGGTCGAGGAGCACCTCGTCCTCGGCGGCGTACTGGCGAGCGTCATAATACTCGTATTCATCCGGAACTGGCGCGCGGCGCTCATTGCCGCCATAGCAATACCGGCCTCGCTCATATCCACCTTCACCGTGATGAAGTACTTCGGGTTCACGCTCAACAACATGACCTTGCTTGCGCTGACCGTCTGCACCGGCATCGTAATCGACGACGCCATAATAGTGCTCGAGAACATATTCAGGCACATGGAGGAGGAAGGGAAGCCGCCGCTCAAGGCGGCCGTCGAGGGTACGCGGGAGATAGTGCTCCCGGTCATGGCCACGACACTTTCTCTCGTCGTCATATTCCTGCCCATCGCCTTCATGCAGGGGACCGTGGGCCTCTTCTGGAAGAGCTTCGGCCTGACCGCCGCCTTCGCCATCATGATATCGCTTCTCGTCGCGATGACGCTCACGCCCATGCTCTCGTCGAGGTTTTTGAAGGTCAAGGAAGGCAAGGCGGCGTCGAGGGACTCGAAGGTCTATTCCACGATGGAGGGGGCCTATTTGAAGCTCCTCGCCTGGTGCCTCCGGCACAGGGCCGTGGTCATGGCGGCGGCCATCATTATTTTCGCCTCCGTAGTGCCGCTCTCCCAGCTCTCCAATTTCGAGTTCCTCGCCGAGGACGACATGAGCGAGTTCGAGGTCATAGTCGAAACCCCTCCGGGCTCTTCGCTTGAAAGGAGCTCCGGGATACTCGCCGGTATCGAGGAGAAGATACGGGCCATACCCGAGGTCGAGCATACCTTTACGACGATAGGCGTCCGCGGACAGTACCGGACGAACGTGACCGACGCTTCGGTATACGTCGGCCTCAAGCACCTGAGCGAACGAGAGAGGGACCAAAAGGAGCTCATGCAGGAGGCGAGACGCCTGCTCAGTGACGAGCAGGGGCTCAGGGTGAGCGTCCAGAACATAAATCTCGTCTCCGGCGGCGGTTTCAGGGCTACGCCCTTCAACATGGTCCTACGCGGCCCCGAGCTTGGGAAGCTCGACGAATACTCGGGGGAGATTATCAACCGTCTCAAGGCCATCCCGGGTTTCGTTGATACCGACACCGGGCAGGCGCTAAGGCACCCGGAGCTGCAGGTGCACATAGACAGGCGGAAGGCGTCTGACCTCGGCGTGAGCGTACAGGACATCGCGTCGAGCCTGCGGACAATGGTCGGCGGAGAGAAGGTCTCGCTTTTCAGGGAAAAGGACGAGCAGTATAACGTGAGGCTCAGAATAGCCGCGGACAGGAGAAAGGACGCGGGCTCAATATACACCCTCACGGTCCCCGGCGCCGGCGGCATGCTCGTGAACCTCGACAACATGGCGGAATTGAGGCCCGGCACAAGCCCGGGGCAGATAGACCGCTACGCCCTCGAGAGGCAGATAACGATCGTATCCAACCTCCACGGCAAGCCGCTCGGGGAGGCAGTCGCCGATGCAGACAGGGTGGTGAGGGAGATGAAGATGTCCTCCGAGTACGCGACCTCGTTCCTCGGCATGGGCAAGCTCATGGCCGAGGCCTTTTCGAACTTCCTTATAGCCTTCGTCCTCAGCATCATATTCATATACATGGTGCTTGCGGCGCAGTTCGAGAGCTTCACGCACCCCGTGAGCATAATGTCGTCCATCTTCCTGGCCATACCCTTCGGCATCCTGAGCCTCATCGTCTCGGGCAGCACCATAAACATATACAGCGTCATGGGCATGTTCATCCTCATAGGCGTGGTAAAGAAGAACGGCATCCTGCAGGTGGACTACACCAATACGCTCCGGGCGCGCGGCATGGGCAGGTTCGAGGCCCAGATGCTGGCGAACAAGGTAAGGCTCCGCCCCATACTCATGACGACCTTCTCGATAGTGGCGGCCATGCTGCCGGTCACCTTCGGCAAGGGCGACGGCTCGGCTGCCCGGGCCTCGATGGCAATCGTCATAGTCGGCGGACAGGTGCTGTCGCTCCTCGTAACGCTTGTCGTCGTGCCGGTGGCCTACTCGGTATTCGACGATATCGGGGTCCCGGCATTCCTGAAGGAGGCGAGGCTCCCCTGGAAAAAGAGGGCCGCTGAGGCCTGACGACGCCTTGACATACGGACCTCCGGGGTCGAAACTCTGAAAGGTTGCTGAAAAGTCCCGAAGCTGTCATTCAGAGGAGCCGAAGGCGACGAAGGACCTCTTGATTTATTGATTTATCGGCACCGAGATTATTCACTTCGCTCAGATTTCAACAACCTGCAAAGAGACCGCTTGAGAACGAACTTCCGCGGAGGCGCCGCGCCATGAATGTCCTTTTCGTCGGGGATGTCATGCTCGGGAGGCTCGTGAACCGGGAAATGGGAAGGAGAGGGCCTGAGTATCCGTGGGGCGACACGCTCCCGGTCTTCCTGGGCGCGGACGCCCGCATGATAAACCTCGAATGCGTCATCTCCGACAGGGGCGTGCCCTGGTCGATTACCCCCAAGGCCTTCCATTTCAGGTCCGATTCGAGGAACATGAAAGTTCTGGAGGCCGCCGGCATAGACGCGGTCTCCATAGCCAACAACCACTCGCTCGACTACGGCTTTGATGCGCTCCTTGACATGCTCGATGCCCTGGACAGGGCCGGCATAGGGCGCTCCGGCGCGGGCAGAAATCTTGACGAGGCCGCTTCACCCGCTTTTTTCGATGTCAGGGGAAAGCGGTTCGCGCTCATCGCCTTTACCGATAACGAGCCAGGGTGGGAGGCCGGGCCCGAAAGCCCCGGGGTCTACCATGTCCCGGTGGACGTCAATGACAGCCGGGCAGCCAGTCTTTTCGAAAGAGTCAGGTCTACGCGTAAGGATGCCGACTTCCTCGTCGTCTCGGCGCACTGGGGGCCGAACTGGGGGTACAGGCCGCGCCCAGGCCACAGGGCATTCGGCATCAGGCTTATCGAGAGCGGCGCAGATGTGGTGTTCGGCCATTCCTGTCATGTGTTCCAGGGCGTCGAATTTTACGGGGGAGGCGCGCTCATCTACAGCGCCGGTAACTTCATAGACGACTACGCGGTCGACGAGGTGGAGCGGAACGACGAGTCGTTCATCTTCACCGCGGATTTCGAGGAGCGGGTCAGGTCAATCGGCTTGAGGCCCACGGTCATCGACGAGTTCAGCGCCCATGTAGCGGGCTCCCCGAGGGCGGAGCTCATTGCCGCGAAGATGAGGAACCTGAGCGAGGAGATGGGGAGCAGGGCTGAATGGGACGAGGAGAGCAGGGTCCTTCGGGTCTCTCCCCGGTAACGCCCTTGTTTTTTAATGACGGAAATCATATAATTACCAGTGAAAACAGGTAAGATGACCTTGAAGACAAGGAAAGATAAACGATTAAGGAGGAATACATGCCAGAGATAACCGGCGACATGACCACCGGAGAGGTCACAACGAGGTGGCCGTCCACAAAAGAGGTCTTTTCAAGGCATTTCGGGGGCGGCTGCTTTACCTGCCCGGCCTTCGGGGCCGAACCCATCTCCATGGCCTGCGCGATGCACTCGACCGACGTCAACATGTTCGTCTCTGAGCTCATGGAGGCGGCAAAGAAGGACGAGGCCAAGGTATAAGCCCCTTGATATCTGATTGAATCCTTCGGGGCGGCATGGTTCTGGGTGCCGCCCCTTTTTAATCACGCAAGCGCGGCGAAGGGCCGAGCGCCGGGACGGCCCGCATCAGTCTCTTTCCGGGCAGCCGTATTTATTCATGGACTACCAGAACGTCGCTTTTCGAGCCTGACAGGACGTGTCGTGTAACGCTGCCGAGAAGCATTTCCCCGGCATACGACCGTGCGTGCTTCCCCATCACTATCAGGTCGGCTCCAAGCTCCTCCTCTCTTGAGAGGACCGTTCTCGCGGCGTCTCCGTGCTCTACGAAGCTTGAGATGTTCCGCCTGTTCCCGTCGACTTCCTTCAAAAGCGACTCCATCCTGGCGAGCGCGTCCCGGCGGACCTGCTCCCTGTAATCCTCTATTTCCTTCTCACCCACGTCAGCCAGCCAGAGGTTGCCCTCAAACGGGAAATCGAGCGCGTTTACCACGTCAATATCGGCCCGGGGGGCGATAAGCACCGCCATTCTGAGCGATGCCGAGGAATGGGGAGAGAAATCGACCGGTACGACGACCCGCCTGTACGGGCCCCGGGGCGGCCTCTTTACGACCATGACGGGCCTCTTGCATTTTCGCAGCAGGCGCGTTGCGGTCGTGCCGAGGATGAGGTCGCGCAGCGGGTTCCATCCGCGCGCTCCTATTACCAGCATGTCCGAGAGGTCGGCAGCCGAGAGTATCTCCTCCAGCACCGGGCCGCACTTTACTTTCAAGGCCGTCCTGTTCCCCGCCGTTGCTTCAGGCGCGAGTTCATCGAGCATACGCTCGGCGCGCTCGACGATCGTGACTGCGTGGCCGTCGGCAAGTTGGAATATCTCGCCGAATGCGCGAAGCGAAACGTCGTTTATCACGTGCAATAATTCGAGCCGTGCTCCATGCTCGGAAGCGAGCATGGACGCGCGCGAGGCCGCCTGCCTCGAATCCTCCGAAAAGTCTACGGCTGCCAGGATCGATTTTATCGAGGTCATAGTGCCTCCTTCCAGGGGATAGAATCCTGAGGTTTCAAACGAGCGTCCCGGGAGCGTCGATGCGGCCAGGGCCCCTATTCGCGCCGCCGCATCTCTGAAAGCACATGGCGCGCCATGCCCTGCGCCAGCTCGTGCTCGCCCATGAACACTTTTCCGAGGTTCTCCTTTTGCAGCAGCTCGGCCTCTTCTTCGCTGTGCGTCCGGAGCACCACCTTGATCCCGGGGTTGAGGGTGCGTGCGGTCTCCACCACCTTACGGACGTCTATCGTATCCGGGGTGGCGACCACGAGCATACCTGCCCTCGCAACATGCGCCTGGATAAGGACAGCGGGGTCCGAAGCGTCGCCTGCGACCGCGGGTATCCCCTTTTCGCGCAGCTTTTCGACCAGCTCGCGGTGCTGCTCGGCAACGACGAACGGCACCTTCCGTTCGGAGAGCGCCTCGGCTATCCTCCGCCCGACTCGTCCGTACCCGACGAGGACGACCTGCCCTGTAAGCAGGTCCAGGTCGGTCGACATCGGGAGCTCCCCGAACGGCGCCGGACGGAACTCCAGGCGGCGCATGAAGCGCGACCGCTCGATTAGCCATTTCTCGACTGGCTTTATGGCCGAGAAGAGCATGGGGTTGAAGGTGATGGAAATAAGGGCTCCGGCAAGAATGAGGCTCGCGCCTTCGGCGTTCAGGATGCCGAGAGAGCCCCCCAGTCCGACGAGTATGAAAGAGAACTCTCCTATCTGGGCAAGGCTTGCCCCGACGGTAAAGGCGGTATTGAGGGGGTAGCGGAAAGCGAGCACGATGACTACCGCTGCCAGGGTCTTTCCGGCCATGATAATGGCTGCCACCACTATCAGCATGAAAGGGTGGTCGATAACGACCTGCGGGTTGAAGAGCATGCCGACCGAGACGAAGAAGAGCACCGAAAACGCGTCGCGAAGCGGCAGGGACTCTACCGCGGCCCTGTGGCTGAATTCCGACTCTCGCATCATCATGCCCGCGAAGAACGCGCCCAGGGCGAAAGAGACGTCGAAGAGCCTGGCTGAGGCATAGGCGACGCCTATTGCGCTGGCGACCACGCAGAGCGTGAACATCTCACGTGAGCCGGTGCGCGAGACCAGCCAGAGCACCCTGGGGAAAAAGCGCCTGCCCACGACCAGCATCAGGGCGATAAAAGCGCCCACCTTCAGCAAGGTAATGCCGACCGATTTCCAGAGCCCTGCGCCCGGAGCGGCGTTGGCAGCGGATTCCAGCGAGGCCCCTCCGCCCAGCAGTCCCGCCATGGCCGGGAGCAGGACGAGCACAAGCACCATGGCAAGGTCTTCGACAACCAGCCAGCCCACCGCTATACGGCCGTTTATGGTTTTAAGCGCGCCCTGCCCCTCCAGGGCGCGAAGGAGCACCACGGTGCTTGCGCACGAAAGCGAAAGGCCGAAGACAAGCGAGGACCCGAAGGTCCATCCCCACAGGAGGCCCACGCAGGCGCCCATGGCGGTAGCGACGGCGATCTGGGCGATTGCCCCGGGGAGCGCAATGCGCCGCACGGACATGAGGTCGTCAGGGGAGAGGTGAAGGCCGACGCCGAACATGAGGAGCATGACCCCTATTTCCGCAAGCTGGCCCGCCAGCTCGACATCGGCAATGAAACCGGGGGTCCACGGGCCCACGACGATGCCGGCGATCATATAGCCGACGAGCGCGGGCATCTTCAAGCGGGACGCGAGGAGGCCCATTATGAGCGCCAGCCCCATGCCGGCCGCAATCGTGCTTATAAGCGATACGCTGTGAGGCATACTGATGCTCCGGCGCCTGGCGAGCCGGGCTCGCCTTCAATCCGGCGGATTTTCTATTTTCAGTGGATTTTTGAATTCATTGAACGAGGCATGACCTGTGTATGTATACCGGATGCCCAAGCCTCAGGCCGGATTTTAAAGGTAGCATATTACACAGGTACAGACAAGCTCTTTACCTCCTTCCCGGGCTAGCCAGGGAGGCCGTGATAATCTGGCGCTCAAATGGAATTAATTATGTTTCAGAATTAAAATATGTTTCATATGCGCAACCTATTTAAAAGTACCTATTTTATCTTAGGAAAACAATGAATTGTTAACTGGTGTTTCAGCCTGGAAACATTGAGAATTGACGCTGAATTTATCTTCCTATAAAAAAGAAAAGCAATTTCAGGCAGT
>DIDN01000020.1 GCA_002418185.1 Deltaproteobacteria bacterium UBA5799
CGGTTTCCGGTGTAAATCGCCGCTATCCTTTCGATCTCGTCCGCGGCCTCCTCCCTCAAGCCCAGGGCAAGCAGCTCCTGCGCCGCCCTGTACCTCGGGTCTTGCGCAAAGGCGCTTTCACTTTTAAGCACCTCCAGAGAAGTCCGGCCTTCGGAGACCGGGGCGCTTGCCGGGACCGCTTTCGTTACCGCCGGGGCAGCCCCGGCCTCTTTTCTCAGGTCCCTGGCCCTCGCAGCTGACATGAGGCAGTAGAAGGTATCGGGCGCCTTGGCGCAGACCTCGCCGTATCCCTCAGCCGCCTCCCCGGCCCTTCCAAGCCTTTCCGCGCTCCTTGCCTTCCAGTATCGCGACCTCGACGTGTCCCTGCCTCCGGGCCTGGCGACCAGATACCGCGAGAAGCCCTCGTAGGCGTCCTCGTACCTGCCTGAGGTGTACGCGCCCCATGAGAGCTTCCAGAAGGCGTCGTCCGAGACGGGGCTGTCGATGAAATCGGAGAGCACTCTCTTATATAGCCTGGCCGCCCCTTCCGGGTCACTGTCCTCCCTGGACCGCCCGAGGAGCATCAAGACCCTCGCGCGCTCGCCGCTTTCGGGGAACTTCGCCGAAAGCCTTTTGAGGGCTTCCTCGGCGCCGCCCTCCTTCCCCTGCCTTATCGAAACGAGCGCGTACCAGTAGAGCGCCTCTGCCGCCACCGAGGGGTCCGCGGCTGAAAGATGCTCCCTGAGTAGCTCCTCTGACTGAGAGTACTTCCTCTGCCTGGCGAGCGCGACCGCTGTTTTGAAAGACGCGCGTTCCTTGAACTCGGGCAAGCCGCTTAATTGCCTGAACTCCTCGACGGCGGCATCGAAGGAGGCGGCCCTTAAGAGCCCGTCCGCCCTCCTGAACCTCTCCTCAGGCGTAAACCCTGCGCTCTTCACCCCGGCTGAAGCGAGGGCGGTGAGCGCTTCATGGGCCTTCTGGCCGTGAACTTCGGCAGGCTGCCCGGTTGCCAGCCCCTTGAGGCTGGCAACCGCCTTTTCCGGCGCGCCTGACTTGATGAGGGACTCTGAAAACAGCAGGACCGCTTCCGGAACAAGGGGGCTCCCGGAGTCCGTGCTCAGGAAATTCTCGAACGCTTCCGCCGACTTCCGGAACTCCGCGGCTTCGAAAAAGGCGGCTCCGCGCAAGTACCGGGCCTTCCCGGCAAGCAAAGATGACGGATAGGATAGTATAATGGATTCATAGGCGCTTGCGGCCTCTGAATGGAGGCCCTGCCCTGAGAGGGCCTGGGCCCTGTAAAAAATCAGGTAGTCGTCTATGCCTGAAAGGCCGGCTGACTCCTCAAGCAATGCGAGCGCTTCGGGGTCCCCGTCCTCCGTGGCAAGGAGGGCCAGCAGGAACGCGGCCCTCGGGGCCCACGGCGAGTCGGGGAAGAACTTGCGGACCTCTGCGAAGGACCTCCTGGCCTCGGCCATGTTGCCCTCGCCTTTCATCCTGAGGGCGAACCTGAAAAGCGGCTCAGGCCCGGCCTCCCGGCGAGAAAGGGCTTCTGCGGCCTCCGGGGCCGCTACCTGGCCGGTTTTTATGAAAGAGGCGTGAGCGGGCGCGGCAAGAAACAACTGCAGCAGCGAGAGCGCGGAAACCAGGACAGGTATATGAAGGGTCCTTTTAAAAAACGAAGCCATCGGCACCTCCACCGCCGCATTATATCACAAGACAGCTCTCCTTCAAGTGCGCGACCTGACGAACGGGGCCCGGGAAAGTTGTAACAAGTGGAGGCGCTGGTGTATAATCGCGGTCGGCCATCGGATTCCACAGGAAAAAATCCTATTTCATGATATCGGCCGGCAGGCGGAAAAATTAAGCCGACGAGCGCGTTTTAGCCCGGCAGGGCTCGGGGAAGCTTTTTTCGATAAATTCAAAACACTCTCATTTCAGGGGAACCCATGTCATTGCTTGAGGAGCTTACAGCCGAATCCAAGATAGCCTACTTCTCCATGGAGGTGGGCTTCAGGAACGAAATACCGACATACAGCGGCGGCCTGGGTGTGCTCGCCGGTGATACCATAAAATCGGCTGCCGACCTCAACCTGCCCATGGTGGCCGTAACGCTCATCCACCGGAAGGGATATTTCAGGCAGGATCTCGACCAGAACGGCAGGCAGACAGAGCACCCCGAAAAATGGAACCCGGCGGAGCACATGCAGCTCCTGCCCCAGAGGATACGGGTGACCATAGAGGGGAGAGAGGTCGCTGTCCAGGCCTGGGTCTATTCCATAACGAGCCTGGTGACGCAATGGAAGGTCCCTATCTTCTTTCTCGATACGGACCTCACGGAAAACACCCCGGAAGACAGGGCCATAACAGACCACCTCTACGGCGGCGACGACCGATACAGGCTCAAGCAGGAGGTGGTGCTCGGACTCGGGGGCGTGCTCATGCTCCGCGCGCTCGGGTTCAGGATAAAGAAGTACCACATGAACGAGGGGCACGCGGCGCTCCTTACGCTCGAGCTCTTACAGAGATACAAGCGCGACATAGAGGCGGTCTGGGACGAGCGCGAGGTCTGGGACGTGGAGCGCGTAAAGAACCTCTGCGTATTCACGACCCACACCCCCGTGGAGGCGGGCCACGACAAGTTCACGTACGACCTCGTGAGGGAGGTCCTCGGCGAGGACGTGCCTTTCGACGTCTTGAAGGAGCTCGGCGGCACGAGCAAGCTGAACATGACGCTCCTGGCCATGAACCTCAGCCAGTACATGAACGGAGTCGCAAAGAAGCACAGCGAGGTCTCGAAGGTCCTCTTTCCGGGCTATAAGATTCAGGCCATCACCAACGGCGTACATACCTTCACATGGGTCTCGGAGCCCTTTGCGCGCCTCTATGACAAGTACCTTCCGGGCTGGGCGATCGAGCCCGAGCTTTTCGTGAGGATAACGCGCATCCCCGAAGAGGAGCTCTGGGGCGCCCACATGGAGGCGAAAAAAAGGCTCGTCGATTTCGTGAACAAGGAGACCGGCGCGGGCATGGACTACGACACCCTCACCATAGGGTTCGCCAGGAGGGCCACCTCCTACAAGAGGTCCAACCTGCTCCTAAGGGACGTCGAGCGCCTCCGGAAGATCGGCAAAAAGAAGATACAGGTCATCTACGCAGGGAAGGCCCACCCCAGGGACATGGACGGGAAGAGGCACATAGAGCACATAGCAAAGACCGCGCGCGAGCTCGCGGGCGACATAAAGATAGTGTACCTCAAGAACTACGACATGGACCTCGCCCTGAAGATGGTCTCGGGCGTGGACGTGTGGCTCAATACCCCGATGCGGCCCAGGGAGGCCTCTGGCACGAGCGGGATGAAAGCCGCGCATAACGGGGTCTTGAACTTCAGCATACTTGACGGCTGGTGGATAGAGGGGCACATAGAGGGCTACACCGGGTGGTCCATAGGCCCGCAGCCCACAGAAAGCTCGCTTGCGGTCTCGACAGACGAGGCGGACGCCGACGACCTGTACAGGAAGCTCGAAAAGGAGGTCATCCCGACCTTCTACGACAACCGCCGGATATGGGTAAAGATGATGGAGAACTCCATAGGGAAGGTCGCCTACTACTTCAACTCGCACAGGATGATGAGGAGGTATGTGACCGAAGCGTATATACGGTAGCCATTAAGCCCCGCTTCGCGCCTGCGTTTTGACCGGTTCCTGTCAGCCCACCCTGCTTGACACTACGGGCAATAGCTGATAGATTCCCATCGATATTTTCATCCTTCAGAAGCTGCCGAGAGGCGGGGCGGGTAGAACCATGCTCAAGGAGTTCAAGGCGTTCGCTTTAAGAGGGAACGTCATCGACATGGCCGTCGGCGTCATCATCGGGGTGGCGTTCAGCGGCATCGTCAACTCCCTTGTAGCCGACATGCTGATGCCGCCCATGGGCCTTCTGGTCGGCTATGATTTCTCCAACCTCTTCATGACGCTCAAGAGCGGGACGGTCGCCGGCCCCTACCCCACGCTCGCGGAAGCCAAAAAGGCCGCAGCGGTCACGCTCAATTACGGGGCGTTCATAAACACGGTCGTCAACTTCCTGATTGTCGCATTCTCCATGTTCCTCCTCATAAAGGGCGTAAAGAGCCTTTGGGTTGAAGCCCCGCCGCCGTCCCCTCAGGCGACCAAGGAATGCGCGTATTGCCTTTCAGTTGTGCCCTTAAAGGCCACGCGCTGCCCCCACTGCACCTCCGGCATCGGTTGAGGCCGCCCGGACGCCGCGCACATGACCTGTCCTGTTCATCTACTATTGAAACCGGGCCCGGCTGCCACGTTGTCCACTGAGAGGGGCTTAACGGCAATCTGAGGGGGCTCTTCCTTGACGGCAGCAGGCTCGCGGAGCCGGGACTTTCGGGCAAGGTCGACAAGTATGCGTCTTTTGAGGCCCATGAGAGGATCAACCCGAATAAAGACGACCTCTTCGTCGACATGCGCATAAAGCTGGACGGCTATGAGCTCAGCCCGGTCACGCCCTATTCCGGCAGGCACATCGGGTACGTGGTCGAAAAGACGAAGGGACCTTGATTACCGTGTCGAAAAAAGGGCGCTCAAGGCCGCAAACGAGGTCCTTATAGACCAGATAAACATCGGGCATAGGGTGGACAGTCCGCAGGCGACCGGGCTCCCTGTCGAGTTCAAGCTGGGGTGATCCGCGGGTATTGGGCCGCGATTCAGTAAAGAGAATACAAAACAATGGGGGGTTACAATGGCCGTTCGCCGAATCCGCACGCTCTGTATGGCATGCGCTTTTTTCCTTGCCGCGTTCTCCGCAGCCGCCTGCGCTGACGAGGTCGTGCTCGAAAACGGGGACACCATCACCGGGAAGGTGATGAGGATTGAGAAGGGGGTCCTGACGGTCTCTACCGCGTACTCGGAACCGGTGAGCATCCGTACGGAAAAGGTCCTGAGTATTACGACCGAGGAGGCGGTAGAGGTCCACCTGTCAGGGGGCGAGGTGGTCCGGGGAAGGCTTTCCACAACGGCCCCGGGCCAGGTGGTCGTCGAGCCCGGCGAGGGCAGGGGCGCTGTCGCGATAAGCTGGGACAAGCTCGAGTCCCTGAACCCGCCCGCGAAAGAGTTCAAGTGGACCGGCAACGTCTCCATCGGGGCGAACTCGCAGTCCGGCAATACCGACAGGACCAGCGCCTCCGTAGGCGCCGAGGCGGTCAAAAAATCGGACATCGACCGCGCTACATTCAAGCTCCTCTATAACTACGCCGAGGAGAGCGGCAGCATGACCGCACGGAACGTATACGGGATGCTCAAATACGACTATTTCTTCTCCGACCGCCTCTATGGATACGTGAGCGTAGAGATGCTCTCCGACAGGTTCAGGGACATAAAACTCCGGAGCATCGTGGGCCCGGGCGTCGGCTACCAGGTTTGGGACGACGACGCCCGGTCGCTCCGCCTCGAGCTCGGCGCGGCCTTTTTCTCAGAGGACCTTTACCTCGGCACGGACGACTCCTGGGCCGCCTCCCGCGCCGCGGCCGCGCTCAGGTGGAAGCTCTCAGGCAATCTCGAGTTCAGCGACAGCCTGGTTGTGAACAACAGGCTCGACCAGCCCGACGACTACCAGCTGAGGAACGAGGCCGCGATAGCTACGTCGCTGGGCGCGGGCTGGGCCATGAAGCTCTCGAATATAGTGGAGTACGACAGCGAACCCTCGGCGGGTGTAAAGTCAACCGACCTTTTCTGGATACTCGCGCTGCAGTACTCTTTCTGAAAAGGGACAAGGCTGTAATCCCGGCGGGGCCTTTTAAAAGGAGCGGGCACGGCGACCGGGACGGAAGAAATTTGATAACCGGGCGAGGGAACGGGAGATTTCGGTTACGGCACCCTGCCGCTCTTTAGATAGACCCTGCACTCCTCGCTCCCTATCCAGTCTATCTTCATCATGTTGGTAGCGCCCCTCATGCCGACCTTGCTCCCGGAGACGACGACTATCGTGTCCCCGAAGTCCGCGAGCCCCCGGTCCAGGAGCGCGGCCTCTCCCCTGCATATCATCTCGTCCGTGTGCTCGCCGAACTCGACCGTAAAGGGAGTGACGCCCCAAAGGAGCGCGGCCCTCCTCCTGATGTTCTCCTGGTTGGTGAATGCGATTATGGGAGTTACCGGCCTGAGCTTGGAAAGGAGCCTTGCGGTCTCGCCTGTCTGCGTGAACACAACGATGGCCCTGGGCCCGACCTCTTCCGATGCCGCGTGCGCGGCATGGGCCACGGCCTGGGCAAACGAGAACGAGCCTGCCGGCGCCTTCCTCCTCCGCAAAAGGTGCTTGTGCGCGAGCGCGGCCTCCTCGGCCTCTGCCGCTATCCTCACCATTATCTCGACGGCCTTCACGGGCCAGCCGCCGACCGCCGTCTCTCCGGAGAGCATCAGCGCGTCCGTGCCGTCGAAGACGGCGTTCGCGACATCCGACGCCTCGGCCCTGGTGGGCCTCGGGTTCCCGATCATCGACTCCATCATCTGCGTGGCGGTTATTACGGACTTGCCCGCCTCGTTGGCCCTGGCTATGAGTTTTTTCTGAAGCACCGGTATCTCTTCGGTCGATAGCTCCACCCCCAAGTCGCCGCGCGCTATCATGATGCCGTCGGACTCTTCCAGTATGGCGTCGAGGTCCTCGACGGCCTCGGCCTTCTCTATCTTTGCTATCACCGGGATGTCTGCCGAGGCCCCGCTCAGTATCCCCTTTACGCGGGCTATGTCGGCTGCGCTCCTTACGAAAGAGAGCGCGATGTAGTCGACCCCCTGCTCGACGCCGAAGGCCAGGTCGGCCAGGTCCTTGTCCGAAAGGCAGGGCGCGCTCACGGCGACCCCGGGGAGGTTCATGCCCTTGTTCTCCTTGAGCACCCCCCCGAAGACGACCCTTGCGCGTATCACGTCCCCCTCGACGCACGTGACCGACGCCTCGATGAGGCCGTCGTCCATCAGGATCCTGTCTCCGGGCCTTACGTCCCTGTAAAGGTCGGCGTATGTGGTGGATATCATCCTCTCGTCGCCGTCATGCTCGCTCGCGGAGATGGAGATGTCCTGGCCCGGGACAAGCTCTATGTACGGCTTCCTCAACCGCCCCACCCTTATCTTCGGGCCCTGGAGGTCGAGGAGTATGGCTATCGGGAGGTCGAGCTTGCCGGAGACAGCGCGGATTGCGGATATGACTTTCCCGTGCCCCTCTCTCGTGCCGTGGGAAAGGTTGAGCCTCAACACGTCAGCGCCCGCGAGCATGAGTTCTTCGATAACCCCGGGCGAGTTCGAGGAAGGACCTATCGTTGCGATAATCCTTGTCTTTCTTTCGGGAATTGGCATCTTTTTCCGTTCCGTGTATTATCCCACTCCGAAAGGCCCGAGTCAACTGGTTGCGGCCCGCCCTTGACAAACCTCCCTCCCGGGGTTTACATTGCCTGCTGCAAAAAACAGACACTCCCTTGAACCTACCGGCAGGCGGCACACCGGGGAAATCGGGACATGGACTTCGGCCATTTCAGGATATTCTCTTTGAGCGACGGGGCTTTCAGGCTCGACGGAGGGGCCATGTTCGGGGTGGTCCCGAAGGCCGTCTGGGAACGCTTGAGCCCGCCGGATGAGAAAAACCGCATACCCCTCTCGATAAGGCCGCTCCTCATACAGACCGGTAGAGAGAACATCCTTGTCGATACCGGCATAGGAGACAAGGGGGATGAAAGGTTCGACTCGGTTTACGCGGTCGACAGGGGCCGCACCCTGTCCGGGTCGCTCGCGTCCATCGGGCTCACCCCTGCGGACATCGACATAGTCATAAACACGCACCTCCATTTCGACCACGCCGGAGGCAATACAATCAGGGAAGGCAATCGCTTCAGGCCCGCGTTCCAGAACGCCCGCTATATAGTCCAGCGCGGGGAATGGGAGGCGGCCCTTGACCCCAACGAAAGGACAAGGGCGAGCTACCGGCCCGACGACTTTCTGCCGCTCATGGCGGCGGGGAGACTGGATCTCATCGAAGGCGACGGCGAGGTCGCAAGCGGGGTCTCTGTCATAAGGACTGGCGGGCACAACAGGGACAACCAGGTCGTAAGCGTCCGCTCCGGGGACTTGACCGCAGTCTTCCCCGGCGACCTCATACCGACAGCCATGCACCTCCGGCTCCCCTTCATAACGGCCTATGACCTCTACCCGCTCGAAACCCTCAAGGCCAAAAAGGGGCTACTCTCCGAGGCCGCCGAAAAAAAATGGCTCCTCGTATTCGAGCACGACCCGGAAGCTGAAATGGGCTACGTGCGGTTTGAGGGCAAGGACCCGTTCTTTGAGCCGGTCGCGTAAGTCCCGAGAAGAAGTGCGGGTCTCTTCAAGGCTTCTCATGGCCTATAAGAGGGATCCGTTTATCTGACTGGTTGCGTAAACGCAAAACTCGCATAGGCTGCTAAAAAAGCCCAGGATTCGAGGCCCATAAGGAAAAGGGGAGCGAGGGACGAGTCATATTTCGGAGTGTCAAGCGACGAAGACAACGAAGCAGACGGCTTTTTCAGCGGCCAGCTGAAGCTATGCTCCACATCGTGTTCCGCTTATGATATAGTCCTGTTCGAGCGGTTCTTCACGAACGAGGAAACGGCAGGTTGTGAAAAAATCCATACCTCTGATCTTTTTTGTGTGCACGGCTTTTTTTGCGACGCCCGCGCGGGACTCCGGCGCGGCTGAGCTGTACCCTGGCACAGTCAGGCTGGGCGTCGGCTTTGATTTCAGCGTCGGCAATTACAGCACGCGCCTTTCCACGGAAGTGCTGCATTTGCCGGTAACCGCCACCTACGAAAGCGGTCCGCTCAAGCTCGAGGTCTCCATACCGTTCACGGAGCTCTCCGGGCCCGGGAACGTGGTTATAGCCGGGGTTAACCGCTCGCCGGTGCCGGTCGCGCTAAGGGCAAGGGAACACCGGTCCACCTCCGGCATCGGCGACCTGGCCGCCGTGGCGTCCTATAATGTAGCGTACATCCCGGAGAGGCAGCTGTCCATCGACCTGGGGGCCGGGGTGAAGCTGCCGACCGGCGCCGAGCCCCGGCTCGGCACCGGCGAGATGGACTACTCCTTTCAGGCCGATGCCGTAGCGGACCGGGACCAGTTCACCTTTTTCGGGACCCTTGGATATAACGTACTCGGAGAACCCAGCGGTTATACGCTTGAAAATTCCGTTTTCGTGAAGGCCGGCGGGAGCTTCAAGTACATGCCGCGCACCGTCGTCGGCTTGACCGTCGAGTGGCGCCAGGCCGCCTCCCCTGTAAGCCCTTCCCCGTTGGAGACTACCGTATACGCCAACCACGAACTGTCCCCTGGGGTCGAGCTGTCCGGATACGTCTTGAAAGGATGGTCTGACGGCAGCCCCGAGCTCGGGTTGGGCATAAGCGTCCTGTGGAGGATGAACGGGAATATCAAGGCCGTAAGTCCGCACAACCGGATACCCGGCCATTGAAATCCGCGTAACGTCCCGCATTAGTCCGATAAGGCCTCTTTTTTTCCTGTTCATGCTCCCCTCCCATAAGCTATAATTAATAGTTAAATCAAGCACACAGACGGCTGCATACGACCATGGCAAGAAAGAAGACAGGCAAGGCCGAGGCCCTCTCCTTCGAGGCCCAGCTCCCCCTGGACAGGGACGAGCTGGTCATAGAGGGGCTCAAGCAGAACAACCTCAAGAACATCTCGGTCCGCATCCCGCATAACCTCATAACGACCATAGTCGGCCCGAGCGGGTCCGGGAAGTCCTCGCTCGCCTTCGACACCCTTTTCGCGGAGGGGCGCTGGAGGTTCATCGAGTCGCTATCGACCTACACCCGCCTGTTCCTCGAAAGGATGGACAGGCCCGACGTGGACGCCATAAGGAACATCCGGCCCGCTATCGCGGTCGAGCAGAAAAACCCGGTCCGGGGAAGCCGCTCTACCGTGGGCACCACAACCGAGCTTAACGACTATCTCCGCCTCCTCTTTTCCAGGGCCGGAAGGCTCCACTGCCCCGCCTGCGGGCATCCTGTCAGCCCGGGCGGGCCGGGCCATGCCGCCGACGAGCTGCTCTCGAAATATCCGGGCGAACGCGCCTGCATAGGCTTCAACCTCTCCCTGAACGGCAGGACGCCCGAGGAGGCCGCCTCCATGCTCCTCCAGAAGGGATTCATCCGCATAAGGAAAGGCTCTGAGATAATAGACATATCCGATGGCGTCCCCGCCGGGCTCAAAGGCCCGCCGGGGGTAGTGGCCGACAGGCTCGTCCTAAAGGAGTCAGAGAGGCAAAGGCTAACCGAGGCCCTTGAGACGGCCTTCAGGGAAGGCGGAGGCTCTGCCTGGGCCCTTATGCCGGGCAAGGGCGAGGAGGCCTTTTCAAGGGAGCCTGCCTGCCGGAACTGCGGGGCCAGGGTTGAGAGGCCCACGCCGATTTCCCTCTCCTTCAACCACCCTGTCGGCGCCTGCCCGGAGTGCAAGGGCTTCGGAAACGTGCTCCGCTTTGACGAGGCCAAGGTCGTGCCTGACAAGTCCCTGTCTTTACGCGAGGGCGCTATCGAGCCCTGGACGAAGCCGTCATACAGGTGGTGGCAAGAAGAGCTCATAAAGCACGCGCCGCGCCACGGGGTCGATATCGAAAAGCCCTTCAGGAAGCTTACGGCCAAAGAACGGGACATTGTCTTTGGCGGCGCGCCGGATTTCGAAGGGATAGAGGACTTCTTCGACTACCTGGAGAGCAAGAAATACAAGCTCCACATAAAGGTCTTCAGCTCCCGCTACAAGGGGCAGGTCATCTGCTCCGCGTGCAATGGTGCGAGGCTCAAGAAAGAGGCGCTCTCCTTGAAGGTAGGCGGCCTCGACATAGCCGAAGCCAGCGCCCTGACCATAAAGGAGGCCCTCTCCTTCTTTTCCTCCCTCGAGCTCGTCCCTTTCGAGGCGGCGGTCTCGGAGGAGGTCCTCAGACAGATACGGACGAAGCTCGAGTTCTTGAGCCACACCGGACTCGGCTACCTGACCCTCGACAGGCTCACCAAGACGCTCTCGGGCGGCGAGGCGCAGAGGGTCGCCATAGCGACCCAGCTCGCCTCGTCCCTCTCAGGGGTCCTCTACATACTCGACGAGCCCTCCATAGGGCTCCACCCGGTCGACATAGACCTCCTTACAAGCCAGTTGAAAAGGCTTTCCTCCAGGGGGAACACCGTTGTGACGGTAGAGCACGACCCGGGCATGATAATGAAGTCCGACCACGTTATCGAGCTCGGCCCGGGAGCCGGCGAAAAGGGCGGGCGGGTCGTCTGGGCCGGTCCCACATGCGACCTCCTCAAGGGGGCGCGCACCCTTACCGCGGACTACCTCTCGGGCCGGGAGGCCATACACGTGCCCAGGTGGAGGAGGAAGGGGAGCGGCAGGTCGCTCATTATCCGGGGCGCCTCGGGCAACAATTTGAAGACGGTCGACCTCGAGGTGCCGCTCAGGACCATGACCTGCGTTACCGGAGTTTCCGGCTCGGGCAAAAGCACCCTCATAGTGGACACACTCTACGCGGTGCTCGCCGGGCGTTTCGGAGAGAAATCAGAGCCGCCGCTTTCGTACTCGTCCGTGCATGGCCTTGACAGTATCTCCGGAGTCAAGCTCATTGACCAGAGCCCCATAGGCAGGACCCCTCGCTCGAACCCGCTCACCTACATAGGCGGCTTCGACGACATCCGGAAGATCTTCGCCGGCCTCTCCCCTGCAAGGGCGATGGGCCTGTCTCCAGGGGACTTCTCCTTCAACGTGCCGGGCGGCAGGTGCGAGTCCTGCAAGGGCGAGGGCGTTGAGAAGCTCGAGATGTACTTCCTCCCCGATGTATATGTGAAATGCGCGGTATGCCGGGGCAGGAGGTACAAGGGGCACGTACTCGAGGTCAAGTACAGGGGAAAGAGCATATACGACGTCCTTGAAACGACCTTCGAGGACGCGATGGGCCTCTTCCCGAACGAGCCCGCGCTCAGGAGGAGGTTTTCCGTCCTGAAGGAAGTGGGGCTCGGCTACCTGAAGCTCGGCCAGAGCGCTACGACCCTTTCCGGCGGCGAGGCCCAGCGCCTCAAGATCGCCCGGGAGCTTGTCGAGGAGTCCTCCGGGGACGTCCTCTACATACTCGACGAGCCCACCACTGGCCTCCACATGGACGACGTGAAAAAACTCCTCGCCGTGCTCGGCAGGCTCGTGGATTCCGGAAGCTCGGTCCTCATGATAGAGCATAACCTCGACTGCGTAAAGACCGCCGACCATGTAATAGACCTCGGCCCGGCCGGCGGAGCGGAAGGCGGCCGCATAGTGGCAGCCGGCACGCCCGAGGAGGTCGCAAGGGCCCCCCGCAGCGTCACAGGGAAATACCTTGGGAAAGCCCTGAGCGACAAGCCTGCCTGAGGCCGCAGGGCTCAAGTCCTTCCGAAAAAAGCCGATGCAAACCAATGGACGCGCGTCCCGTTTCCCGTTTTTTTTTCGGAGCACGTGCCGCAGCTCACATATTTGTGTTATAAATATGTTTATGATGTGTATTGAAGAAGGGCGGCCTGAGCTGCAGAACGGCCGTATTTTCTTCAAGAAAAAACAGTAATTCTGGCGCTTTCAGAGGCGTGCCGGACAGGCATTTTCCTTGACAGTCCGGTTGTACGCGGGTAAGATGAATGGCATTTATGTGGAAAAGGACCCCTTCTGATGCGAAAAATCGTCTTCATCGAGCCTAACCCCCCTGATTTTCACATCTTTACCAGAATGCCCCTTCCAAGACTCGGAACAGTGCTCCTGGGCACCAAGCTCCGGCAGTGCGGCTATGAAGTAAAAAGCTATGTCGAGTCCGTCGGAGAGCTCGACCTCAAGGACGTCCTGAGCGCCGACCTGGTCGGCATATCCACCATCACCTCCACGTCGAGCAGGTCCTACGAGATAGCGAAGCTCGTGAGAAAGGCCGGGATACCCATCTTCATGGGCGGCCCCCACGTCACCTACCTCCCCGAGGAGGCTCTGCAGTACGCCGATTACGTGCTCCGCGGCGAGGCCGACGACGTCATAGTCGACTTCATAAAGGCGCTCGAGACAGGCAAGGGGCTCGACAAGATACCCGGGCTCTCCTATTTCAAGGACGGCTCGATAAAGCACAACTCCACCGCCCCGTTCTGCAAGGACCTCGACACGCTCCCCGCCCCGGACTTCAGCCTCATAAGCGGCATGGAGACAGAGAACATAAGGAAGCTCACCATAGCGCCCATAATGACCTCAAGGGGTTGCCCCTACGACTGCAGCTTCTGCTCGGTCACCGGCATGTTCGGCCAGAAGTACCGGTTCAGGAGCAAGGAACGCGTCATAGAGGAGCTGGAGAACCACCGGAAGTACGGCGGGGACTGGGTCTTCTTCTACGACGATAATTTCTGCGCCCACAAGAAACGGACCAAGGAACTCCTCTCCACGATGATAGAAAAGCGGCTCACGCCCAAGTGGACGGCCCAGGTAAGGGTGGAGATCGCGAAGGACCAGGAACTCCTCGACCTCATGAAAAAATCGAACTGCCATACCGTTTACATCGGGCTCGAGTCCATAAACCCGCAGACCCTCAAGCTCTACAACAAGCAGCAGTCGGTCGAGGACATAACGAACTGCATAAGGACTCTCCACAAGAACGGCATAAGGATACACGGCATGTTCGTCTTCGGCTCCGACCAGGACACCACCGACACCATCGCCGAGACGGTGAGGTTCGCCAAGAAGAACGACCTCGAGTCCGTCCAGTTCCTTATTCTTACGCCGCTGCCCGGCACCAAATGCTACAGGGACCTCGAAAACGAGGGGCGCATAATCAGCAAGGACTGGAGCCTCTATGACGCCCACCACGTCGTCTTCGAGCCCAGGCTCATGAGCTACTACGAGCTGCAGTCCGAGACCATGAGGGCGACCAAGGAATTCTACTCGCTCTGGCAGATCGCCAGGAGGGCGGCGCGCCTCGACCTTTTCAACGTCGGCATAAAGACCTACGGCCACAGCCTCACCAAGAAATGGATAAAGAACAACCAGTACTTCGTTGAGTACACCAGGGCGCTCACCAACGCGGGCAAAAGGATTGAGCTTGCCGCCAAAAAGACCGCCGAGGACGTCAAGGAGAAGTTCCGGCAGATAGAGCTCGCGGGAGGCGTTCCCGGACAGAGCGCCGGGACCCCGTACAACCGCTGAAGGTGCCCCTGATGAGACCATTTCTCCTTGCCGCCGCGCTCTCGCTGACTATCCTTGCCCCCGAATCGCACGCATCCACCCCGGAAGCGGACTGGTCGGTATCGGCTGAAGACGGAGCCAGGCTCGCCTACTTCATCCCGAATATTGAAGAGCCCCTCTCGGGCGAAAAGCCCGGCTCGCGCGACTTGCAGAGCGAACCCCGGAATATATACGAGTCGTTCTACGTTTACGAGCCCGCAGCTTGCGGGCCGGGCCCCGAGACGGAGACGGCCAGGTACAGTCCTCCCGTTCCAGCCGGGGAGACGGCAGCGCTGTCATGCCTGGCCGAAGGCCCTTCCATAGCGTCAGCCGGCCATGCCCTGCCCCCTTTCCTCGTGGCAGAGGCCTCCATTGAAACCGCAGAGCGGCCCGGGCTTCCGGAGGTCCCCATCGTCGTCAACAAGAACGTCGAGGCCTTTTTAAAGTACTTCCAGACGAACGGGCGTAAGCACTTTGAGAAATGGCTCGACAGGAGCGCCGACTACATGCACCTGCTCCAGGCGATACTCCGCGAAAACGGCCTGCCCGAGGACCTTTCCTACATAGCCTTGATCGAAAGCGGGCTCAACCCCACCGTAAGGTCCAGGGCAAACGCGGTCGGCATGTGGCAGTTCATAAAGGGCACGGCCGTGAGGTACGGCCTCAGGGTGGACTGGTGGATTGACGAGAGGATGGACCCGGAGAAGGCCACGTACGCGGCCGCCAGCTACTTCAAGAGCCTCTACGACAGGTTCGGCTCATGGTACCTGGCCGCGGCAGGATACAACGCCGGCGAAGGGCGCGTGGCCAGGGCCATCAAAAAGCAGGGGACCGAGGACTTCTGGGAGCTCGCAAGCCACAAGAAGCTCCTTCACAGGGAGACGCGGGAATACGTGCCCAAGTACCTTGCCGCCCTCGCCATAGCCAAGGACCCCGAGCAGTACGGGTTCAGCCCGGTGGTCTTCGCCGAGGGGCTCCGCTATGACAAGGCCGCGGTGCCGCAGGCAACCGACCTCCGTGTCATCGCCGCGGCTGCAGGCACGACAGTCGAGGAGATAAGGAAGCTCAACCCCGAGCTTCTCCGCTGGTTCACCCCGCCCGACTACCCGGGCTACCAGATAAAGATACCCGCGGGCAGCGCCGAGATGTTCGTGGAGAACATGAAGAAGGTCCCGCCGGCACAGAGGGTCTCTTTCGTGCGGCACAAGATAAAGCGCGGGGATACGCTCAGCAGGATAGCCGCCAGGTACGGGACCGGAATAAAACCCATAATGTACCTTAACGGCAACCTGAACCCGAGGAGGCTCAGGCCCGGCACAGTTATCATGATACCGGTCAGGGCCGACCGCCGCGCATCCGTCGATACCCCGTTCGCGGCAAGCGAACCGCCTGCCGTCACTGAGCCGCAGGGCTGATTTTTCGCAATCCCCTTTCGTTAGTCAATCGAAGCACTTTCTCCTCCCTCCGGATTAATCAAGGTATCTGTTATAGAGGCCCTCCTTTTGCCGTGCTGCCGCGCTCGAACCAGGAACGCCAGCCTGGTCTTATCCAAAAAATCCCTTTGATATGACAACTCACAACAACCTTTTCCCGCGAGCCCGGGAGCCTTCTTACCCATTTACATTAAAGGCTTATGGTGATATGTTTTAATATGTTTCACACTAATACATGAACGGAAGGGTGTGTCATGATCTCCGTTAAGGAAGCCCTCGATACGATACTGAAGGAAATCAGGCCGCTCGGCGTCGAGAGCGTACCTGTCGAGCACGCGCTCGGCAGGGTGCTCGGCGAGGATATCGCCGCCAGGGGCGGGAACCCTCCCTGGGACAATTCCGCGATGGACGGCTACGCGCTACGCGCCGCAGACACCGCGGGCGCCTCGCCCGAGGACCCCGTAAGGCTCAAGGTGCTCTACGACCTCCCGGCAGGCCGGACGCCCGGGGAGCCTGTTGCGGGCGGGGCCGCGGTCCGCATCATGACAGGGGCGCCAGTGCCCAAGGGCGCCGACTCGGTCATAATGGTCGAGAGGACCGAGCCGGGCGAAGGGTACGTGCTCGTCAAGGCGCAGGCCCGGCCCGGAGACAACATAAGGCGCCAGGGCGAGGACTTCAAGGCGGGCGAGACGGTAATCCGGAAAGGCGCTCTCATACGCCCCTCAGAGGTGAGCATGCTCGCAACCGTCGGCGTGCCTTTCGTCTTCGTGCACAAGAGGCCGCGCGTGGCCGTCGTCTCGACCGGCGACGAGCTCTCGGACATATTCGAGGCCCCTGGTTTCGGAAAGATCACGAACAGCAACGGCTACGCCCTCTCGGCGCTCGTAAAGGCAGCAGGGGCCGAGCCGGTCCAGCTCGGCATAGCTCGGGACACGAGGGAGAGCCTGAGAGAAAAACTCGAGACTGCAATGAGCGCGGACTGCATAGTCTCGTCAGGCGGCGTTTCGGTAGGCGACTACGATTTCGTAAAGGACGTCCTGAAGGAGATGGGCTCGTCAATGATATTCTGGAAGGTGGCGATGAAGCCCGGGAAGCCCCTCGCCTTCGGCGTAATCGGCGGAAGACCCGCGTTCGGCCTCCCCGGGAACCCCGTGTCCTCGATGGTCGCCTTCGAGCAGTTCGTAAGGCCGTCGCTTCTGAAGATGGCCGGGAGAGGGGACCTCTTCAGGCGGGCTTTCGAAGCGCGCATTACCAGAGACCTCAGGATAAAGCCCGGCAGGATGAACTTCATAAGGGCCGACCTCTCCCTGGCAGGCGGTGCATTTAGCGCAACCCCGCTTGACGGCCAGGGCTCGGGCATGATATCAACCATGGTCAGGGCCAACTCCTTCATAATAGTGCCTGAGGGCTCGGAGGGGTTCAAGGCCGGAGAGACGGTAAAGGTGCAGCCCTTCGACGAGAGCGTCCTCGGAAGCACGGACCCCGCCATTTGATATGGCCGTTTGCTGAAAAAATCAAACCACATTCAGGCTGCTCAAAAAGCTCCGGATGCGAGGCCCCATCAGGAAAAGGGGAGCGAGGAATGAGGCGTATTTTGTATACGCCGGAGTGTCCAGGCGACGAAGACAACGAAGCAGATGGATTTTTGAGCAGCCTGACAGGAGAGTGCAATGTTCAGGACAGTGGAATGGAAGAACAATACCGTCGTAATGATAGACCAGCGGCTCCTGCCCGAAAAAGAGGTATACAGGAGGTACCGCTCGCATAAGGACGTAGCCTGCGCCATAAGGGACATGGTCGTCCGGGGGGCCCCGGCGATAGGCGTTGCCGCGGCAATGGGAGCGGCACTCGGCGCCCTCAGGATAAAGGCCGGGGACCGGAAGGCCTTCAGGAAGGAGTTCGGCAAGGTCGCGACGCTCATCGCCTCTGCCCGGCCCACTGCGGTAAACCTCTTCTGGGCGGTCGAGCGCATGAGGGGCGTCGTGGAATCCAACCCCGGCCTCGACGTCCCTGCCCTGAAAAAGAGGCTCGTTGACGAGGCCCTGCGGATGCACGGGGAGGATATCGAGATAAACCGGCTCATCGGAAAGCACGGGGGCAGGCTACTTAAGAGCGGCTCCGCAGTCCTTACCCACTGCAATGCAGGCGCGCTTGCAACCGCCGGTTACGGGACGGCCCTCGGGGTCATAAGGGGCGCCATAGAGCGGAAGAAGCGGATAAAGGTATACGCGGACGAGACCAGGCCTTTTCTGCAGGGCGCAAGGCTCACGGCATGGGAGCTTAAAAAGGACGGGATAGACGTAACTCTCATAACCGACAGCATGGCCGGCTACATCATGAGTAAAGGGCTAATCGGGTCTGTCGTGGTCGGGGCCGACAGGATAGCCGCGAACGGCGACGTCGCCAACAAGATAGGCACATACACGGTCGCGGTGCTTGCGAGGGAGCACGGCATACCGTTCTACGTTGCGGCCCCGCTCTCGACCATCGACCTGAAGACCTCCCGCGGCGACCTCATACCCATAGAGGAGAGGGACCCTTCGGAGGTGACGCACATGCAGAAGAGGCGGATAGCCCCGAAGGGCGTAGGCGTAAGGAACCCGGCATTCGACGTCACGCCCGCCAGGCTCGTGACCGCCATAATAACCGAAAAGGGCGTAGTGCGCTCCCCCTACGGGAAGGGCCTCAAGGCGCTCTTTAAATAATGAAAGGCGGTTTATGTCGATAACGGGCTTCCTCGTAACGGTCGGCGTTGTAATCGCATTGATACTCGTCTACAAGTTCGCCGACCTATGGGTCAAGAAGATGGACCCGCGGACCGTCAAGGTCGTCAACTGGATAGGGTTCATCGTCGGCGTGGCGGGCGGGGTCCTGTGGTATGCCACCTCGAACGGCGTATTCATGTTCATAACCCTCGCCGGCGTCCTGGTCTATTTCCTTTTCTACGGCTACGACAGCATGGAAGAGAAGGAAAAACGCGGCAATCCGTAAGCCCTCCCCTTGACGCCCTCCGATGCTGGTATATACTTTTTTATATGCGGCATAAAAACCAGCAACTTAAAAAGGGGGGGCAGAAATGAGGAACAGCAAGTTTTTCAGGTTCGCTGCAGCTTTTGGTCTGATCTTTGCCGTTGCCGCGCCTTCGGCTTATGCCGCCGGTGAAAAGGCCGGCGGAGGCGGGGACGTCGAGCAGTTCAAGTCGCAGATACAGGAAAATACCGATCTCTCTCAGGCCGATATCGACGCGATAGAGCCGCAGCTTAACGAGTTCGCCCAGCGCGATGCGGACCCTCAGGCGGTTTCCGACCTGGCCAAGACGGCCGTTGACAACGACTGCACAGGCCCCTGCCTCAGGGACGTCCTCGCCAGCATGAGCTCCGCCATGCAGAGCGGGCTCTCTGACAGCGACGCGCACGACATGGTCTCGCAGACGCTCCGCGACCAGGTGCAGGCCCGCGAAGGCGAGGTGGCCGACCCTGCCGAGCTGGGCAGCGACATACGCGCGAGCGTTGACTCGCAGCTTGCGGGCAT